>DATNNY010000307.1:0-31152 GCA_035601635.1 Pyrinomonadaceae bacterium
ATCCCGCGCCCCGTAAACCAGCAACTTTACACGCGCCTGGATCAGGGCTCCGGCGCACATGGCGCAGGGTTCGATTGTCGAGTAGACCGTCGCGTCCGACAGGCGATAGTTGCCGCAGTTCTGAGCGGCTTCCCGCAAGGCCACCATCTCCGCATGTGCGGTTGGATCACAATCGGTGCGGGTGCGATTTCCTGCGACAGCCAGCAGTTTCTCGCCGGCGACAATGCAGCTACCGATCGGAACCTCGTCGCGGGTCCGCGCTTCTCGCGCGGCGCGCAAAGACTCGCGCATCCAACGCTCGTGGCCTTCCTCTCGCGTAGTTTTCGAAACTGAAAACATTTGCTTCAAACAACGGATTCCAAACTATAGGTGTCACCCAGATCAGTGTCAAGCAACGGATTTTTTAGCAGTCGTGCATGGTGCAATGAACCGAAACTCGAGCAACTTCCACCAAAAATAGTCGTCGTTAGAGAACTGTGGTCAATAGCCACCGGGTCCTGGATTCAAGCCATGATCTCGCAGTCTAACGGTTGAAAAGACTCGCGGTACGGAGTTGAGTGTTAGATCCGGTCGCTACCGCTCCCGGTTCTGTAACAATTCGTCCACGGATCAACTCCGGAAGATCCAGTCGTCGATCCTCGACCGCGAATGAAGGGCGAACTAAGATAGTTTCCATGTTATTATTCCCGCGGTTTTCGCGGGCATCCCGCACGCTCTTTGTGACCCGGTCATGGCGATTATAACTGACTCAACCCAGCCCGGTGCTGGCCAACTTCGAGCCGATAGCACCAGTGCTGATGCCGAGCCTGCGGTTCGTGTCCCTCACCGGCATGCCGGCAGTTCGGTGCGTGATCCTTCGGCGATTACATTGTCCGGAGAGCGGCCAGCCAGCCGCCCGCGACCGGTCACTTCCGCATCACTGCACGAAAGCATCACCGCTGACCGCCAGACAACTGCGCCCACCGAGCCCCGCCGCAAAATGTCGCCGCTCGAATTCAATACCACGATGGCACATTTTTATCGCGGCGAGGTGCAACGCTCAAACACCTGGCGAACTCGGCTCGATACGACGACATACTGGGCAGTGCTTACGGCCGGGGCGACACTGTCTTTCACTTTTAGTTCGCCGTTAAGCCCGCACTTTGTGATTCCCATCAACTCAATTTTGGTGACTGTCTTCCTGGTGATGGAAGCCCGCCGCTATCGCTACTATGAAATTTGGGCCAGTCGCGTGCGCGTGATGGAGACGGGTTATCTGGCGCCGATGTTGGCCCCGGACAGTGTGCCGGCCGATCAGGAATGGGCATCCCATCTCGCCAGCGACTTGCTGACACCCCATTTTACGATCAGCGTGTGGGAAGCAATCGGCCGGCGCTTGCGGCGAAATTACCTCTGGATTTTTTTGCTTTTGGCGCTGAGCTGGAACCTGAAGGTCTATTTGCATCCCGTTCCGGCCGACACTTTTGCCTTGTTTTTACAGCGGGCAACGGTAGGACTGGTCCCCGGCGGGATCGTTTTTATCGTCGGCTTTGTTTTCAACCTGGCGATTTTCATGTTCGCGGTTGGAACCATTAGACTGCGCAAAGCCACGGGCGAAGTCTTACCGCGGCATGAGTTTTCGCTGCATCCGCTCCAACGGATGAGTAGTTGGACCAAGGCAGCGGCAGCTTCGGGTGGACGCGCAACCGTGCGCCGAGCCAGACGCGCGCGACACCGCCTGCGTGGCGGTAGCACCGGCGAATTCAGAAAAATCGACATTACCCAGACGCCCGAACGCCGCATACATGTTTCCGAAACTCCTGATCGGGTGATTAAGTAAGGTAAAAGTAGGCAAAAGCAAGAGCTAGTGTGTTGTTTCCAAAGTCTACGCGAATCCTGGCCGCAGAGCGGCCAAATGTTTATAGCTCGGGTCGCCGCATGGAACTCATTAGCTCCGGAGGAGCGCATTGTTTCGCTCCTCCGGAGCTTCAGACTCTTTCGGTGCTTGGTTCCATAAACATTTGGTCCCTCCGGGGACCGAATACTAGAGCACCGGAGAATTAATCGGACTTCTTCGTCGGGAAACCTTAGTCATCATTCTAGTCACCCGCGCTCTTACTTTTACCTTTTTACTTTTTCCTTTGCCTTGTAGCCATGCTCGAACTTGACGGCCAGAGAATTTCGCTCGCACAGATTGCTGCTGTCGCGCGCGGCGATGAACAGGTATCACTGACCTCGGCCGCCCGCGCTCGCGCGGAACAATCGCGGAAAGTGGTGGAACAAATCGTCGCCGAAGGCCGCACCGTCTATGGTGTCAACACCGGCTTTGGCAAACTCTCAGACGTTCACATCGAAAAGTCGCAGTTGCGCGAACTGCAACTTAACCTGGTCCGCAGCCACTCGTGCGGATTGGGTGCGCCGCTCTCTGAAGCCGAATCCCGCGCCATGCTGCTGTTGCGCGCCAATGTTCTGGCCGAAGGGCTCAGCGGTTGCCGGCCGGTCCTGATTGAAACTCTGATCGCCATGCTCGAGCGCGGAGTCACGCCCGTGATTCCCGAGAAAGGTTCAGTCGGAGCCAGCGGCGATCTCGCCCCACTCGCGCATCTCGCCCTGTCCGTCGTCGGCGAAGGCGAAGCTTTTTATCGAGGCGAAAGATTGCCCGGCGGCGAAGCTTTGCAGCGCGCGGCCATCGAACCGATCCAACTCGAAGTAAAAGAAGGCATCGCCCTTCTCAACGGCACCCAGGCCATGGTCGCCGTCGGCGGTCTGGCTCTGTATCGAGCCGAGCGCGCCGCGCGTCTGGCTGATGTAGCCGGCGCAATGACCCTGGAAGCAGTGCGCGGCACACCGGTCGCGTTCGATGAACGCATCCACGCCGCCCGCCCGCATCCGGGCCAGATCGAAGTCGCCGCGCATTTGCGCGAGCTGCTGCGCGATAGTCAGATTCGGCAATCGCATCTGGAAAACGATCCACGCGTGCAGGACGCCTACTCACTCAGGTGCATGCCGCAGGTGCACGGCGCAATTCGAGGCGCGCTCAGGCATGCGCGCGAGATTGTCGAGATTGAAACCGGCAGCGCCACCGACAATCCCCTGGTGTTCGCCGAAACCGGAGAAGTTCTTTCCGGTGGCAATTTTCACGGGGCGCCGCTGGCGCTCGCCTTCGACTATGCGGCGATCGCCATGACGGATTTGATGAGCATTACCGAGCGCCGCGTCGATCGTCTGGTGAATCCTGATTCGAACGAAGGACTCCCACCGTTTCTGTCCGCGAAACCGGGTGTTGGGTCAGGCCTAATGATGATGCAGATCGTGGCCGCGGCGCTCTTGAACGAAGCGAAGGTCCTGGCCCATCCGGCCAGCGTCGACAATGTGCCGACTGACGGCGGCAAGGAAGATCACGTGTCGATGGGTATGACCGGAGCAACCAAGCTGCGTTCGATCGTCGACAACGCCGAACTAATCACGGCGATCGAACTGATTACGGCGGCTGAAGGGTTGGAATACCGCGCGCCCCTGCAACCCGGCCGCGGAGTAAAGCAAGCTTACGACATCGTCCGCCGGCACGTGACGCGCCTCACGAATGATCGAGCAATGTCGGGAGAGATTCAAGCGATTGCGGAGGCGATTCGGGCTGGTGAGTTTGATGGATTAGCCTAACCACGGATGAGCCTTAACGGTTTCATCAGGAAGGAGTAGACTCTAGGAACGATGCAACTAACCAAAGCCTACGACGAAGTGATCGAGTTCATTGCGGCTTCCGGCCCCCAAAACGTGATTGCTTTTCGTCCGTCTGAGGAGGCCAGGGATCGAGTAGCCGATCTAATTGTTCGAGAGAAAACTGAAGGCCTGCCAGACGACGAGAAGTCGGAACTTGATCACTACCTGCAAATTGAACACCTGATGCGCCTGGCGAAGGCTCGCGCGCATCACTATCTGGCAAATGGCTAGATGGATCAGTGCGGACATACGTGAGACAATCGCCGACCGCGCACAGTCCCTGTGCGAGTACTGCCTCATCTCCGAGGCAGATACTTTTTACGGCTGTGAGGTAGATCACATCATCAGCCTGAAGCACGGCGGTTCTTCGGAGCTGGACAATCTCGCTTACGCTTGTGCTTTTTGCAATCGCGCCAAGGGAAGTGATGTTGGATCAGTTTCTGCGAACAGTGAGTTCACGCGCTTTTTCAATCCACGCACCGACCGTTGGGCGGAACACTTTCGTTTGGAGGATGCTGCAATTCGCCCGCTGACTACAGTCGGAGAAGTCACCGCTCGCATTCTCGGATTCAACGACAGCGCCCGGCTTCACGAACGTGAAGAGATGATTCGATTTGCCAAATACCCAAGTGAGGCGGCCTCTGTGCTCATGGCTACTCGTTCGACGTGACTGTCTATTTCGCCGCGCATGAGAGCTTCACGCGCAACGTGTTGGGCAGACGAGGCTGGCTCGATCAAGTGCGGCTCGGCCTCATTGAGTATGAGAGCAAGTTTGTCTCAGCCGTTACAACGAGTGAGTAGGCATGTTCCTGCTTCACTGCATACAAGGCTTGACTGCCCAGCTAGTATTTGCAAACATTTGCTTACGAATTGGATAAGAGTTTCGCTAAAGGAGAACATATGAACGAAAGCGGTGAGCTTTTCATTCGTGGGTCGAAAAGATTCTATGAAGGTCTTGATAGGGTTCTAGCGTCGGTTGACGAACCTGATGAGCAATGGGTCCATCAAACGTTCAATTGTCCTAAATGGCAGCTAGAGAAGGTTGATGAACTTGTGAAAAGTGGGGACATGGATCTAGGTGTAGCTGAGGAACGTCGTTTTAGGATCGAGAAAAATGCTTGGCCCGAGGTTTACGGGCGTGTCCTGAATAGTTGGGACACAAGGGACAAGCTTGATGAAGAGTTTGCGCGATACCGTAGAGCTGTTTCTGGCGAAGAATTACAACATTTGGAAATTGAAGAAGACAATCGCAGGAAAGTAGCCTTAAGAGAGTTTGATGATGTATGGCTCGAGATCCACACGTGGCATTCAGGTTGTCTTTTAGGCCGGACGACGGCAGTTCAACCGTGATTCGATTAAGATGAACAGCACTCCGATTTCATCGGAGTTCAGATATTACCCTTAGGCAAGCGAATCATTTAATCCAAAGTGAACTCAACCCGCCGCGAATCACGGTTAACGAATAGGGCGGCAGCGAGATCAGGATCAGTTTCTGAGGGGATGACTGAATGACTCTATGGTCGGGTTCATTCGCTCGGACGGGATAAGGATTATTTGGAGTCCCGCCGAGGAGGTACTGCTTACTCGAATATTGAAATGTATCGACCCTCCCGTGAAAACCTCCGATGGAACGCGACAGTGGATTGCGAAAGATAACGTCGGTTTGGAAAGCACGCTTGGGATCTTTATTAATCAGCAGCACCGACCAGAGGCCGTCGGGACGATGCACCGCATAAGCGGTAATCAATTCTTCGCCCTCTGCGTTGCGCACGTTGGACGTCGCCGGATAGATCTCGTGAACCTCATTTCCCGGCTGTAACCATTCCTGCGTCAGCAAACGCGCGCCAAAGTAGGTAGCGAAGCGGTGGCCGACACTGCCATCATCATTCATTGAAAACAACATGTTGTTGCCGGCGGTGCAGTGAAAATCTCGATCGACATAACCCGGCGTGTAGCCGAACAGAAAAGCCTGATCGCCGCCGAGCTCGAGAAACTTTCCCACAATGTCTGCATTCAGCAAAGCGCCTTCGATATCAATTTCCGCGCGCGTAGCAAAAGCAGAATAGCCGTACTCAGAAATGATCCAGGGAATCTGACGAGACAAACCGCGCTGTTCCATGTCATGCAGCGCGTCTGCAAGCAGCCCGGGCGCGCGGGCAAGTTGCGGCGCCACCGCCTCACAAACATCGTCGAAGGGATACCATTCAAACGAAAAGAACGAATAGTCCGACACCCGGCCGCGGCGTTTCAGATAATCAAGAAACCGAGCCAGCCAGGCACTGTTGCCCAGGCGATTCCTGCTGGTCGAATCGGCGGGCATGATCTCCTGAAAACTGGGGCCGCCAAGCTTCACCTTCGGATCAACCCGATGAATCGCGTCAGCCCACTCGAGGTACAGCGCGCCAAAATCTTCGGGAGTAATGTATTGGCCGTCTGGCTCCTCGCCCAACTCAACCCGATCAAAGTTGTAGCCGCGCGCGCGCAGGTAACGAGTCTCGTTCGCCGCGCTTTCAGGTTCGTCATAAAGCAATCCGGTCGGCAAAAGCAAAGGCAAACCATTCGTCAGACCGTCCCGAAAGATTCGATCAAGACCCGCCTGTTCGACCCCTTGATCGAGATCTGATTCGCGATGCCACGGGTCAGTCGACGACACATGGATGATTGTTTGACCGCGACGACTGGCGCCATGCCGAATTAAATCCCGAAACTCGCCCTTGCTATTAGATTCGCCAGCGTAAAGTTCGCGCACGGCAAAACCCGCTCGATCGCGACGATCATTTATTCCTTTGGTTGATTCCTGCAGGTTTGTTTCGGCAGACTCAGTCATTAGGATGCGAAGCCAGCGCGCCCTGATGGGCGTGGGCGAAAGCCTGAGAGAAACTTCGCCACCAAGTCCATTACGAACGACTCCGCGAGGAAAGTCCTGCCAGGTGCCCGGCGGACTCAACGCGATGTCGCTCACGTCATCAAAATTTCCGTATTGGATTTGATAGCGCCTCGCAAACGGCTCAGCCCAGACCAGTCGCACCATGTTCACCGGCTCAGGTTTGGCGAACTCGATCACGATCCACTGCGGATGAAGTGAATTACTCTCAGCAGTAAACGCTCTGTCCAGAAAAGGATTGCTCTTCCAAAAGGTCTGACGCTCGCCATCATCCAGCCGCGAATAACCATCGTCGTTCGCCTGATCGATGGTGTTGCCTCTGCGTGGCAGACGGTAACCGTATGAGAGTTCAATGGGGCCTGCCGAATTGCTGTCAGACGTCCAGTATCCCTGGCTATTGTTTCCGTCGCTCCATTTGCCCCGCGGATTCCAATGCCAGGCATCGTTGGCCAGTTCCGTGCGCAGCCGGTAGCTCAGAGACTTGAGGCCGGTCGACAACATCGCCTGGATGTTGGGAGCGGTCAGTTGCAGATCGATGACTCCCTTGTCATGACCGTCAACCGCCGCGCCGAGCGCGTGCGCAGGAGTGAAACGATTTGCCGGATGACCTGGTCGGAAATTAACGGTTACCGTGGCCGCCCGTGTTTGGCTCTGGCGCTGACCCAGGACTGCGATGGGTTCGAGCATTACAGTGACGCAGCACAGGAGGACGACGAGCTTCAGATGGAGAGCGCGAAAAAAACTTTCTTCCCTGTTTAGAGGGCGGAGTTGTCCGACCGAGTGGCTCTGATCCACCACACCACTACACTTAGTAAGCTGCGTGAGAACTGCCGAGTGTGATTGCCACCACAAGTCTCGCCGCGAATATATTCGACACTTAAGCCCTCTCACCGACCCTCTCCCAAAGGGAGAAGGAGGAAGAGCGGGTGAAGGTTGGGGCGATTTTTTGACCGAAGATGAGGCGCGCATTTATCGCTGCTGAAACTCCGGCGAGCCGATCAAGAGTGTGATTAATTCTGTGACGTATAATGGCGTCGAAGAACCTGGTGGTTTTACGGCCGCCTTCGGATCATATCCAACTGCAACGTTGGCGCCCGAGCCCACTGCCGATGCCGTCGGATTGACCGCCGGTCCCGATTGCAAAATCTTTTCCAATGCCGCCCGGGTTCGACTGGAAAGGTCGCCGGAAACTGCCAGGCTAATAAACTTCGTGGCGACCGAGTCTTTCTTTGCTTCATCAACCCCAGATAGCAATCGCGCCAGGTCAATCTTTGTGCCCTTGATGCGATTGGTCGCCAGGGCGCTGGCAAAGTTGAAGCGCGCGATCATTGTGCCGCTGGAAAGCCACTGGTCCGCCCGATCGGCATAACCGTCAGGCGTGACGCGGCCAAAGACAGGCTCGCCCATCCGCCCGATTGCATCGAGCACGGGACGATCGCCATCGGTTTCGGCATTAAGCGCGCGCATTGACGCCGCTACATACTCAAAGGGTGAGCGCATCTTGGCGCGATACGCGGTGGTCGAGAAAAATTCAGGCGAAGTGACAATCGCGCGCAAGGTCTCGCGAATCGATCCATCAGTTTTCAAAAACACTGCGGCGGCGCGATCGATAATTGACTGTGGCGGTTCGTCGCTGATGAATCGGCGCGCGAGCTTGGTCGCTATGAAACGAGCTGTCGCCGGATGCGTCGCCAAAATATCGATGACGCGTTCGCCGTCCGCTGGACCACCGCCGGGAAATATTCGGTGACCGAGCACAATTTTCTCACCATCGTCGTGCAATCCTGGACGATACAGAAACAGTCCCTGTTCATTCGGCTTTTGAATCGTCCAACCAGTAAAGCATCGCGCGACCTCCTGCACGTCCTTTTGGGTATAGCCGCCGTCAACGCCAAGGGTGTGCAGCTCCATTAGCTCGCGCGCGTAATTTTCGTTGAGCCCGCCATCGACTCCCGCAGGTTTGGTTTTGCTGGCCGGGTAAGGCCGCGGCACGCTGGACCTCCAGTTATCCAAATAGAACAGCATCGCCGGCGAGTGTGCCGTGGCGCCCAGCAAATCCCGAAATCTTCCCATGGCAAACGGACGAATCGTTTCGCGATCATAGCCGGTCAGCAGATATCGATCGTCATCCTTATTGGCGAAAATGCTGAAATGGTTTTCCCAGAAGTCGACCATCGTCTCGTACAACTGGCGTTCGCTGTAGACAGCTCGCAAAAGCTTGGCGCGCTGCAACTCAGTCACTACCATCTGCGGATTCTTTGGCGGCGGTGTTGGCTTAGGAGCAACGGAATTGTTTTGCGGCTCGACCGGCATAGTCATCGCGTCCGGCGCTTTCATATTGTCCGGAAGCGCGGGCATCCGGCCCGTCTCTTCCTTCTTCGTTCCCATCTGCATCTCTGCCTGCATCGCCGACATGTTGGGGTTGGCGATCTGTGGTGTCGCGCTGAGAGAGTTTTGAGCGATCGCTCTCTGGACCGCCGCGGAAGAATTGTCAGGAGACGCGGCCGGTGCCGGTGACGGAACCACCACCGCTTTCGTTGGGGTGTACTGTTCGATGATCACGGGCGTAGCCAGTCCGAGAGTCGGTAATTTCCTGAGCCTGGCAATCACTGAGCCGGCATCCAGCGAATCCGGATCGAGTTGTTGATTGATGAAAGCTTCGACGCCCATCGCCTTCACCCGTTCGAAATCTCCCGGCCTTGCTCCAAATGTTAGACGTGACAGTACGTGGGCGATGCGTTGATCTTCGGTCATCGCGAGCTGCTTCTTTGCGCCGCGTTGCGGTCTGCCCTGAGCGTTTGCAGCTAACCAGAAGACCGGCTGGCACAAGCTGACGAGCACAAGAATCAGAGCAGCAGTCCGCGGCCACGAATGCAATCGTAGTGAACGAGCAAAATTGATCGAACAGTTCATTTGGTAATCCTCCGACAGCAGTTAATGCATTCTAGAACTCCGTGCGCTCACGCACAACGCCCCACCATCCCGTTAGAGGCAAGACCCTCGATTGGGGTCTTGTTTTGTCAATGGCCTGCTATAAACATTTCGTTCCTCAGGAACGACATACACGCATTTTGCGCCCCGTTTCAATGTTCGCGCTTGTGATCACTTTCTGCTATTAATCTAATCAACGATCATGAGTTCATCCAGAATTATCCGCGCGCCTCGCGGAACCAAACTCACCTGCAAGGGCTGGCATCAGGAGGCCGCCCTGCGTTGTCTGATGAACAATCTCGATCCCGACGTGGCTGAACGGCCTGAGGACCTGGTTGTCTATGGCGGCGCCGGCAAAGCCGCGCGCAATTGGGAGTCATTCGATGCGATCGTGCGTTCACTGCAGAACCTTGAAGCTGATGAGACCTTGCTGGTCCAGTCAGGAAAGCCCGTCGGAATTTTTCGTACTCACGAATATGCGCCTCGTGTTTTGATCGCGAACTCGAACCTGGTCGGCGCCTGGGCGAACTGGGAACATTTTCATGAGTTGGAACGCAAGGGTCTGATGATGTACGGCCAGATGACTGCGGGAAGTTGGATCTATATCGGCACGCAGGGCATCGTGCAGGGAACATTCGAAACTTTCGCTTCGATGGCCGACAGACATTTCGGCGGCAATCTAAACGGCAGGCTTTTGCTCTCGGGTGGTTTGGGCGGCATGGGTGGCGCACAGCCGCTGGCGGCAACCTTAAACGGCGCCGTCTTTCTGGGCATCGAAGTCGATCCCGCGCGCATTGAACGGCGCGTACTCAATGGATACTGCGATCGCCTGGCACTAACGCTTGATGAGGCGCTCGATATCTGTGAAGACGCGCGCGAACAGAAGAAAGCTGTCTCAGTCGGTTTGGTTGGCAACTGCGCTGAGCTGCTTCCTGAAATCGTCCGTCGTGGGATCGAGGTTGACGCTGTCACCGATCAAACCAGCGCTCACGATCCTTTGAATGGCTATATCCCCGCTGGGTTGACTCTCGAAGCGGCGGCTGAATTACGACGCAGCGATCAGCACGCCTATACCGAATGCGCGATGGAATCGATGGCGATTCATGTCGAAGCGATGCTCGCCTTGAAACGAGCAGGCGCGATCGCCTTTGATTATGGCAACAACATTCGCAAGATGGCGTTTGACGCCGGAGTGGAAGACGCTTTTGAAATTCCCGGTTTCGTGCCTGAATACATCCGTCCGCTGTTCTGTGAAGGCAAGGGACCGTTTCGCTGGGTGGCGCTCTCAGGCGATCAGGATGACATTAGAAAGACGGACGATCTCGCGCTCGAACTTTTTCCTGAAGACCTGACGTTGAATCGCTGGCTGCGTCTGGCGCGCGACCGCGTACATTTTCAAGGACTGCCCGCGCGTATCTGCTGGCTTGGCTACGGCGAGCGAGCTGAGATGGGCGAAGCAATCAACGAACTGGTCCGGCGCGGCGATCTGAAAGCGCCCATCGCGATCGGCCGCGATCATCTCGACACTGGATCGGTCGCTTCGCCTTATCGCGAAACGGAAAACATGAAAGACGGATCGGACGCAGTTGCTGACTGGCCTATTCTCAACGCGCTGCTGAACACCGCGAGCGGCGCCAGTTGGGTGTCGTTTCATCACGGCGGCGGCGTAGGCATTGGCTACTCGCTGCATGCGGGCCAGGTTTCAGTGGCTGATGGGACCGACGAAGCATCAAAGCGTTTGAATCGCGTGCTGACGAATGATCCGGGGACGGGCATCGCACGGCACGTTGATGCGGGGTATGAAGAGGCGATTGAGACTGCGCGAGAAAAGGGCGTGAAGATTCCGATGCTGCTTGCTCCGGACGCCACTTAGTGGTAGCGGATTTTACCGTTAGTCGATTCTACCGATGGTAACAAAGCCTCAACAGCGACAAGCTTGGCTCACACCACGATTGGGCCGACTGCTGTTCGGCGTTTCTTGCGGCCATTGCCACTCTTCTTCATGAATAAAGCTAAGGAATACATTGGCCATTTCCGCGCCCTCCACTGCGAGTCTACTATCGACTAACATGATGACAGACCTAAGACAACTGTCTGAAACAGTGTTAGAATGCCATCCGATGACTGTAACGTTAAAGCCTGATCTAGAAGATGAACTGACGGCGCGAGCTCAGGCCGAAGGTTTGACGACCGAAGAGTACGTCAACCGCGAACTTCAGAAGCTAGTTGCAAACGCGCCCCCAGCTTCCAGGTTAACGCCTGAAGAACGCGTACGACTTTGGGAAGAATTTCTAGAGCAGTTTTCTGTTGATGGCCCACCCCTATCTGATTATGCCGTAAGTCGCGAAAGTATTTACACCAGAGAAGACGAAATGCTATGAGCTATCTGGTGGACACTAACGTGCTGCTACGCAGTGTCCAGAAATCCCACCCAATGGAGTTCGAGGCGGCAAACTCAATCAAACTCTTGCTTCGTCATCGCGAAGTACTCGTCATAACTCCCCAGAATCTCATCGAGTTTTGGTGTGTCGCTACGCGTCCCGAGGTTAATAATGGCTTGGGAATATCGATCAATGAAACCGTGCGACGAATCGAGTCCTTCAAGAGCCTTCTGGTGTTGTTGCCAGAGACAGATTCAATCTTTAGCGAGTGGGAGCAACTGGTCGTCCAGTATCAAGTCTCCGGCAAGCAGGTCCACGACGCTCGTCTCGTGGCCGCGATGAACGTGCACAAAGTCACTCATCTGCTCACTTTCCACACTGCTGACTTCAAGCGTTACGATGGAATCTCTGTAGTGAGTCCGTCATCCGTAAATTGAATCGGGTGAATGCCGAAAGAATTTCAGCACATCAAATTCAGGATTGACGAGCGCGTCGCGCGGATCACTTTCGCGCGGCCACCGCTCAACGTCTTCGACATTGCGATGATGCGCGAGATGAGCGACGCTTTGAACGAGTGCCTGCCGCAAAGAGATCTCGCGGCGATCGTTTTCGACGCGGCGCCGGAAACTCGGGCTTTTAGCGCCGGCGTAGCCGTGGAAGAGCATGTCCCCGAAACTGTCTATCAAATGCTCGACGCGTTTCATTCCGTGTTCCGCTTGCTGGCCCAAATTTCGCGGCCCGTGGTCGCGGTGGTTGATGGACCAGCGCTCGGCGGTGGTTGCGAGTTGGTGGCCGCGTGCGACATCGTAATCGCCAGCGAGCGCGCCCGCTTTGGTCAACCGGAGATCAAGCTCGGTGTGTTTCCGCCGGTCGCTGTGATCCTGCTGCCACGCATTATCGGAGAAAAACGGGCGCGGGAACTGATTATGCTGGGCGACATGATCGACGCGACTGAGGCCTTGCGCCTGGGTCTGGTGAACTATGTCGCGCCAAGTGCGGAACTCGAGCCGAAGTTACAGGGCGTGCTGGGAAAGGTGCGCGATCTCTCCGCCTCCGCTTTGGCGATGACCCGGACCGCGCTTGATCTGGGAGGGCAAAACAGCTTTCGATCGGCCCTGACTGAAATTGAGAATCTGTATTTGCACGAACTAATGAAAACTGAGGACGCGCAAGAGGGTGTCAGTTCATTTATGGAAAAGCGAAAGCCGGAGTGGCATCATAAGTAACGTGAGAGAAAAAAACTCCAGCGATCGTGGCAGGCGCATCCTGCGCAGGATTCACCGGCGGGACGCCCGCGCTGCCCCATTCACACTCAAACTTCAATACTCGTCTTTGCTGGTGACCGTTCTGCTCGCGCAGTTGATCCTAACCCCGTTATCGATTGCGCAACGGCCGCGTGTTTCAAGAACTGGAGCGCATTCATCAGCTGAACGAGAGGCGTTTACTCCGGCGAATCGCCGCATGATCGAACGCGCTATCGGCCAAACCTGTGCTGAGCGGGTTCGCGATCCGTTCAGCAGCATGGCAATCGATGAGATGCAGAACCGGCCATCGTTGCCGGTCAGCCATCCCGATGCCGTGGCGGGATTGCGGCGAGCTGAACGCGTGCTGCCAACCACGAGAAGGCTGGTTGCAGCCACTATCGTGGAGCTGGCAAAAGAATATGATCTCTACAGGACCGCAGTCGCGCGATCCAGAGTCAATGCGGCCACCGCGCGGGTCGAAGCCGTGCGTCGCGTGAAGCCCGATGTTGATTCACGGGACAACGCGTCGGTCCTTTTGCGTGAGCCGCGCACCATCGAGTTCGGCACAATCTTTCTGGCCGGCTTGCGATCCGACGAAGCCATGATCAGTGTGCTGGCCCACGAGCTGACACATATCGCCAGTGGTCAGGCCGATTCGCTGCGGCCGCTGTTTCGCGCGATTGCCCGGCGTGCGGCCGGGCGCACGGGATTGCGGATTCAGGGACAGCGCGCCGAAGAACTCTCATGCGATCTGGTGGGCATGCTGGCCGCGCGCCAGTTCATCAAAGAAACACCGAGTTGGGAACCGCTGCCGCGCCGGCTGGCGCGCGCAGTCGAACACAACTGCGTGGACGATGACGCTTCGGACGAAGATCATCTGTCGCCTCGCAGCACGATTCGCGCGCTTTTCGCGCTTGACGTCGAGCTGGCCGGCGAAGTTCTGACCGACGGTACGACAGGTTGGCTGGTGAAGCCTCAGCATAGATCAATCGTACAGAGTTCAACCTTTAGGTTGCCGTTACAGGCGCAAACTAAAGCTTGAAACTAAACTAAACCACCGCCGCGTTGACAGCTCTGACCAGAGGTTCCTAAGATCACACCGGATGTTTGCAGGCTCGAGCAACGGCAAAAATTCTTCGTCGCAAATTCGCCAGCGGTCGCTGCGCCGGCGCGTCTCTTTTTCTCACACTTTTTCTTCCGGATCATCGATGCTTGTTTCACTGCTCAGCGTGGTTCTGCTCCTGACCACTCTCGCTTGCCGCAGCGGGAGCGAATCGCAGGGTGTGCGGCCGCGACAGTTGCGCGATGTTCCCGCGCGCCGGTTGGCTTTCACGTTTCAGGCGGATGTTCAACCACCGGCCGGGCTGGTCGCCGATGAAGCAAAGAGAATAATCCCTGCCATTCAAGCGGACTTTGACAAGCGCCATCCGGATTATGCTCTGGTGGGCACAGTTGCTTCGCCCGACAATCAACGGGCCCTGGCTCTTTACAATACGACCGACGAACCCAGCCAAACTTTTCGCATTGATCTTTACTCAGTCGATGGAAATTTTTTGCGGGACGTGACTCCACCCGAACTCGCCGTCGTCTTCCAGGATTCAGTCGCCTGGTCGGCTGACAGCAGCTTCATCGCCTTTGTGGGCCGCAAGAGTTCGCAGGCCGAGCCGAGCCCGACCCCCGTAGAACAGATCGCGCCGGCCTTGCCGCAACCTTCAGTTGGTTTGCCGGTGGCCACTCCGTCGGTAGCGCCCGCGTTTGCGCCGCTGGCAGTTTTCAATACCGAGCAGGTCTATCTATGCAACCGTGACGGCTACGATCTCAAGCCGCTGACGACCCGGGATGGATTGATTTATTTTGCTCTTTCATGGGCGCCCGACTCACACGCGTTGGTCGCCCTGGCATGCAGGGAGACCGAATGGCAAGCTCGGGAGAAAGAATTCAAGACTCCAGCGGGCCGGCCACGGCTGATCTCGCTGGATGGGACTGAGCGTCTGTTGGATGATGCGCTGGCCGAAACCCCGCCGGTCTGGTCACCCGATTCTTCAAAAGTAGCCACCGCGTTCGGTGTTGACATCGGGATCTACGACGGCGCGAACAAAGCACCGACGCAAGCTCGCATTGAACTGCGCGAGCGATTGGTGACTGCCTCGGCGGCGTTTGACGAAAAATCCGCGCCCGGAAAAAGCAAGCCTGCCGACTCGCCAAACAAAGCAGGCGCCACACCATCCAACCCGGCGACGCCCGCCGCCCTGCCGGTTTCCTTTAATCCGATCGTGCGCCTCGAATGGCCGGCGGCTGACAAACTTTACATTGAAACTGCATACGTAAGTGTGCGCAGCGAGCTAATCAAAACTTTTTCACGCTGGCATTTGTTGCTCTTAAGTCCGCAAGCGGCGGTGCTGAAGTGAGTGGCACAGATTTCAGTCTGTGAAACTTTTTGGCTAGTCGCAAGTCTGGAAATCAAAATTGAGATCACCGACTGAAGTCTGTGCCACTTCTTTCTGCATCCCACACCGGCCAGATCCACAAAAGCATCCTTCCAATGGCCCACAAACAAAAGGCCGCTAACATCGTCATGACGATCCAGAATTTCCAGTAGCTGCTGAACGCATTCTCCCAGCCGGTTTGAATACGATGCGCGAGGTTAACGTTCAACCTGGGATCGGAGGTCAATCGCGAAACGACCTGCATAAACAAATACCAGACGAAAGCATAGAACCAGGCGGTGCGGTCCATGCGCACGCGGCGCAAAACGATCAACCCCACAATGATCCCGCCCACATGCGCGAGCGCGGATGAAACCACGAAGTCATATTCAAACAGAACGTATCGCGCCCAGATCACCAGACCGGGAATTGTCCAGATGGCCGCGGCCCTGATCAACTCGCGATGATTCAGGAAAAGACCGAGGGCCAGCAGCAGGTTGCCGACGTTGCACATCCACAGCAAATTACCGATGCCCCCAACTCGCCAGTAGTGGATTGCTTGCGCCAGAAAGAAAGCCAACGGCAATAAACCAATTAGCCGGAAGCGCTGGTCCAGTGGCCCTGTCATGGCGGTAAGAATATCACGCGGATTGTTGGTGGCCTCTGCCTTCCACGGATGATTCACGGCACACGCGACTTGGTTAACACCCAGAAACCCAATCGCGGTGCGCCACTTTGATAAGCAGTGTTCAGAGTACCGGCTTTAGCCGGGCTTTTGCTCGGTAAGAAAGAACCCAACTAAAGTTGGTACTCTAAACGCCTCTAAATTCAGGACACTCCGAGCCACTCGTTAACCGCTCCGAGACATGGCCGCTCCGAGATAGGTCGCTCCGACAATGTCACTCTGAGACATGTCAGAACTATTTAGAAATGTCACTCTGAGATCTGGACACAATCGCTCTTTTGAGTTAGATTAGTGGCCCCCTTAAGTACTCGAATAGCCAGCTTTAAAGACGCGATGGCAAGGCCGGTCAATGGCGCGGCCGACTCTCGACGTTAACATTCCCCGTTTGGAACCGTTCGGGCAAGTCGTCAACGAAATGTTGGAAGCAGATCCGGCCATCAGCACCGTCCGCCGTCGCTTGATGGATCAGAATGATCAGATAGACCTCGCGGGTACTCGTCGGGCCGCGCCTTTGAATCCGAATCAGGCGTTTGCCCGCGGTCCCATGAAATCCTCTGTTCCGCGAAAATCCAACAAGAAACCCAAACAGAATTCCCGCAGACTTAAGCAGAGTGTACTCATCGTCGATGACGTGCCTGACGTGACTGAAATGATCGCGCTTCTCCTCAAGCACGCCGGTTACGAGGTCGTAACTGCCGATTCAGCGCCGGCCGCCCTGAAACTGGCGAATGAAAAAGTCTTCGATGTCATCATCTCTGATATCGGCATGCCCGAAATGAACGGTTACGAACTTGCCGAGTCGCTGCGGACTCGCGCCGAATATCACGGCATTCCCATAATCGCCGTGACCGGCTATTCCGAGTACGATGATCGGGGCCGCGCTCTGCAATCCGGATTTAACGCCCATCTCACCAAGCCAATCGACCCGGCAGAGCTGCTCAAGCTGATGAATGACTTGATGGGCTGAATTGTCATCTCAGATCTCAATTTCCAGTAGTGTATCGAGTGGCACAGACTTTTTAGTCTGTGATCCAAGGTCGTCCGAAACTCAATCACAGACTAAGAGAGTCTTTTCTACCTCTCCCAATGGGAGGGGAAGAAGCCAACCCCACACTGCAACCAAATCAGTTGATTTGTTTCTGTCCTTCCGGCATTCTTCATTCGCGCCATGGAAGAGATCCACGAACCCCTAATCGACGCTGATTCTGTAACCAGCAAGAAACATCGAGCCGCCAAGTGGATCAACTCCGACTCAGCCGTGCGCGCCGCCGATCTTTTGGTGGGCGCGCTCGCCATCGGCGTAGTTTTCTGGTGGCTGCAGTTTCATTCGACCACGGCAATCTGCTGCGGAGATTTTGACGGCTATTATCACATCAGATGGGCCCGCCTGCTTTGGGAGAACATGCGCGCGGGCCATCTTCGTCCGCCGGCGTTCCCGTGGCTGCCGCTGACAACGCTTAGTGCCGGCGAGTACGTCGACCATCACCTGCTATTCCACATCATCCTGATTCCCTTTACCTGGTTTCGTGACCTGCAACTGGGCGCGAAGGTCGCCGCGTTTCTTTTCGGCAGCCTGGCCGTCTTTTCCTGTTACTGGCTGGTAGTACGTTATGAAATCCGTTATCGCCTGATCTGGCTTTTGGCGCTGCTCGCTTCCTCGGCTCCGTTTTTGTATCGGATGAATATGACGAAGGCGCCGCCCTTCGCGATCATCTTCCTGGCCGTCGGCACTTACCTTCTGTTTGAGAGAAAGCACTGGCAACTTCTGCCGCTGGCTTTCGTCTTCGCGCTCACTTACGACATGTTCGTGCTGCTGATCCTGGCCGCGGCCATTTGGACGGTCGTGGTCGCCTGGACTGAGGAACGCTTCGAATGGCGTCCGTTAGCATGGGTCATTCTGGGATCAGTTCTGGGGCTAATCATCAATCCGTACTTCCCGCACAATTTGTATCTTTTTTACGAGCATGCGCGTGTGAAGATTACCGCCGCCGATTTTTCGACCAAGGTCGGTCAGGAGTGGTATCCATACGACACACGCGAGTTCCTGATTAATTGTTACGTAGCACTGGCGGCGATGCTGATTGGTTATCTGGCGTTTGACACAAGCGATCGCAAACGCTCGCAACGGCCGATGTACTTTCTGATTTTGTCCATGCTGTTGATGCTGATGACGATGCGCTGGAAACGCTTCGCGGAATACTTTCCGCCGTTCGCAATTCTGTTTGCCGCGTTCACCCTGGAAAACTTCTGGCGCGGCCGCGTAGTGTTCACGCGTCTGCCCGAAGACATGATGCAGGACCTGCAGCCTTTCCTCGATCGACATGAACCCGCGGCCGTAGCGAAAGATATCCAGCACGAAGAGACCTGGAAAATAATCAAGCTGGGTTTGGTCGCCGGCGCCCTGGCTATCGCGCTGTTCGGGAACTTCTACCGGACGCACAAAGACATTAGCGATAGCGACCCGCGCGACTACTACGCGAAAGGAGCTGCCTGGATGCGCGCGAATGTTCCGCCGGGCGAGCGGGTTTTCAATACCGACTGGGACGACTTTCCGCGCTTGTTCTATTACGATCAGACTCACGTCTACACGTCGGGGCTCGATCCGACCTATCTAATGGATAAGAATGCGGATCTCTCGCGGCTCTATGACCGGATTACAACGGGTGAAGAAGAAGATCCCGGACCGTTAATTCGCGATCGCTTCGGCGCGCGCTGGATCTTCAGCGACAACACCAAAGATCATGATGGTTTTTACGATAACGCGCTGCGCAGCGGCTGGTTCGACCGCGTCTATGAAGACCGCGATTGCAGCGTCTTGCACATCCGCGATCAGAAGACGGCGCCGCCGCCCGAGGAGAAACCGGGCGACGGCGATAGTAGCGACGACACCAAGGACGATAACTCGCCTTGATCCTGGGAGCGCGAACGTCGCGTCCGCACAGCGTGCGAAGCGCGCTCAAGTTTTCGCCGGCATCGAAAGTTCCTGCTGGAATGGTGAACAAGATGAAAAGATCATTTCAATTAGGCTCTGCAATTGTCCTGGCCGCCGCTATCGGCATCCTATTCGGCGGCTGTCGACAATCCACTTCCACTGATGAGACGCCTGACACCTCAACCTACCGCCCCGAATCCACGCCGGCCACTCAATTCGAGCGCGACCTGAAATTCATTCGCGACGGTCACTTCAAGCATGTCTGGGTATTCTCGCGCAAGGATGACAAGGAATTTACCAGTGAAGACTCAGATGCTCTCCGAGTAAACGCGCCAAGAGTCGTCGATTGGGTCACGACCGATGCGACCAAGAGAGTAATCGGCGGTTCGAACTTCGATCTCGAACCAGCGCAGATGGCCGCGCTGCAAAAGCGATTTAAGATTGCGGACTATTCGGGAAAGTAAGGGATCGCGGACATTCTGTCCGCCTGAGCGCGAAGCGCGAAAACCGCCTTTGGATGTGCCCGGAAAAGGGCTGATCGTGCTATGCACGCTGGCGGACAAGGATGTCCGCGATCCGAATTCTAGGGCACGAGCACCAGTTTCCCAAACTGGGCGCGATCTTCCATCAGCTCGTGAGCTTTTCTCGCTTCGGCGAGCGGCAGCGTGCGATCCACGACGGCGCGAATCTGACCGCTCTCGATAAACTTCATGGCCGCCAGCAACTCTGCTTTCGATCCCATCATGGAACCGAGAATAGTCAGATGACGATAGAACACCTGACGCAGATCAGTGCGCGCGTCAAAGCCGCTGGTCGCTCCACAGGTCACTAACCGCCCACCTTTTTTCAAAGACACCAGCGACCCGGGCCAGGTCGTTTCACCGGTGTGTTCAAAAACCACGTCGACGCCGCGGCGATCGGTCAGCCGTTTAACTTCTTTCGGCCAGTCGTCGCGCGTGTAGTTAACAGTTTCGTCGGCGCCAAGCTCGCGCGCCTTTGCGAGTTTCTCGTCTGAACTCGCCGTCGCAATCACGCGCGCGCCGAATAGTTTTGCGATCTGAATTCCCAAAGAGCCGACGCCACTGCCGGCCGCGTGAATCAGCACATCCTCGCCAGGCTGTAAGCGCGCCTGGGTCACCAGCATGTGCCATGCGGTCAGAGTCACGAGCGGCAATGCGGCTGCTTCAGGCCAGCTCAGTTTCTTCGGCTTCGGAATTACGTTTGTGCCCGGCACGGCGAGTAGTTCCGCGTAGCCGCCATCGCGGCGATAGCCAATCATGTCGTAGTCGTCGCACATATTGTCGCGGCCAGAGAGGCATTCGACGCAATGACCACACGAGACCCCAGGCTGGATCATCACTTCGTCGCCGGGCTTTACCCAGGTAACCAACGCGCCAACTTCGCGCACGACGCCGGCAACGTCGTCGCCGAGAATGTGCGGCAAGGGAATCTTGATTCCCGGCAAACCGCCACGAACCCACACGTCGAGATGATTCAGCGCGCAGGCGCGGACTTCGACCAAAACTTCGTTGGCTTTAATTTGCGGATCGGCGACCTCGGTGAATTTAAGAACTTCCGGACCGCCGTGCTGTTCGAAGATGACTGCTCTCATAAAGCAAAGATAAGCCAGAGACAGATCAAAGTCATCTCGGTCTCTGGCTGCGAGTCAACCTACAATCGAGAGCAAAGAGACGTCTCAGTTCCGTCAGCTGGGCAGTAAGGCGATTTAGCTTCCCAGCAGAATGATTGTCTGCGCCCGAAATGCATGAAAGAATTCAACTAGCGGCTTTGCCGCCCGATGTGCGGAAAGCCTCCGGCTTTCGTATCGCTAGTAAAAAGTCATGGCCGTTATCGGAAAGGCAAAGCCTTCCGCACATCAGGCGGCGGAGCCGCTCAACCTAGGCATCGCGATCGTATGCGACTTTCAACCAACGTTTCACGTCATCATCGATGTCTTTCAGCGAAGTGATTTCGAAGCGATGGGTGATGCGATCTTTTTTAGCGTAGCCGCCGGTGTCGATGAGTCGCTTCGGAGTTTTCATATTGACAAGCGCCAGTCCAAAGTCGATGCGTGTTTGGGTTGTCGGCCTGATTTGAGCGAAGACGTGTTTGCGATAGAGAGGGACAATCGTCTGACAGGGACAGGCCTTCGCTTCTTTACCCTGACTCAGACCCAGCTTCAGCAGCGCCTCATAAATCGGCCGAAGCCCGGCCTTCTTACCGGAAAACATTTCTTCGACGTATTGCTCAGCGGCGCGGAGGTAGTGATCGGGATCGCCGAGTTCCTCGCCCTTTCCGAGCGAACGTTCCGCCAACCACCAAGCGGAGTTGGTCCCTAAACTGAATTTAGACTTCAGCCAATCGCGACGTTCGTTTTCAGTCGCGGGACCTTCCTGCTTGATCACCTGCAACCATTCGTCGAGCGATCTCCCAGTCTTCTGTTTCAATTCGGCAATCCATTTCTGGGTTAACAACACACCGGGATGGACGCCATAGATCGACTTCCTTGCGGTTCGGGTTCCGGTCTTAGCCATAATGAAACCTCCAGTCCTGAAAGTTTTTATAGCGCCGCCGTCTACCCAAGCCGGCAGCTTGCGGTACATCGGCCCGCAGCAACTTAAGAAACTGGTTCCTGCTTCTCCTGGCTCAAACTAAACCAATTACCCGAGTTGTCTTTCAAAACCGTAGCCGTTCCCCATTCCTGTACGCTGGGCGGTCCCTTGAATTCGACTCCGCGGGCTTTTAAGTCTTCGTAAGTTTTGTAGATGTCGTCGGCATCAAACACGCCACCGCCCAGCACGCCTTTATCGATCAGCGAACGCAGTTGGGCGGCGGATTCTTCATCCAGAAGCATTCCCGCTTTGGGCTCCGCCAGAATAATCTCAAAGCCCGGCTGGTCCTTGATGCGCATAGTAAGCCAGCGAAAGTCCGGGCCCATCGCAGCATCCGTGTCGACTTCAAAGCCCAACTTGTCTCGATAAAACTCCAGCGCCTGCTGCTGATCCTTGACCCAGATCAGCACGTGCGACATTTTGGTGATCATAATTTTCGATTCCCTCCCTCAGATTTACGAAGGAGCATAAGAGATTTGCCGGAAACTGGCTTCTCGAAAATTGCTAAAGCCGCGGTATGCGGTACAGAACTGCTGGCGGTAGCAAGCGGGTCTCATTCGTTAACCCTACCCGCTCGCTACCGCGGGCGGTTCTGTACCGGTTTCAGCCCAAACATGAGCATAAAGCAACCGGGCACCTTGCGCAGAGACTGCTTTTGGCGCTCGCGGTAACTATTGGGCGCGTCGCCCACGCAGCGGCGAAACAGCGCGCTGAAGGATCCGAGACTCTGAAAACCTACCTCGAAACACACCTCCGTCACGCTGAACCGCTCGGAACAAAGCAGCTCTTTGGCCTTCTCAATTCGTCTTTGGATTAGGTACTGGTGTGGCGTGGTGGCGAAGGCGTCGCGAAACAACCGCAGGAAGTGATAGCGCGACAGGCAGGCTTGCTTCGAGATCTCCGTCAGGTCCAACGGCAAGTCATAGCATTCGTCGATATAGCGGCGCGCGCGGCAAAGTCGCTCGTACAGATCCGAGGCGCTCGGTTTGATTTGCGCTAAGGTGGTTCCGTTCATTTGCTTTGACGGCATCCCTCGTTCCCGCCGATTATTGGCGAGCGCGAGTTTACAGCGAGTTTGCAGAAAGCGGAAGCCTTAAAAAATTATATCTTTGAAGATATTCGATGATTTTCGGAACAAATTCTGTTAGGATTTCAGCGTGGATTCGGCGAAAACATTCCAAACTTTTGGTGGTACCTGGACAGAAGAAAAGCTGGAACGGGTACGGAAGTATTTGGTGGCATATGCGACCATAATGAATAAACAGAATTTTCGGTTTGCTTATATTGACGCCTTCGCCGGTACTGGTTATCGGACGCTTGAGCAACACCAAAAGGCATTGTCAAAGATTTTTCCGGAGATATTCGAGCAGGATTCACAGCAGTTCCTGGATGGTTCGGCTCGGATAGCGCTTCAGGTTCGTCCTCGCTTCACAAAGTACATCTTTATTGAGCGCGACTTAGATCGGATCGTGGAGCTACAAGAGTTGAAATCTGAATTCAAAGAGTTGCGAGACGATATTGTGGTGATTCAGGCAGATGCTAACTCCTATCTTCAGGATTTGTGCCTTAACCGTCGCTGGAGCAAGAACCGCGCAGTGCTCTTCTTGGATCCATTTGGAATGCAGGTAACATGGGATACGATTGCGGCGATAGCAGGCACGAAAGCAATCGACCTTTGGCTCTTGTTTCCGATTGGTGCCGTCAACAGGTTGCTACCAAGAACCGCACAAATTAGTGCAGCTTGGAGAAAGACTCTAGACCGGATGTTCGGTTCGTCTGATTGGTATGAAGTGTTTTACAGGACGCGAAAGTTTACGAACGTGTTTGGCGGCCAACAGATGACGACCATCAAACTAGCTGACTTTAATCTCATTGGCGAGTATTTTGTGAAGCGACTGAGTTCAGTCTTTGCAGGTGTCGCGCAAAACCCACTTCCATTGTTAAATTCTCGCAACTCGCCTCTCTACTTGTTATGCTTCGCAGCCGGTAACCCAAGAGGGTCAACAACGGCAATCAAGATTGCCCAAGATATTCTGAAGGTGAACCCATTATGGGAATGAAGTCTTCCATCGAATGGACTGAATCAACCTGGAACCCCCTCACCGGCTGCACCAAGATAAGTCCCGGCTGCAAACACTGCTATGCGGAACGAATGGCCCTGCGACTAAAGGCCATGGGTCAATCCAATTATGTTAACGGCTTCCAGCTAACACTTCACGAAGAAGCTCTTGAGCTTCCACTGCGATGGAAGAAGCCGCAGACCATCTTTGTGAATTCAATGAGCGACATGTTTCATGCCCGAGTTCCGCGCGAATTTATTCTCCGAGCATTCAACGTAATGCGGCGAGCACACTGGCATCGCTTTCAGGTCTTAACAAAACGAGCTGACCGATTGGCGAAGCTGAGCTTGGAACTACCTTGGGCTGATAACATTTGGATGGGAGTCAGTGTAGAGAGTGAAGGATACACCTATCGTATCGACCACTTGCGAGAAACTGGTGCGTTAATCAAATTTCTCTCACTCGAGCCCCTTCTTGGCCCTTTAGATAACTTGAAGCTGGATGGAATCGATTGGGTGATCGCTGGTGGCGAGTCCGGTCCTGGCGCTCGTTTTATGGATCCAGAATGGGTCATCTCAATACGCAATCAATGCGTCGAAGCTGGAGTTCCCTTTTTCTTCAAGCAATGGGGCGGAGTGTGGAAAAAGAAATTTGGTAGAACACTGGAAGGCAGAACGTGGGATCAAATGCCTTTCGATCGCCGATTGGAATCTGTAGTGGTCTAAACTTAACGCCCTGATTTGTACCAGTAACGATCCGCCAGTTTTTCGTCGTGCCAATTCCCGGTAATCAAACTCTTGATCGCTTTGCCCAGCATGCCGAAATAGTGCCAGTCGCCAAACTGATCAAACTTGCGCGTGCAACCGAGCGCTTTCACCCGTGGCAGTCGTATGAGTTTTTGTCCGCGTTGACGCCCCAGACGGCGCAAGGCCAACGGAAGCAAAACGTCTTCCGCGTACAAGCGACTCTCGTCGTAACCGCCAACCGCTTCGAAATCTTCGCGACGGCAAAACGATAAGCCAATGTCCAGGCCGGTTAACAAAACCATCGGCATGAACATCCAGTATGTAATGAACAACGGAACCGACATCCTCTCCATTTTT
Organism: Pyrinomonadaceae bacterium; assembly: GCA_035601635.1. Taxonomy (GTDB): domain Bacteria; phylum Acidobacteriota; class Blastocatellia; order Pyrinomonadales; family Pyrinomonadaceae; genus UBA11740. The sequence continues at coordinate 24,958 of DATNNY010000307.1, forward strand.
GCGCCGGTGACGCCCCAGACGTACCTGCCGTTCTTCATTGCGCGATCAACTTCGTCGAAAGTTTGCGGATGAATCGCTGAATCAGCGTCGATGAAGCAGAGAATTTCGCCAGAGCCGGCGCGAGCGCCTCCATTGCGCGCGGCGGCGATGCGGCGCTTGGCAACTTTGACAACTCGCGCGCCGCCGGCCCTTGCTATCTCAGCCGTGCGATCGCTGGAATCATTATCGGCGACGATGACTTCGATTGCTTTCGGCCCGCCGGAATAATTTGATCGCGCCACGTCGATCGAATCCAACAACCGCGGCAAATATTGCTCTTCGTTGTAAGCCGGGATGATTACTGAGAATCGAAGATCGTTCAAAGGAGTCATTGTGGTTATTACGTTCGGCTAACTTGCTCACGACCCTGCAGCACGCCGGTACGAGCCTTAACCCAGTGTACGAATTCTGTTAGACTTTGAGCAATGGACAAGGTCATCTATACCGAAAGAGAAATGGGGCTGATTGATCCGAAGCCGGGGACGAAAGCGGCAGCCGCGCGGGATTTCGGCATTGATCTATCGTTGACGGTAAGTAATTTGCGCCTGACTCCTGAAGAGCGAATCAGACAACTGGATAGTTTCGTAGACAGCATCCAGGCGCTCCGTCGCAGTTTGCGCGTAATCTCGCGAGCTTCCCAGCGTACGCATGACCGAAGTTGAACAACAAATCAGGCTGGTAAGTGACTTTAAGATTGAGTGTGTATTTGTAGGCGACCTTGCTGCTTTCATTCACGGCGCTTCCATTCGCACGCCTGACCTCGACGTTTGTTACTCTCGCGACAGAGCGAATCTAATTAAGATTGTCGAGGGCTTGCGATCGGTCAACGCATTGCTGCGCGGCGCAGCGACAAGACTCCCATTTATCCTGGACGAAGAAACTCTGGCGCGGGGCCTGAACTTCCCTTATGAAACAAACATTGGGAATTTCGATTTTTTTGGCGAAGTTCAAGGGGTAGGCGATTTTGCCGAATGCCTTAGAGACTCAGACGAGGTAGAAATATTTGGTGCTCGTCATTACGTGCTCTCACTCGACAAGCTAATCGCGGCGAAGCGTTCGAGTGGAAGACCCAAGGATTTGTTGGTCTTGCCGGAGCTCGAAGCGCTGCGCAAACATCAGCGAAAGACCGACAGCGCTTCGATCAAGACTATTGGAAATTAGACCTGATAAGCATGCACAAGAAGCTCGCAGGAATCGTCTTCGTTTTTTCATTCTTCGGCGCGCAGTTTCAAATCCTCGCGCAATCACTAGGGCCAGATCAACTCACGCTGACTCAATCCGAAGCCTCGCACTTCGCCAGTCTGGCCCTGAAATGCATCCAAAAAGAGTATCCAAACAAGCTCGATCACGTGAACAACGACGCGGCTGACGTGCGCAGCCCGCGCGCGATGCATGGCGCTTTCTATGGTTGTTTTGATTGGCACTCTTCGGTGCATGGGCACTGGATGTTGGTTCACCTGCTGCGCTTGTTTCCGGCCATGCCCGAGGCAGGCAAGATTCGCTCGGCGCTCAACGCGAACCTGGAAGCGAAGAATATCGCCGGCGAAGTGGCTTACTTGAAAGAAGCCAATCGCGCTTCATTCGAGCGCACTTACGGCTGGGCCTGGCTGCTAAAGCTCGCCGAGGAATTACACGGTTGGAATGACGAAGATGGCCGTCGCTGGTCGCAAGATCTGCAGCCGCTGTCGGATGCTTTGGCCGAAAAGTATCTGAGCTTTCTGCCTAAGCAAACTTACCCGATTCGCACTGGCGTGCATCCCAACACGGCGTTTGGGTTGGCTTTCGCCCTCGATTACGCGCGCGCCAAAGGCGACCAGAAATTGGCAGCGCTGATCGTCGAACGCAGCCGCTTTTATTATGCGCATGACGTAAACTATCCGGCCGCCTGGGAGCCGGGCGGCGAAGACTTCTTTTCGCCCGGTTTGATCGAAGCCGACCTGATGCGACGCGTCATGAGCCAGATGGAATTCGCTGTTTGGTTTCATCATTTTCTGCCCGGCACGAACAGAGGCGAGCCGAAGGTGCTACTGCAACCGGCGATCGTGACCGACCGCACCGATCCAAAGCTGGTTCACCTCGACGGCCTGAATTTGAGCCGGGCCTGGTGCATGCGCAGCATCGCCGCCGCCTTGCCGCAAAACGATCCAGCGCGCAAAGTCCTGGCCCTTTCCGCTCTCGCGCATGCCAAAGTCACTCTGCCTCACGTAGCCAGCGGCAATTATGAAGGGGAGCACTGGCTGGCTTCGTTTGCCGTGTACCTGCTCAGTACTCCGACGCCTTAAGAGATCAAAAAGAGATCAGTTTTGAGTGCGTTAGCAGAGTGGTCCATCTGTCAACCTGCGCTTGAGTGAACACTTGTTTCTACTTGATCCTGGTGAGGCTGCCGCGACGAATAGCAGTGCGCGTAACGAAAAATATTATTTCTCTGGGCCACCCTGTGCGACTCAGCCCGCATCCATAAAGACGTACGCAGATTCAAGTTTTTGTTATCGGCCCTGCGTTGCGGTCCCAAAGTCTCCGAGAACCGCTGATCACTCTCGTCTCCCCTTAGCAAACAATTAGCTCATCTCGTGCAGTCAAAGAGTTCGACTGCGTCAGGTTTGTAGTCTGCTCGTAACGGAGGAAGTTATGAAGCGCAACCCTCTCCTGGGATCGACTCTGTTGGCGTTTGTCTGCCTGTTCGCTGGTGCAATCTCACGCGACCAGTCGGTGATGGCCCAATCGGGCGCCACCGAAGGCGCACTCCTGGCTCTTGATTCAAATGGAAAGCCAGCCGGCCCGTGTCCACTCAAACACACCGACGTTAAGACGGAGATCAGCGGATTTCTGGCGCGCGTGATTGTCACACAGCAATTCGATAATCCTTTCGCGGACAAGATCGAGGCCGTCTACACGTTTCCCTTGCCGGAAGCCGCGGCCGTTGACGACATGACGATCGTCGTCGGTGATCGCACAGTGAAAGGAAAGATCATGCGCCGCGAAGAGGCGCAATCCACCTATGATGCGGCCCGGGCCAAAGGCCAGGTCGCGGCCTTGCTCAGTCAACAGCGCCCCAATATTTTTACTCAGGCGGTCGCCAACATCCTGCCGGGACAAAATATCAACGTAACAATCAGCTATGTCGAAACACTCAAGTACGAAGAGGGCTCTTACGAGTGGACTTTTCCCATGGTGGTCGCGTCCCGCTATATTCCCATGGCCGACCCGAATAGCGATGCTTTACCCTCCGCGGATACAACGACCCAACAGCCGGCAGCGGCCGATGCCACACCAAGTGAACGTGGGTCCGATGCCGATCAAATTTCGGCGCCGGTGATGCCTCGTGGGATGCGCGCTGGTCATGATATCGCGATCGAGGTGAAGATTGACGCGGGCATCCCCCTGGTGAGTTTCCAATCAAAGACTCATGAGATCGAAGCGGTACAACCGGACACCGGCAAGGCGATTGTGCGCTTGAAGGATCGAGCGACAATTCCCAACAAGGACTTTGTCTTAAAGTACGATGTCGCGGGGAGCCAGATCGCGGATGCGTTCCTCATCCATCGCGATGGCCGCGGCGGTTTCTTTACTTTCATTCTGCAACCGCCCCAGCGCGTGACGGTCCCGGACGTGATGCCAAAGGAGTTGGTATTCGTCCTCGATACGTCGGGTTCGATGGGTGGCTTTCCGATCGAGAAAGCCAAAGAGACGATGATGCTGGCCCTCGACGGTCTCTATCCACAGGACACCTTTAACGTGATTCTCTTTTCCGGCGATACCAAAATCCTTTTTTCTCAGCCCGTGGCGGCGACTCCGGCGAACATCACTAGGGCAAAGAACCTTCTCGCAAACGCAAAGGGCGATGGCGGCACTGAAATGATGAAAGCCATACGCGCGGCGCTGGCGCCCTCTGATGCGCAGGATCACATTCGGATCGCCTGCTTCATGACCGACGGCCAGGTCGGTGACGACATGGAAATAATCTCAGAAGTGCAGAAGCATCCGCATGCGCGCGTCTTCGCGATGGGTTTCGGCAGCGCGCCGAATCGATTCCTGCTCGACAAAATTGCGGAGTACGGCCGTGGCGAAGTGGAATACGTTGACGAGCACGGCGACACATCCGGCGCCGCCAAACGCTTTCACGAACGCATCCGCAACCCTCTGCTCACCGACGTTTCCATCGACTGGGCCGGCTTGTCCGTCACCGACGTCTACCCCAAAAAGATTCCCGATCTCTTTAGTGCTAAGCCAGTCATTATTTCGGGCCGCTACGGCGCGAGTGGCAAAGGCGTGATTCGTCTAAAGGGAACCATGTCAGGACACGAATTTGTCAGAGAGATTCCCATAGAACTCCCCGAACAGGAGAGTCAACACGATGTGCTGGCCACTTTGTGGGCGCGCCGCAAGGTCGATGATCTGATGGGTCAGGACATGAGCGGAATTCAGGCCGGCAAGATGCGGGACAACTTGAAATCGGAAATCGTGGATCTTGGTCTCGACTACCGCATGATGACGCAGTTCACCTCTTTCGTTGCCGTTGAAGACTCGATACCAACCGATGGCGTTGAGCCGCGACGCGTCGACGTTCCGCTAGAGGCGCCGGCCGGGTCGAACTCTCTCGCCTCCGGCCTATGCGAAACCGTTATGGTGAGCACGGGTGGCGGCGAGACGCTCAACGGAACGTCGACAGAGCTTTCGAATACCGTTACGGCGCGTTCGATTCAGGACCTGCCACTGAACGGAAGAAGCTTTCAGGGATTTCTAATCCTTACACCCGGAAGTGTTTCTTCCGGTCCATCTGATTCGAACTCGGCCGCTCGAGTGAACATCGCCGTTAACGGACAACGGCCGACGTCAAATCAATTTACCGTGGACGGCGTCAACGGCAACTTTGGGATCTCGCCGGGCGGCCAGAGCCCGGGGGCTTCGGCGTCGGGCAATACGCCAGCGCTAACCGCTACCGGTGCTACCAATCCGCTTGCTTCGATCAGCGCCGCTCAGGAAGTCTTGATCCGAACCTATTCCAACTCTGCCGAATACGGACGCAATTCCGGCGCGCAGGTCGCCATCGTGACCGAGAGCGGGACCAATCAATTCCACGGCTCGGGGTTCTATTTCATCAACAACAGACACTTGGACGCCAACGATTGGTTTGCAAACAGTCTTGGACTCACACGGCCATCTCAGGGTTCAAATGAATTCGGCGGCGCACTCGGCGGCCCTATTCAACGCGACCGATTTTTCTTTTTCGCTTCCTACGAAGGTTTGCGGCTGCGTCAGCCCGTCACGGCGCTAACTGACGTGCCATCGCTGACGGCCAGGCACGCAGCGCCTTTGAACATTCAGCCGCTGCTGAATCTCTATCCACAGCCAAACCGTCCCGAGCGCTCCGATGGTTTCGCTGAGTTCGCATCCAGCTTTGCCAACTCCGGCCGCCACAACACCGCCAGCTTACATCTCGATCGCATTCTCAATAATCAATTGAGGCTCTCAGGCTATTACAACATCACCAACTCGAGTGCGAACGAACGCGGCGCGGGAAGTTTTTCCCTGAACACTCTCAACCGGATCGTCAACCGCTCTCAAACCATCACCGGCACGGCGAGCTATACGATATCGCCGAGAGTGGTAGCCGAATTGAAGGGCAACTATAGCCACTTCACTTCGCAGAGTTCTTACCTGCTCGACACTTTCGGGGGGGCCATCCTGCCTCCAACTTCTTTGTTTTCTCAGCCCGCGCTGTTTGCTGATCACGCATCTTTCAGCGCGGATCTGAACGCCAGAGGCACGCAGCTAATGACCGGCAGTGGTGTCAGCAGCACCCAGCGCCAATTCAATGCACTGGGTTCGGTGACGACCATCTCAGGCAAGCACACGATCAAAGCTGGGGCCGACTACCGAAGGGTCTTTCCGATTATTGGTTTGCGTCAGCACGAGCAAAGCGCTCTGTTTGACGGCGTGGCACAGGCGCTGGCAGGGCAAGCGGCACGTTTCAACTTCTTCACCCGCTCGCAACCGCAGCGGCCCGAGTTCAACGACCTCTCGGTCTATGGACAGGATGATTGGAGAGTCAATTCAAAAGTAACGCTGACCTATGGTTTGCGCTGGGAAGTGAGCCCATCGCCGACCGAATCGAATGGCAGAGACGCTTTGGCCGTAACCAACGTGAACGATCCT
>DATNNY010000308.1:0-4510 GCA_035601635.1 Pyrinomonadaceae bacterium
GAATAAACCTCTCCGCTGTCAATCCCGGCTGGTTCACATAACCCCGGCTTACTCCCGCGCCCCCGATGTATATCTCTCCCGCCACTCCCACCGGCTGCGGCCACAGCTGCCCGTCCAATATATATAGTTCCGTATTTGCGAGCGGCCGACCGAGAGGCAGCCGGACGCTAATGCGAACGGCGGATGGATCGCTCATCCGGTAAGTAAGCGCGCCCACTGTCGTTTCAGTTGGTCCATAGTGATTGACGATCTCGCATCCCGGGTTCATTCGCGCGATTCTGTCAACCAACTCCCAGGGTGTCGCTTCGCCTCCGAGAATCAGCAGTTGCCGTGGCAATACTGATTCCTTCCGTGATGTCATCAATAACGAGGCGAGGTGAGACGGCACGATTTTCAGGCAATCAATCGTATGACGTGAGAAATACTCGCCGAGCGCGGCGCCATCCATGGCACGTTCCGCTCCGATAACGTGCAGCGTGCCGCCACCGCAGAGAGCAGGATAGATCGCCGTGTGGCCCAGATCGGCACTTAAAGTCGAAACTGTGGCAAAACTAGAGCAGCTGGACAAGCCCAGCTCACCGGTAACTGCTGCCATATAGTGACTCAACTGCCTGTGTTCGACGGCAACGGCTTTAGGAGTGCCTGAGGATCCGGACGTGTAAATAACGTAGGCAAGATTGCCGAGCTTGGTCTCACTCCGGAGTAGTTCCGCCTTCTCTTCCGCAATCAAACCCCATTCAGTGTCTAGACTCACCAGCAGCGTCGGTGAATCCGGCAAAAGCTCAAGTAGGTGCGATTGAGTGAGCAGCACTTGCGCGCCCGAATCTTCCAACATGAATCTCAGCCGTTCTCGAGGAGCTGTCGGCTCAAGCGGCAGATATGCGCCGCCGGCTTTGAGAATCCCCAACAACGCCACGATCATATCCAGCGAACGTTCCAGACAAATGCCTACCGTGCGTTCCGGGCCTACACCCTGATTCCGAAGATAACCAGCGAGTTGGTTGGCGCGGGCGTCTAGTTCACGATAAGTGAGCTGGTCATCTTCAAAGATAATAGCAATGCTCTCAGGTCGCCGACGAACCTGCTCTTCGAATAATTGATGAGCACAACGATCCGGCCGCTCTTCTGTACGGGTGGAATTCCATTCGACGAGCAGTTGGTGACGCTCTGTCTCGTTCAGGATATTCAAGCAGTCGAGTAGGGCATTCCGATCCTCGATCACGCTCGTCAAGACGACGAGAAACTCTCCCGCCAGACGGTTTATGTCCTGAGTACTAAGAAGACTCTCGTCATAATGGAATTCCGCCGCCAGACTGTCGTCGGTGTGCACGCACGAGAGCTGGACTCGAAAACGGTCGCTCAGCGCCGCGCGCTTTAGAATCCTAAACTCGCTATCGGCGGCCACAAACGCGCTGGGCGCTCGCCGATAGCTGAAACAGAAGGCAAAGAAATCCGGAGCCGAAAGGTCTTCCTTAACGCTTTCGGTCCAACTCTCCCGGTCAAAATATTCCTGGAATTCGGCGCTCTCGGCGATCGTCTGTTTGAGTTCCTCCAGGAGCTCAACGAAACGCATCTTCACTCGAAACTGAGACTTAATGGGAAGAGAACGAGCGAAGAACCCCATGGCGTCTTCCAATCCGTCATAGGTGCGGCCATCAAAATCAGTGCCGACAACGATCTCGGCTTGAGCGGTTAATCGCCAAAGCAAAGTTTGCCAGCAGGCGAGAAGTAAAACGAAAGATGAAGTGCCCTGTTGGCTGCAGAGTGCCTCGATCTCCCGCTCTACTTTGCGGCCAAGCACAACGTTCAAAGATCGCGGCCTGAAACCAGTTCCGGGATCAACCTCGTACGGCAATCGCAAAGTTCGCACGCTTCCAAGATCCTGCGCACTCCAGTACTTTCTCCCCGCGCTTGTTTCTTCCCCTCGCAACAATTCGTTATGGACTTGTGCGGCGTCAGCATACTGAACTGGACCGTCATTCAGACTCCCGCCCTGTAGGCTGAACTGGTAGCAGAGGCTAAGGTCTCGAACAAAATTATCCAACGAAGCCGCATCGGCATACATGACCGATAGTTTGAGCAACAGCACATGCCGTTCCGACATTAACGTCACGAGCCAGGCCTTCATAAGCGGGCCTTCTTCAAGAGTGAATGCTAATCGCGTTGCCTCTTCCCAAATCGCTTCTGCTTGTGCTGACTGCTCTTCCTGTGTCAGGTGGCGTAGATCGTGCTCCTCGAACTGCCACGCAGGCGACGTGTCGGCGATCACCTGCAGCGGAAAGTCCATCGCGCTTAAACGGCGAAAGTTCGTTCGTAGTATCTCGTGACGATCGATGACCTGCTCGATCGCGATTTTGAGGATCGTCTTATCGAGCCGCCCTTCAACCAGCACCTCACACTGCACGCCGTATGGCTGGCTGAGATCCTGGTGTTGCAACCGCCACAGATACTTTTGTTGCGGAGACAAAAGAAAGCCTTCAATGTCTCTTGTCTGGTATTCCAATTCCATGTGTCTGTCTCTAGACGCGCTTTACCAACTGGTGCCCGGTCAGCGAACGCTTCATGCGTTCCGATTCGGGTTAAGGTCAGGTCAATAATCCCAACCGCGTAACGATCGGTTTTTATTGCCTAATTTTGTTGGATTACGTCCGCTGCACATCTGCCAGGTTCGAATGGGCTATGGTCTGCTAAGAGTCCCAGGTCAGCGGAGGTACGGCTTAATAAATGAATGAACGGTAGATTTGAGTGAGGCTGCCACGATGGCTAACGCCCGAATTAACCGGGCGGGAGAAATCTAACCAAGCCTTCGATCTTGCGGATGAAGGGCACGCTATTTCCGCTCCGGTTGAATGAATTGTTAGGCCGGCCCCGCAACCAAAAACAACGTTCTCGGCCATTTAGGTTTGTCTAAGTGATTTAAGAACGATCGAGGTTATAAGAATAGCAAGAGTATCCATAATGATTAGAACAATGTCTATTGTCGTGAAGGTTGTTTTGATCAGCCCAAGTCCCAAAGCCATTATTTCAGTACCTAGGAAGATACCACTAATTGAGAATAAACTACTCCTGAGAATCCAATTGGAGCGAAACTGTATTACAATGGCGGCTTCCCATCCCTCCCCTTTCCTCCCTTTTGTATTTACTATCAATATGCTCCCTAATGTATTCCGATTACCATCTCGTCAAAACCAAATTGTGCGCCCACATCATAAGCAGAAAACACCCGAGCATCGGAAAGACAAATAAAACATATGAAGGTGAAGTTGTCTGTCAACCGAGGGTGAAGATTGTGCCAGCTATAATGAGGTTTAATGAAACTAATTGGTAACGGTATTCGCTACGTTTAAGAATTTCATTTCTCAGAGCCTTATACTCTGCTAAATCCAATTCAAACTGTTCAGCAGAATATCCCGCAGGCCTCTCAACCACACCTCCAAGCTCTTTAGCAGGATCATCAGAAGTTTTAGCACTCATATTAGTGTTCTCCATTTAGCGGCCTAACTAACGCTTTTCCGCGAGGGACCTATGCTGGTTCGGGTGAGGGCCGGCTATCCTTGGATAAAACAACTCCCTTGCGTTTGACCTGTTCATACTTTCGCAGCCGGGCTTGCTTAAGTTCTTCGGCCCTGTCCTTGTTGTATTGGTTGTCGGCCTCCCGCAGCATTTCCTCGAGCTGGTCTATTCGCACTTCAGATTGATTTGCGACCGTACTCAGTACCGCCTTCAATTGCTCGGTCATCCAGCTTATGGTCGCGGGTTCAAATAGGTCACTAGCGTAGGCGAGATTTCCTGACAGATCTTGCGCGCTAACCGTGAGGTGCAAATCATACCTCACCGTTTGACTTGGTTCGCCGAATTGTTTGACCGTCAAGGCCGGCATCTTGAGAGGCGCCGTAAGAGCCTCATTGAGTTCAATCTTTACCTGGAACACGGGCGAACGGCTGGGGTCCCGCTCAAGCTGCAAGCCTTCGACCAGTTTTTCGAACGGCAGGTCCTGATGTGCGTAGGCTTCCAGCGTTAGCTCGCGGGCTCTGCTTATCAATTCCTTGAAAGTCGGATTACGCGACACGTCACAGCGCAGTACCAGCTGATTAATGAAGAACCCAATCAACGGCTCTATCTCCGCCCGATTCCGATTCGCGATGTTAGTGCCAACTAGAATTTCGTCCTGGCCGCTGTAGTGCCTGAGCAGAACCGCGAAGGCCGCCAGTACCGTCATGAATATTGTGACTCCCTCGCGGTGACTCAATTCCTTGAGGGCCTGCGAAACTTCGTGCGCCAAAGCAAATGCCTGATGGGCCCCGCGATAGCTCTGCACCGCCGGCCGCGGCCGGTCCGTCGGCAACTCCAGCACCGGCAGCTCCGCCAACTGCGTCCGCCAGTAGCTCAACTGCTGTTCCAGCACTTCGCCCTGCAGCCATCCTCGCTGCCACACCGCAAAGTCTCCATACTGGATCCCCAACTCCGGCAGCGGCGACTCCCGCCCTTCCCGGTACGCTTCATACAGCGC
>DATNNY010000309.1:0-6718 GCA_035601635.1 Pyrinomonadaceae bacterium
TAATCATTACCGTGACCGCATGCGTGGCGCTGGTAATGGAAGTCATCCTTCCTTACAAGTTGAGCAAATGGACTGCGCACTTCTCGCTGGCGGGAATCGCGTTGGCATTGGTCTCGCTGGGGGCCCAGTTTGTCAGTATGAACGGCACGTTCAAACTGGGCGCCCTGCAAAATCTGACCGCGGTTGACGGCTTCTATGGAATGATCCGCATCGATGGTTTCGCCCTCATTTTCAAAGCCATCTTCCTGATTGCGGCTGCGCTGGCAGTCCTGATCGCGATGCGGTATCTGGACATCGAGCGCGAACAGCACGGCGAATACTATGCGCTGGTTCTGTTTGCGACTGTCGGGATGATGTTTCTCGGCAGTGGCTACGACCTGATTTCGCTCTACATCGCGCTCGAATTAATGGCCGTCACGTTCTATGTCCTGGTGGCTTTCACCAAGCGCGAGCGGCGCTCGAACGAAGCGGGGATGAAGTACTTTTTGCTGGGAGCGTTTTCATCTGGCATTCTGATCTACGGCATGTCTCTGCTTTATGGTGTGACAGGTTCGACGAATCTCGGCGATATTGGACGCAGCATCGGGGGGTTGGCCCCGGGCACGCCGATGCGGCCGGTGCTGGTGCTGGGAATGATCGCTCTGGCCGCGGGTTTGTTTTTCAAAATTGCCGCCGTGCCATTTCACATGTGGGCGCCCGACGCTTACGAAGGCGCGCCGACTTCGGTCACGGCATTCCTCTCTACCGGATCAAAAGCCGCCAGCTTTGCGCTGTACGCGCGCATCTTCTTCGTAGCCCTGGCGCCGATGCAGATCGACTGGGCGCCGCTGCTGGGTATCGTCGCAGCGCTGACAATTGTCGTGGGTAACTGGGCGGCGATTACTCAGGAGAATTCAAAGCGTCTGTTGGCTTACTCGTCGATTTCGAACGCCGGATATTTGCTGCTGGGAGTCATTGCCAACAACGCGTACGGCAACATTGGACTGGTGATCTATTTGCTGGTCTACACGCTGATGAACATGGGAGCGTTTGGCGTGATCATCAGCCTGCGCCGCCGCGGGATCATCGGTGATAACGTCGACGACATGACTGGCCTGGCGCAGAAGGCGCCCGGCATGGCGGCCATGATGGGAATCTTCATGCTGTCGCTGGGCGGATTGCCGGGCACCGGCGGATTCATCGGCAAGTGGTACTTGCTGTATGGCTTGTTTGATCGCGCCAAGGCCGATGGCAAAAACTGGTACGTCTGGCTGGCTGCCTGGGCGGCGATAAACATCGTCGTCTCCTTCTTCTACTATCTGCGTTTTATCCGCGTGATGTATCTCGGTGACCGGGTCGCCGATGCCGAGCCCCTAACGATGTCGCCGGCATTGCGCACCGCTTTGGTAGCCACTCTGGTCGGAATTCTCTTCATCGGTGTCTATCCGCAGCCTTTTATCGTCCTGGCCCAGAAACTCTTTCCCACAACCCAAATCACTGTGCCAGCAGCTCCAAAACGGCAACCCGGGAGCATCATCTCAGAACCGAAGTAGGCTCTCCAGAGAGCAGCTATCATGGTCCGTGTGATTTCGTGGATCGAATCTCTGCCCCTTGAAGCGATCCACTAGCTCCACTCGCGATTGTGCAGTTGCTTGCGAAGCCCTACACTCGCACCATGTACTCAGCTTTACCCGGCGGAGACTTGATTGACGAAGGCGTCACAGATCTGCACGAGGGACGAGAGACAATTGCGGCTTTATTAGTTGCGATTGGTTCCCCGCGACTTCGCCGGCTGGGCATTGAGCTGCCTGACACTCTGCCGGAAGATCCTGAACACCGCCTGTATGGCCTCTTAGCGAAAGACGAGCCTGATTCCGCGCATTCGCGTTACAATGCTCTGATTCGCAGACTGGTAAGTTTCGAACGAGCAGCCGAATGCGTCAGCCCCTAACCGCCGACAAGCTACAGGTTTTCATGAAGGCGCTCGCCGCTTCAGTCACTACACCAAGCCGCATATATCTGGTCGGAGGCGCTACCGCAGTCTTGCTTGGCTGGCGAACTTCAACTATTGATATTGATCTGAAAATCATTCCTGAGAGCGACGAGATTCTGAGAAGACTGCCCGAACTCAAAGAGCAGCTGCACCTGAACATTGAACTCGCCTCGCCTGGCGACTTTATTCCCGAACTGCCGGGATGGCAGGAACGAAGCCTTTTCATCCAACAGGAAGGGAGACTGGCCTTTTATCACTACGACTTTTACGCCCAGGCCCTGGCGAAGATCGAGCGCAATCATCAGATCGACTCTCACGACGTTCATCAGCTACTCTCTAGCGGCCTGGTTGATCCGAAGCATTTGCGCGAATTGTTCTTCACGATTGAGGATCAGCTGTACCTCTATCCGTCCGTCGATCGATCAACCTTTCGGCGAGCCGTCGAACGCGTAGCCGGAGCTCCCCACGACCCCGTTAATGAAAGTTGATCTCGATACGCACGACAATCATGTGGGTCTTCTATTTCTTCGCTGCTATCTCAATTTGGCTTGCCCTGGTTTCGCTCCGCGGCGGAGTGCGATTTGTGCGTTACTTCCAATCTGAATTAGCAACGGAATCCCCCGAGTTCACGCCTTTCGCCACAGTCTTTGTTCCCTGCCGGGGCGTGGACGAAGGCCTGAAAGAAAATATCAGCTCGATCTTTGCGCAAGATTATCCAGAGTTTGAAATCGTTTTTGTTAGCGACCGCGCCAAGGATCCCGCATTTGCTGTTATCGATGAGGCGCGGCGATCGTTTACCGGTGAGTCGGGCCCCACGATGCGATTCGTGATTTCCGGACCGGCAACCGACTGCGGGCAAAAAGTGCACAATCTGCGGGCGGCCATTACTAAGGCAGCTTCACAAAGCGAGGTCTTTGTTTTCGCTGACACTGACGCGCGGCCCGGTCCGAATTGGTTGCGGGCCCTGGTTGGGCCTTTGCAGGATCCGAACCTGGGCGCGACGACGGGCTATCGCTGGTTCGTTCCAGTTAGTGGCGGGCTGGCTTCGCATTTGCGTTCGGTTTGGAATGCGGCAATTGCTTCGGCCCTGGGCGAGCGGCTGGAGAAAAACTTTTGTTGGGGTGGTTCGACTGCGATCCGGCGCGAGACATTCTACCAACGCAAAGTCACCGAATATTGGAGAGGCACGGTATCGGACGACTTCGCGTTGACGCGCGCCCTGCATGACGGCGACTTGCCAATCAAGTTTGTGCCCCAATGTCTGACAGCGTCGGTTGAGGACTGCACCTTAAAGGAACTTATCGAATTCACCACACGGCAACTAAAGATCACTCGCACCTATGCCGCTCACCTGTGGCGAGGAGTGCTGATTGGCAGCGTCCTGTTCGTGTTGGTGTTCTTTGGCGGTATGGCTCTGGTCATTGTCCGCGCTTTGCTGGGACTTTCGTTCGTCACCCCGCTCGTTCTCCTGCTGATCATTTTCGCTCTGGGTTCGATGAAATCGCACTTCCGCCTGCGCGCCGTGTCCGAAGTGATTTCCGACCCGCGCATACGTTCTTTCGGGACGACGTGGGCGCAGCTCACCCTCTGGCCGCTGGCTTCTTTGCTTTATCTTTACAATGCACTCGCAGCGATGTTTTCCCGGCAAATTACCTGGCGCGGAATTACTTACGAATTGAAATCACCCACCGAAACTGTCATTCTGTCGCGCGAATCGGATTAGCTCGACCGGGCCGGCAAAATGAAAATAAGAAGTCTGTTACTACTCCTGCCGGTCTTCTGCTTCTTAGGTGGGTCTACCGCTGCTCAGAAGAAGACCGAGGTCAACGATCTCAGATCGATGGTTGAGACTGAGCGCGCGTTTGCCCGCATGTCCGAAGAAAAGGGGACTCGCGAGGCTTTCGCTGCCTTCATCGCCGACGAAGGAATCCTGTTTCGCCCGACTGCCGTATTGGGAAAAAAGTGGATGCAGGAGAATCCGCTGCCGCCGTCAACGACGCGTCCCTTGCTTGCATGGCAACCCATCTTCGCCTTCGTTTCCAGTGCCGGAGATCTCGGGTACACAACCGGGCCGTGGCAATACAAGAAGGACATCAAAGACGCTCAGCCAACTGCTTTCGGCAACTTCATGACAGTCTGGAAGAAGCAGGCCGACGGTTCCTGGAAGTTTGCACTCGATCTTGGAGTTAGCAATCCCGAACCGAAAGACCCGTTGACGATTTGGCGACCGGGCCAGGGTCAAATGGACCAGGAGATCTCTGCGAAAGTCGATCAGCAGCTTGCTCGGTCCGGCTTGTTGGATGCCGAGCGCAAATTCTCGCAGGTCTCAGCGGAATTGGGTGCGCGTGAATCGTTCCTTTTATACGCCGCAAAAGATGTTCGACTATTTCGCAATGACCACTCTCCCTTTGTCGGCAAGATGGCCGCTGCCGATGCGCTGGCCCCGGTGACGGCCGAATGGACATGGACGTCTTTGTTCGCTGGAGTTTCCATCTCCGGGGATTTGGGCTACACGTATGGCATCTACGAATTGCGTGAGAAAGCCGGCATCGTTTCGGAACGAGGAAATTATGCGCGCGTCTGGAAGAAAGTTTTGGGCGACTGGAAGCTGGTGATCGACGTCGCTGATCCTTTGCCGCGAAAATAGAGGAGGGGGCGCGGACATCCTGTCCGCCTGAGCGCGCAGCGCGAACACCGATTGAATTGCTCCAAGCTGCGACTGAGCGTGCTCCGCACGCTGGCGGACAGGATGTCCGCGCTCCATTCAATAGACTATGCCGAATAAAGCCATTCAGCTCGTTCAGCTCTTAAGGTCGACGAAACGCGACAAGCGGCTCGGCACGGTGATTCTGTTTGTGACCTCGCGCTGCAATTCTTTCTGCCGCACCTGTTTCTATCACGAAGAGCTGAATCGCCCCGGCGATATGACTTTTGCGCAGATCGAAAAGGTTTCGCGCACGATGCCGCCGATCACTGACCTGTGGCTTTCGGGCGGGGAGCCCACTCTGCGTCATGATGCTTCGGAGATCATCGACATGTTCGTGCGCCGAAACGGCGTGCGGCGCTTGATCATTCCCACCAACGGATTGGTGAAGGCCCGCGTCTACGAGATCGTCGATAGAGCCTTGAGTTCACACCCGGATTTGGATCTTTATCTAAATCTTGCCCTGGATGGTTATGGCGAGACTCACGATCAGGTTCGGGGCGTGCCCGGTCACTGGGAGAAAACGCTGGACTGCATTCGCACGCTTTACCCGTTGAAAGCGAAGTATCGCGATCGGCTGCGGCTGAATGCCAACACAGTCGTGTGCGCGGACAATTTCCGGGAAATAGAAAACCTTGGTGAGTACATGTGGGAGAACTTTCAGCTCGACGGCCAGTACTTCAACATCGTCCGCGGAGAGACCCTGGCCGGTGATGAGATCAAGCAGGTGCCGCCGGACTCTCTGCCGCGAATGTATTCCTACGCTTCGCAATTGACCAAGCGCTATGGCGATCGCATGTTTGCCGATGACGACGGACCAAAACGCTTTGCCAAGAATGTCGCATACGTCGGGACGATCACCACTCACTACCGGACGCAACGAGCCAACTTCGATCGCTCAACCGCCTGGCCGTTTCCTTGCACTGCGGGCGAAACGATCGCCGTCATCGACTATAACGGGGACGTGCGCGCCTGCGAGTTGCGGGAAAAGTTTGGCACGCTGGCTGATTACGATTACGACTTTGGCGCATTATGGGCGGCACAGGGAAGACAAACCGAACTGAACGCCATCGATGGCGGCAAGGCCTGCTGGTGCACCCACGTGTGCTTCATACATGACTCAATGCGTCACTCGCGCCGGGCTTTGCTGTACGAAGGCCCAAAGAACTATCTCACTCGCGAAAAGTGGTAGACTAACGCCAGGAGTTAGCAATGTCTCAACAGATAATTCCGTACATCAGCCCGGAAGAGTACCTGAGGCTTGAGCGCCAGTCGGAATACAAAAGCGAATATTTGAACGGCGAAATTTTCGCTATGAGCGGAGCTAGCCGCAAACATAATCTGATTACGGGAAACATTGGCAGCGAACTCAATCAACAATTGAGGGGCAAACCGTGCGAGGCTTACATAAGCGACATGCGTGTGAAGGTCACAGCTACGGGGTTGTACACGTACCCAGACGTCATTGTGGTTTGCGGCGAGCCAAAGTTTGAGGATAAATACGTTGACACATTGCTGAACCCAACTCTACTCGTGGAAGTGCTTTCGCAATTTACGGAACGTTATGACCGCATAGCAAAATCCTCCTACTACCGTACACTCGACTCTGTGGCTGAACACCTGCTCGTTGCGCAAGACGAAGTTCGCCTGGAGCAATACGTTAAGCAGCCGGATGGACAGTGGCTACTGTTTGAGTGTAGCTCACTCGACAACGTCGTTGAGCTTTCGTCGATAAGCTGCTCTCTGGCTCTCCGCGACGTTTATGACAAAGTTGCGTTGGACCAGGCTTAAATCTTCTCACCGTGAAATCCGAGGACGATCAGCAGGACACTAATCGCAAATCCGGCTTAGCTTACGCCGCGGCTTTCTCACTCTTCTCGGCGGTGGTAGCCGGTCTGATTGCCGGTTGGTTAATGGATCGTTGGCTGGGAACTCGGCCCTGGCTGCTCGTCGCCGGCATCGTGCTCGGCGCAGTGGTTGGCTTTTACCAGTTCATTCGTATGACTTCCAAGCTGTCCTAGTGCCGAAAACTGCTTCGACCT
>DATNNY010000310.1:0-16910 GCA_035601635.1 Pyrinomonadaceae bacterium
CGCTCCACTTCGTTCCGCTGCGCTTGCCCTGGGCTATTGTCTTCCGCCCGCTTCGCGGGCTTGTTGTAGCGATCCTCATAACTGGTCTCTTCGCAGAGGTCAACACAACGGGGCACGCTCAACTGAATTCTCCCTCAACAAAAAATCAGACGGCAACCATAACTCAAGGGCCGAAGGTATCCCGTTATATCGATCAGACCTCCGGGCGCACGGCCGACGAGCTGGTAGCTTACGCACTCTCCCACAATCTGGAACTCCAGGCTGCGCGCAATGAGATCGATGCAACGAAAGCAATGGTAAAGCAGGCAAGGCTGCGCGCAAATCCCAAAGTTGACATTGGCGTTTCACAGAATGTTACTGGCACAGATCACACGATCGATGTAGGCGGCATGCTGCCGCTCGAACTCGGCGGTCGGCGCCCGGCTCGGATAACAGTCGCGGAAAGGGAGGTCGAGGTTCGTGAGCACGAATTCGTGAATCGCGAACGGCTTCTCGCCGGCGAGGTGCGGATGAAGTTCGGCGAGACGCTGGCCCAGTCGCTAAAGCTTTCGCTGACTGATGAACGCGTTGAATCCAACCAGCAAAGCTTTAACCTGGTCGCGGCGCGAGTAACTGAGGGCGCTACGCCTCCTCTCGAACAAAACATGGTGCTGGTCGAACTCAATCGTCTTCGCTCGCAGCGTGAGAGCGCCGAAGGCAAACTGGAAACCGTCATTCTCGAATTGAAGAACCTGATCGGCATGTCACCGGAAGAACCTCTGCGACTGCGTGGCGACTTCGATCACCTCGTCGATCAACTTCCAAACATTACCGAAGCCACTGACCGCGCCCTACGCGAGCGGCCGGATCTCCTCTCCGCTCGCGCCCTTGAAAGTTGGGCAGATGCCCGCATCCAGCAAGCACATGCAGAAGGCCGGCTTGATGCGAGTCTCTCGGCAGGGTACGAACACATGACCTTTGGCTTTCCCGTGCGCGGCATCGATGATGCCGGCAGATTACAGCCTGTCTCAGGGGGTTTTCATTACCTGAAGTTCGGCGTCTCACTCGACCTGCCGGTGCGCAACAAGAATCAAGGAGCTATCGAAGCCGCGGTTGCTGAGTCTGAGGCCGCGAAACGGCGGCGCGAGTTTGCGGAGCTGGCAGTAAGGCACGAAGTGGCGTCTGCCTACGCAGGCTATGAACGGTCAGTGCGGGCCATGGAGATTTTTCGAGTAGGCGTGAATGAACAAGCCAAGGCAAATCTCGATGTAATGCGACAAACTTATGAACTTGGGTCGAAGACCTTAATCGACTATCTGGCCGAACAGCGCCACTTTATCGATTTGGAAAACGACTTCATCGAGGCACAGCTTGCCGCTTATGACGCACGTGTTCAAATCGCGCGGGCGACGGCTTCACCGGAGTTAATAAAGCGATGAACGAGAACAACGGAAGAGAGCTTAAGGACCGAGACGAGTCATTAGCGTCCCGAAGCGAGGGCAACAAAATGCGAACTTCTAAAAGCTCAAGAACTGCAATCGTAGCGATCGTAACAATAGTAGCAATTGCGGCCGTTGCTACTTTCGCCTGGGTCCTGTGGCCAGGCAAGACGGGCCAGCCAGTCCCGGCTCCTCGATCCGTCTCTTTCGGAGAATCACCTGGTCAACAAATGACGACTACAAGTGACCAGAAACTTACACTGACTGCCGAACAATTGCAGCGAGCTGGCTTGAAGATCGAAACAGTTGGTGAAAAGCCTTCAAGCGAAGCCCTGGGACAGATGACGACTGGAGTGGTCCAGGCTAATACCTACAAAGAGACCCCCATCATGTCCCTCGTCGGTGGAATCGTGCGCGGCGTCAAGCCCGAGTTGGGCCAAAGCGTGCAGCGCGGACAAACCGTTGCGATCGTAGCCAGCAACGAATTAGCTGACCTTCAGTCACGCTACCTCACAGCTGTCGCCGCTCTCGACGAGCATCATCGCCATCACGCTCGCACAATCAAACTCGTGGAAATCGGCGCAGCCAGCCGAGAGGAGCTCGAAATGGCCAATACGAAGTTAAGAGACGCCGAATCAGAAGTGGCCAATCAGCGTCAGAAGCTTTTGCTGCTCGGACTTTCATCGCAAAGGATCGCCTTGCTCAAATCGAGTTCTCAAATTAGCTCTGAAGTAAGCGTGCTCGCGCCGTCGTCAGGCACGTTAACCAGTCGCTCAGTGAATCCTGGGGAAGTGATTGAAGCCAACAAAGAGCTAATGCGCGTAACTGACCTTTCCAGCATTTGGGTTGTCGGACAAGTCTTTGAAAAGGACCTGGCGACGATTCGAGTCGGCAGCGGCGCGAACATTACTTCGGATGCTTATCCAGGTCGAGTATTTCGCGGTCGCGTCTCTTACGTGGATCCCAAAATCAACGCGTCCACTCGGACGGCGCAAGTGCGTGTTGAGCTGGTGAATCCAGGCCAGATGTTCAAGATTGGCATGTACGTCAACGTCGCCTTCGCTACGCTGGGTGCCGGCGAAAAGACAATGCCCGTTGTTCCCAAAGACGCTGTGCAGAACATTGGCAATCAGCAAACCGTTTTTGTTGCGACTGATAAGCCCACCGAATTCGCCGTCAGGGCCGTGCGCGTGGGGCCGGAAACCGCCGGTCTCTATCCGGTACTGGAAGGTCTGAGTGTAGGTGAGCGAATCGTTACCGTTGGAAGCTTTTTGTTACGCGCTGAGTGGCTGAAGGCTAATCCGAACCCATAATGCACCCGAAGTGAGACCGATCACTGTGATTGATCGCGAGGGGAACGTGCTTGGCTAGCGCAAAGAATTCTTTATCCCGAGGAGCTTGAGCAGGAAAAGATCAAACCCCTCCCAAGACCATCCACTCAGTCAACCGCTCGATAGTGTCGTGACCAGTAAAGTTAACTTGAATTTAGCCTCCAGTTCACCTGCCTGTAACTCGCCCAAGGTAGTCTCTTCTCTCGCACTGATTCTAATCAAGGTTTAATAGCGTTCGGCAGGTCCCAATACCAGTCTATTTAAGCGGCGCGGGTATCACGAGACCGTGCTGTCATAAATCAAAGTGAGTCAAAAGACTCAAGACTTCTAAACGAAAACTGAAGGAGAGTTCCATGTTGCACCAAATTTCACGCGCTGGTTTTCTAAGATATGTTCCCCTGGTCTTGTCGGCCTTCCTGTTGGTTCAGGTGGCCGCGTTCGCGCAAAGCGACACCGGCAATCTCTCTGGCACCGTTAAAGATCAGAACGGGGCAATCGTCCTGGGCGCGACAGTGACCGCAAAAAATCAACGAACAGGGGAAGAGCGAACAGCGACGACCAACACCGATGGAACTTTTTCTATTCGCGCTTTGAAAGCTTCAGCGTATACGGTGACCGCGACAAACACCGGATTGGGCGCGACTGTGAAGGACATCGAGGTTAATGTCGGTCGCGAAACGAGTCTCAACATCGGCATGAAACTCGCCGACCTAACCGCGGCGACCGTCAATATTATTTCCAGTGAAGAGGCTACCGTCACAACGGGTTCAGCCACGATGGGAGCCAATGTCAATCCCCGTGAAGTCGAAGGCTTGCCGATTAACGGACGCCAACTGTCTCAGCTTTACCTGCAAGCGCCGGGTGCTATGAATAGCGGTTCCGGCACCTACGGCGACATTCGCTTCTCAGGCCGCGCGACGGAACAGAACATCATTCGCTATGACGGTATCGAAGGAACGGCGATCATCGATACTAATCCCGGCAACTTGAACGGCGAGATTCCGACGCCCTTTAGACTTCAATCTTCCCTTGAGAACGTTCAGGAATTCCGCGTTGATTCAAGCAACTTTCCTGCTGAATTCGGCACCGGCACCGGTGGTCAAATTAGCCTGGTAACCAAATCCGGAGGCAACAAGTTTCACGGCTCGCTGTTCGAGTACCTAAGGAATGACAAACTCGACGCCGCCAATTTCTTCGACAACATCATCGGACAGAAGAGCAAGCTGAGGCTAAACCAATACGGCGGCTCTATCGGTGGTCCCATTAAGAAGGACAAAGCATTCTTCTTTTTCTCGTACGAAGGGTACAAGCTGCGCGGCGGTATCAACGCGATTGAAGCAGTTCCCGGGCTTGCCTCGCGCGTATGCCCTGGCGGAATAGTACTGGGCGACACCAGGGCGTGCAGCGCCGCAACCGTAGCATTGATTCCGACATTTCGGGCCGCGGGCACCGTAGCATTGCGAACTGGTACCGGAATTGATCCGTTCGACATAGTGCAGCTTCAGGCCAACAACATTGTCAACGAGAGTTCGGCGGCTTTTCGATTTGATTACAAAATCAATCAGAGGCACTCAACCTATTTTCGTTTCTTCCGCGATCAGGCTTTCAATAGTCAGCCTGATGGCGTGAGTGGCCGACGGATTGTGATTAGCCAGATCCCACAGAACGGAGTTATCGCGCTGACGTCGGTGTTGCGGTCGAATCTACTGAATGAAATCAAGTTCGGCTACAACGGGGCGTATTCGCGAATATCAGCTCAGACACCCATAGTTAACGGCATTGACTTGTCGAACCTTTCATTCAACATTTCGGGCAGCGTCGCCGGCTTTGCCCTACCGGGTCAGGGAGCGAATGCGGGCGTGACGGTACCCGGCGGCCTGATTCGTGCTAACAGCGCGCAAAATGGCCGCGGCCAGCCTTACACGCCTTACTCACTCTCGTTCATTGATAATCTGAACTGGACTCACGGCAATCATGCCATTAAGTTCGGCGCCGAGCTTCGTCCGGTTCGTTTGTACACCGACCGGCTGGGAGGCCTTACTTACACTTGGGCCAACATTAGCAACTTCCTGGCAAACTCGCTTCAATCGACGCAGTTCCTCGGCGATATGTCTGCGCCTTCGCCGTTCTTCAATAACTCTACGGGTGTGGCTCTGGCCAAACAGACGTTTTACATCGCGTACGCGCAGGATGAGTGGAAGATCAAACCAAACCTGACTTTGAACTATGGTTTGCGGTACGAATACTACTCGCCACTCAAAGAGGCCAGCAACCGCCAGATCTACTTCGACATCGTCAACGGGGTCTTGCGTGATCCCAGCGGAGATCCGTTGATTATGAAGAAGAATAATTTTGGACCGCGAGTTGCGCTGACGTGGTCGCCGAACCCTGCCGGCAACGGATTCTTCAGTGGCGGCCACACGGTTTTGCGCGGAGGCGTCGGCATCTACTACGGTCCCGGCCAGACTGAGGATCAAATTCAGCCGATTGAGTCTAATCGCATCAGCTCGACACTGAGCGGTGGCGCCTTCCCCCAGGATCCCGCCGCGATCGCTGCCAACTTCATTAACAATCCAAACAACCGCGCCTACCAGCCGCGCGCGTATGCACGCGATTATTCAATCCCTGAGAAGGTCTATAGTTATAGCTTCTCATGGGCGCAGCAACTGCCGTATAAGCTGACGCTCACTTCGGCGTTTGTGGGCTCGCAAGGACGAAATCTGTTCCTGCGCAGCGTCGCAAATAGAATTCTGCCGGGCCAAACTACAATTGCTGACGGGACCACTCTGCCTACGACGTTTGGCGTCGTCAATCGAACCAACGGCGCCGGAGGACAGGTCATCGCCGTTAACACCATCCGCGAGTTCGCGATCGTCTCCGGAACCTCCTCGGTACTGAACCCCTACGCTGAAGTTGATTACAAAACAAGCGGCGGCAGTGACAGTTATCGCGCGCTGCAGCTGTCGCTCGGTCGTCGCTTCAGTACCGGCGTCACCTTGAATTCCCAGTATGCCTGGTCACGCAGCTTCGGTAATACGTCGGGCTCGAACGAAGCGCGCACGGCCGCAAACAATGCTCGGGCGATCGGTGACTATGATTACGACCTGGGATACAACAATTTTGATGTGCGCCACACCTTCAACGTGAGCGCTCTTTACGATCTGCCATTCGGCAAAGAGAACAAGCACGATTTAGGTAAACCAGGCAATGCGATTCTCGGCAACTGGGAGCTTGGCGCGATCGTCAACGCCCGGTCAGGTTTGCCGCTTGAAATTGGAATCGTCCGTCCGGACGTTGTGATTCAATGCGTAAACACAGCCGGATGCGTTGTTCCGACCGGCGCAGGAGGTGCGACTACTACATTCGCCAACGGTTTTGTGGCCCAACTTCCCGGCACTATTAATACAGCGAATCCGCTGCCGGCAGGATTTATCGCGGTCGTGAACACTCCCGGCGGCGGTGCTTCCCGAAATGTGCGGCGACCGGATCTTATTTCCGGGATCAGCCCTTACCTCAACAACGATCGGAACGTTCTGAATCCGGCCGCCTTTACTACTCCTCTTCCCGGAACATTCGGCAACGTACCAAGGAATTTTCTGCGAGGACCGAACTTTCAGCAATTCGATCTCGTCTTCAATAAACGCTTCAAGTTTTCCGAGAGTATGAACCTGGAATTCAGGACTGAGATTTTTAATATCTTCAACCGCGCGAACTTTGATATTCCGGGTTCACGGCTAAATCTGGCATTACCTTCGGTCGCGTTGAGCGGTGGTGTGTATACGATTAGTTCCGGCGCGAACGTAGTTCAGCCGGGGCAAGCCTACCCTCAAGCTGCGGCGGGAGGCACATTTGGATTGCTCCGTCAGACTGTAGTCCGCGATGTGGGATTGGGAACCAACCGCCAGCTTCAGTTCGCGTTGCGTTTGAATTTCTGAGTCTCTCGGAATCGTAAATATTTCGCCGAGTCGCGCTAATTACGCGACCGTGGGAGTAGTGCGCGCTCGTTAACATAGAGTTAACGTCGCATTAAGATCGATTTAACTTCCTTCGTATAGGCTGTGTCCTCCGCATGTCGTAAATCCGGCACATATCGTGACCGCGTTGACGCGTTACGGGTCGACGAGTTTACGTCGCAGTCTGAGGAGGATCAAATGTCTCAGCAACCAGCCACTTTTTCGCGTGCCTGTTTCGGCCCCGTGCTCTTGCTTCTTGTGTTTGTGGGGCCCTCGGCGATTGCGCTGGCTCAATCAATGCCGGCACAAGCCGAGGCGTCTATGAGCGCGGTAAGGCCGGAGCGTCCATCTTTGCCTGTGACTGCTGGCGGCAATGTGGACGACCGGCTCAAAGCGTTGGAAGAAGAGTTGCGACAACAGAACCAGTCGCTTACAGAGATGCGCGCCCTCATCGCCGAGCAGCAGCATTTGATTGAGGGCCTTTCAGCAAAAGCCGGCGAACCGAAAAGCGGCGAGCAACGAGCAACTGCGGCCGGCGCGATACTGGCAGATGCCTCGGCGGCTTCAGCGGCCACTCAGACCCAAGCGCCAACTCTGGAAGACCGCGTGAAAAAAATCGAAGGCAAGGTGCTGGCGATCGGCCCCTTTCGTCTTAGCGGAGACTTTCGTTTGCGCTTCGACGGTATCTTCCGCAAAGCTGAGCCCAATCCGCCGGCCGGATTTGCGGCGCTTACACATCAGCAGAACGCGCGCATGCGTTATCGCATGCGTTTGAATCTCGACACCGATATCGATTCGAAGCTCAGCTTTCACGGACAACTGGCCACCGGGCCGATTAATAATTCGCTGACGATGGATCAGGACTTTGGCGAAACTACTGCTCGCCATCCATTTTTTATTAGCGAGGCATGGATAGACTTTCACCCGAACAAGGCCACGCAACTTCAAGCGGGTCGCGTGCAAGAAATCTTTGCCGACAATTCCCGGTTTCTTTTTGACGATGACGTCCGCTTCAATGGTTTCAACGAGAAGTACGTTCTCTCATTCAAGAAGAACGGCTTGAAAGTTTCGAGCCTCGAACTGCGCGCTGGTCAATACATTTTCAGTAATCCGAACGTGGCTATTGTGACGGCCGGCAGTCCGCTGGCCCAGGCCGGCGCCGTCGTCGGATCGACCGGACGCAGTTCGAATCTTTTTCATCAGGGCGTGCTCCTGAATCAGAAATTCAACGATCGCTGGAGCAGCCAGCTTGGCGGTGATGTTCAGCTCTATCGCAATCCCAATCAGATCCAACTTGCATCGACCGCCAATGGAGTCGCATTGATCGTTCAGAACGGGCTTGGTATTGCGCTGTCGGGACCTTTAACCGGGACTGGGAACGCGACCACGACTTCTGGCGGCGCGATCTACACGGCCAGAAATTTTCAGATAGCACGTCTAACTTATCGTTTGAATTGGACAGGTTTCAAGGCAGGCGGCCGCACTTATCCGGTCACTTTCAATGTGCAGGCTGCGCGCAATGTTGGCGTTGGGATCAGGGAGCGAGATGCCTTTCTTGGGTCGTTACAAATCGGCAAGATTGCCGGGCGTGGCGATATGTCTTTCCTTTATGTGTACTCAACCAAAGGCGCGAACGCGATCATCTCGCAGCTCACGGACGATGACCTGGGCACGGGCAGCGGTGTGAACATTCGCACAAATCATTTTCGGTTCGACTATGGATTGGCAAAGAAGGTAACACTGCAAAGCTTGCTGTACCTGCAAACGGAACTGCGCAACAGCGGGGATTTCCCAAACTTCTTTGTGCCGCTGAATGCCTTTACGCCGCGGCAATACCGGCTACAGGAGCAAATCGCATTTAGCTTTTGATTTAGTTCTCCAAGCTTAGACACCGAAGCTGCGATAAGTCGCGGCACCCCAGAATCACCTAAATCGGAGGATTTCATGTTCGCACTCAGAAGGATCGCACACGCAAAGTTCGCTACCGTTTTGGCCGCGGTCGTCGCCCTGGTTTTCGCGGCCTGCGGCGGCAACACCGGAAACGAGGTCCGGCTGCAAGGGGCCGGGGCTACATTTCCAAATCCGCTCTATCAGAAATGGCTGAGCGAGTATGGCAAGCTGAATCCGAACGTGAAGATTGATTATCAGTCAATCGGTTCGGGTGGCGGGATCAAGCAGATTCAGTCACGGACCGTCGATTTTGGCGCTTCAGATTCACCCATGAAGGACGAAGACTTGCGCGCGGCGCCGGGCCCGATTCTTCACATTCCCACGGTTCTGGGCGCCGTTGTAATCACCTATAACCTGGCCGGCGTTTCGCAGCCGTTGCGTTTCACGCCGGAGGTTATCGCGGACGTTTTTCTCGGCAAGATCAAGAAGTGGAACGACCCGCGGCTTAAGGCCGACAACCCTGGCGCCAGCCTTCCTGATTCGGACATCACTGTCGTGCACCGTTCGGACGGCAGCGGAACCAGCGCAGTCTTTACCGACTACCTTTCCAAAGTCAGCCCCGAATGGAAAGAAAAGGTTGGCACGGGCACTTCGCCAAATTGGCCTATCGGCCTCGGGGGCAAAGGTAATGAAGGCGTAACTGGCCAGGTCAAGCAGACGCCGAACACTATTGGTTATGTCGAGTTGGCTTATGCGGCCCAGAATAAGCTTCCGGTAGCACTCGTTAAGAACAAGGCGGGCAACTTTGTCGAGCCGTCTATCGATGCAGTAACGGCAGCGGCAGCGGCGGCTGTCGCGGCGACGCCGGAAGATTTGCGAGTCTCTATCACTGATGCAACTGGCCCGACTGCATATCCCATTTCAAGTTATACCTACATTCTGGTTTACAGAGAACAGCAGGATCAGGTTAAGGGAAAGACGTTGGTCGACTTCTTGTGGTGGGGAATCCACGACGGCGAAAAATTTGCGAAGGATTTGCTCTACGCGCCGTTGCCCGATGAGATCGTGAAGCGCGCCGAAGCAAAAATCAATTCGATCACTTTCGGCGGAAAGCCCCTGCGATAGTTCTCTGATTTGATGTTTAGGGCGAGCGACGCCCGCGTCTCAAGGTCTCCGCATATGGACGAACACGCCAGCGGGCGACGCCAAACTCACAGAGCTTCCGGTTTGCCTTTCGCGCGCTGGCGTCGCCAGGTGTCGCCTACCGGCAATACCGGCGATGCGATTTTTCGCGTCCTCATCTTTGGCGTCGCGCTTTCGATGGTCTTGATCGTGGGGGCCATGATCATAGCGCTGGCCGCACACTCGATGCTCTCGATTCGCGAGTTCGGGTTTGGTTTTCTTACCGGCCGGGAATGGAATCCGATTAAGGGGAAGTTCGGCGCGCTCGCTTTTGTCTACGGCACCCTTGTCTCTTCGTTGATCG
Source organism: Pyrinomonadaceae bacterium (assembly GCA_035601635.1). Classification (GTDB taxonomy): domain Bacteria; phylum Acidobacteriota; class Blastocatellia; order Pyrinomonadales; family Pyrinomonadaceae; genus UBA11740. The sequence goes on from DATNNY010000310.1 coordinate 10,079, forward strand.
CACTCTTGATTAGCGTCCCCCTTTCGTTGGGGATCGCGATTTTTCTGGTAGAGCACGCGCCGCGTTATCTTTCCCGGCCGATTACTTATTTGGTCGAACTGCTGGCGGCGATCCCTTCAGTGGTCTATGGATTATGGGGAATCTTCGTGCTGGCTCCGTTCCTGCGCGAGCACGTCGAGCCGTTGCTGGCGCGTTGGTTCGGTTGGCTGCCACTGTTTCAAGGCCCGATCACCGGGATTGGATTGCTAACGGGCGGAGTAATTCTGGCTATCATGGTGACGCCGATTATCTCTGCCGTGGTGCGTGACGTCCTCGCCGCCGTGCCGAATACACAACGCGAAGCCGCGCTCGCGCTGGGCGCAACCAAATGGGAGACCACTTTGGTAGTGCTGGTGAACGGTGCGCCAGGAATCGCGGGCGCCGTAATTTTGGGCTTGGGTCGGGCGGTCGGCGAAACGATGGCGGTGACCATGGTAATCGGTAATCGACCTCAAATAAGCCCTTCATTATTTGAGCCGTCATACACCCTCGCTTCGGTGATAGCTAACGAATTCACGGAAGCCACCGCTGATATTTACCTGAGTTCGTTGGTCGAGTTAGGCTTGATCCTTTTCCTGGTGACTTTTGTCGTCAACGCCGTCGCGCGAGTACTGGTATGGAGAGTTACGCGTAAGACAGCCGGAGTGGGGATGGCGGTGTAGCGCAAATTGCTATTTGCGCACGCAAGTTAACACCTTGCGCTACAAGTATGGGAGCTCTTTCACGCACAGACCGCTCGCGCCGCGCCACCAGCGCTGTGATGACATCGCTCACGGCGGTGTGCACCTTGTTGGCGGTCAGTACGCTGATAATCATTCTCTCTTACATCGCCCTGCGCGGGATTGGCGCGCTCAGCTTCCGATTTCTGGTTGATCCTCCTCGCCCAGTAGGGGAAGGCGGCGGTATCGGCAACGCTATCGTTGGCTCCGCCGTCTTGCTTCTTCTTTCCTGCGTCGTGGGCATACCAGCAGGGATCGGTACTGGAGTGTATCTGTCCGAGTTCGGTGGCGGACGCTTCGGGAGCATCGTTCGATTTCTGGTTGACACTCTGACCGGCATTCCTTCAATTGTAACCGGAGTCTTTGTCTATGCGGTCGTAGTGCTCCGCATGAAACATTTCTCCGCGCTGGCCGGCGGCATCGCGCTGGCGCTAATCATGGTTCCGATCGTGGCGCGTACGACTGAAGAAATGATCCGTTTGGTGCCGCATAGTTTGCGCGAAGGGGCGCTGGCTTTGGGGGCGCCCCAATGGAGAGTGACGATGGGTGTCGTAATCCCGGCAGCAGCGTCTGGCATCGCGACCGGCGCGATGCTGGCAGTGGCGCGCGTCTCGGGAGAAACTGCTCCGCTGCTTTTTACCGCATTCGGCAGCCGGTTTTTTCCGCGGAATTTGAACGAGCCGATCGCTTCGCTGACTGTGCAGATTTATAACTACGCGATTTCTCCATATGACGAATGGCACGCGCAAGCCTGGGCTGCGACTCTGGTTTTGATGGCGCTTATTCTGAGCATCAACATCGGGGTGAGATTCCTGACGCGCAAGAAATTTAGTTAACCGAAATGTCGACCTCCACGCTCCTGATCAATTCGAAGTTTGCAGTTGGCAGCCGCGCCGCATTGGCTGAGCGCGCTACCAAGATCGCGGTCGACCGTCTGAATTTCTATTATGGCCGGACCCAGGCCTTGCAGAACATTTCCATCAAAATCCCGGAACAGATGGTCATGGCTTTTATCGGACCATCAGGGTGCGGTAAGACTACCTTTCTGCGAACGCTCAATCGTATGAACGACGTAATCCCGGGCACTCGAGTAGAGGGCAGCGTATTGATTGACGACCAGGACATCTATGCCCCGGGATCTGACGTGGTCGATTTGCGACGCAAGGTAGGAATGGTGTTTCAAAAGTCAAACCCTTTTCCCAAGTCGATTTTTGATAATGTCGCCTATGGGCTAAGAATCAATCGCCTCAGCGCAAGCAAAACCGAGTTGGAGGACCGCGTCGAACAAGCACTGCAGGATGCGGCGCTCTGGTCTGAGGTAAAGGATCGGCTAAAATCTTCCGCACTCAGTCTTTCCGGAGGCCAGCAGCAACGGCTTTGTATTGCGCGCGCGCTGGCCATTCGTCCTGAGGTGATTTTGATGGACGAACCGGCATCGGCTTTGGATCCAATCGCCACGTCGAAGATCGAGGAGCTGATCGTGGACCTCAAAAAGCAATACACAATCGTAATTGTGACCCACAACATGCAGCAGGCTGCGCGCGTGTCTGACTTGACCGCATTCTTTCTGCTCGGCAAACTGATCGAGGTCAACACAACCGAAAAGATGTTTACAGCTCCGGCTGAAAAGGTGACTGAAGACTATATCACCGGCCGATTTGGCTGATTGGGATCAAAGAGTAATGGAAGTTCACCGGCATCTTGATGAAGAACTCGACACGCTGCGCTCCAGCGTTTTGCGCCTGGGTGGTGAAGCGGAAGCCGCTCTGATCAAAACCATGCGGGCCCTCACCGAGCGAGACAGCGCGGTCGCGCAAGAGGTGCTCGAGCACGACGACGAAATCGATCAACTGGAAGTCGAAGTTGATCGCCAATGCGTAGACATTTTTGCGCTCCGACAGCCGGCCGCACGCGATCTGCGTTTTGTGATGTCGGTAGCCAAAATGGCGCCCGTGCTGGAACGTATCGCCGATCACGCTTCCAACATAGCTCGCGGAGCGATAGATCTTAACAAAGAGCCTGAACCCAAAGACTATTCGCGGCTACGGAAAATGGGCGAGATTGCTTCGTCAATGCTGGGAGCGTCCCTTGACGCTTTTACGAAGAACGATGCCGCGGCGGCCCGGGAAGTCATCAAGCGCGACGCTGAAATCAATGCGCTACATAATCAAATCTTCCATGAGTTAATCGAAATGATGACTGAGGAGCCTTCGACCGCGACTCGAAACGCTCGATTGCTGTTCGTGGCCAAACATCTTGAGCGGATTGGTGACTATGTGACGGACATTTGCGAGTTAACGGTCTACATGGCAGAAGCGGCGATCATAAAGCACACCCATTGATTCGACCTGTGCATTCAGGTGTTTGAAAACGCGCAGAGATCCCCACCCTGAATTACTAGCCAGAGGCTGGAAAAGTGTGATTGAATGGCGAGCGTTTCATTCAATCTAATTCGAGTTTGACGGAGGGGAATGACTGCGACAGTAGCCCTAACGCTTTTGATTGTCTTGGTCGCGCTGGTTTTCGATTTCACCAACGGCTTTCACGACGCGGCCAACTCGATCGCCACGGTAGTTTCCACGCGCGTGCTGTCTCCGCGCTACGCTGTTATGTGGGCGGCTACTTTCAACTTCATCGCTTTCGCGGTATTTGGCACCAGGGTCGCAAAAACGATTGGCGGCGATCTCGTCAGAATCGATCTGATCCAGCAGAACCAACGGCTTTATGTTCTCTGTGCCGGGTTGCTGGGGGCCATTATCTGGAACCTGATCACCTGGTATCTGGGATTGCCAACTTCCAGCTCGCATGCGTTGGTGGGCGGCTACGCCGGCGCGGCCGTTGCCTCTTACCATGGCATCAGTGGTCTGCTTAAACCCGAAGGATGGATCAAGACGCTCATATTTATCGTAGCTTCCCCGGTGATCGGATTCGTTATGGGATTCGCCCTCATGGTGGCCGTCTATTGGATTTTTCACCGCTGGACGCCGGCCCAAGTGGATAAGACGTTTCGCCGCGGCCAGTTGCTTTCCGCGGCCGCCTACTCTCTGGGCCATGGCGGTAACGACGCGCAAAAGACGATGGGCATCATTACCGCAGTATTGGCCACCGGAGGAATGTTCGGTTTGCGCATGGGAGATAAGGGGTCGTTGCCCGCAATTCCGCTTTACGTGGTGCTTGTGGCTCATGCGGCGATCGCCCTGGGCACACTCTCCGGCGGTTGGCGCATCGTTCACACAATGGGCTCAAAAATTACCAAGTTGCGCCCAGTCGGCGGCTTCTGCGCTGAGACGGCAGGAGCGATTACTTTGTTCGGCGCCACTGCGGCCGGGATTCCGGTATCGACAACACACACGATTACCGGAGCAATAGCCGGAGTCGGATCGACTACGCGCCTGTCGGCGGTCAAGTGGCGGGTCGCCGGAAGGATCGTGTGGGCCTGGGTTCTAACTATTCCGGCGGCGGCCGCGTTTGCGGCAATTTCCTTCTTCGTCATTGAATTGGTCTCGATAATCGTCGGCCGGGCCGGCTGAAAGTCCATTCGTCACTGGCCGACTTATTCGCCCTCAATAACTGCTCAAGCGTTCAAGCTCATGCCGAAATCCGTCCTAATCATCGAAGACGATCCTGATATTGCCGAGAGCGTAAAATACAATCTCGAGTCGGCTGGTTTCACCGCGATCGTGGCCCCGACAGGCGAGCAGGGATTGAAACTCGCTCTCGATACACAGAATCCGCATGTAGTCATAGTCCTCGACCTAATGCTGCCCGGAATGAATGGTATGGAGCTGTGTCGCCGGTTGCGCCGGGAAAACCAAACTCGCCGCACGCCGATAATAATGCTGACCGCTAAGACATCAGAAGCCGATCGCATCGCGGGCTTGGACATTGGGGCAGACGATTACATTGCCAAGCCATTTTCAGTGCAGGAACTTCTGGCGCGGGTGCGCGCGGTGCTGCGAAGAGTTGACGACGAATTGCATGAACGCTACGACGATGGCCGGCTGATGATTGACTTCGGCGACGTACGCGCGGTATGCGAAGGCACGAATGTGAAACTGACGAATAAGGAGTTCCAGTTGCTTTCCAGCCTCGCGAAAAACCACGGCCGCGTGGTCACTCGCCAGCAACTTCTCGATCAGGTTTGGGGTTACCGGTATTACGGCGATGCGCGAACTCTGGATGTCCACATCCGTCGCCTGCGCCAAAAGCTTGGAACGTGCGGCGGCTGCATTGAAACCGTGGTCGCCGTCGGCTATCGTTTCGTGGGTTGCGCAGCACTGGAACTAACCGCTGCCAAGGCCGATGACTAACCCGCGTTTTCTTTCCCGTTTGTTCGTGGCTGCGTTCGCAGCGCTGGTCGTTCTCATTATTTATTTCTCAGGCTTTCCACACTGGTTAATTCTTTCGGCGCTAGCTCTATTGCTGGGGCTTGGTTTTGGTCTGCTGTTAAGAAGGCTGGAACCTCCGCGACGCGAACTCGGGCCGGCTGAGTCGGGGACGAGGTACCGTGCCGATTTCTCGTCCGCTCTGCCTGATGTCGCCGTCAACGAGATGCGCGAAGGATTGCTGGTAATTGATGCCGAGATGCGAGTCGTATTTTCGAACCGCGCCGCTCGCAATCTGTTTTCACACGTTGAAGAGGCGATCAACTTGCGTCGGCTGACTGAACTGACGAGGAACCCGGCCATCTATGACGCATTTCTTGACGCGGTGCGCGGAACAGAGCGGGCCGGTGTAAAAGTTGAAACCTATGGCCAGGCAAAGCGAGTTTTCGATTTGCGAGTCGTCCCTTTGCGCGCGGGAAGCGGACGCAGTGTCAGCGGCGCGGTGGGAGTGTTTTTTGACGTCACCAGGCTTGAGCGTTTGGAACTTGTGCGGCAAGAGTTTCTCTCGAACGTCTCGCACGAGTTACGAACGCCGCTGACGTCAATCATGGCGCTAACGGAAACGCTGGCAGCCGGAGCGATTGACGATCAGGAGCACAATCGGCGATTTCTTTTGATCATCCAAAGGAATGCAGCGCGCATGCACCGGCTTATTGATGACATCCTGGAATTGAGCGCGATTGAAGCAGGAAACGTAAAGGTGCGACCTGAGATCGTCCAGCTGTACGCATTGGTTGAAGATGTTTCGAGTGGCTTGTCAGCTTCAGCGGCAGCTCGGAACATCACCGTTCGTAATCTCGTCGCGACCGAAGTAAAAGTGTTTGCCGATCCACACCGACTGGTACAGATGCTTACTAACTTGATTGACAATGCAATCAAGTTCAACCGGGAAGGCGGCACAGTCTCGATCAAGTATAGTGGTGATGACGGTGACCGAATTAGCGTTGCAGACACAGGCGAGGGAATTCCGGCCCATCACCTTGATCGTTTATTCGAGCGCTTCTATCGTGCGGACCGAGCTCGTTCGCGCGAACTTGGCGGAACAGGTCTGGGGCTGGCCATCGTCAAACATCTGGCGAAGGCCCATGGCGGAGAAGTTACCGTCGAGTCGCGGTTTGGTAAGGGAACCCAATTCACGATCGAGCTTCCTCGGCTTACCGGTGACCTCGCGGAACGGCAGCGTTCACTGAATGCAACAGAGTAGGATGCGGAGTTTGCTCAGTGAGAAAGCTGGCGGTGTTCTACGAGTTCTGCAAATCCTTTGAAGGGCGCCGTACTTCGATTCAACAAGGCTTCAGCCAGCCGGCGAAGTTGAATGGGCATCTCCGCGAACGAATAATCCTCAGCCTCGCAGCGATAGCGGGCAAGTAGTTGCAGTTCGGCGCTACAGAAGTCACATGAACCCACATGACTCTCAATGAGCGCCAGTTCTTTTGGCCTCAAGCGGGAGCGGCGATAGGCAAGTAATGCCTGCGACGTAGGACACGCGGCGGTCTTGCAAAACAAACTGGTGAATGTCGAAGACATGGATAGATTCGGCCGACTCAGCTCTGAGTCATCAGCACAAAAGCTTCAATAGGTTCAGATTTCCAGAGTTCGACCTTAGTCTGGCTGCAGTCTTCCCTAAGCAGGTCAATGGTTTACATCCTGTGTAAAAAATTGTTGCCCATTCTTGAATTTGTTGCTAAG
>DATNNY010000311.1:0-5816 GCA_035601635.1 Pyrinomonadaceae bacterium
GAGAAACTGAGCGCCTACGGCGCCGTCAATCACGCGATGGTCGCAAGACATCGTCACGCGCATCGTCTGCTTGATTACGACTTCATTGTCACGGGCGACGGCCCTCGGCTTCATGGCTCCGACGGCCAGAATCGCGCCCTCAGGCGGATTGATGACGGCGGTGAACTCGTCGATGCCAAACATGCCCAGATTGCTGATCGAAAACGTCGCTCCGGTGTATTCGTCCGGCTTGAGCTTGCGAGCCCGCGCACGTTCAGCCAACTCCCTTACTTCACCGGCTATCTCGGGCAACGATTTCGCATCGGCAGACCGGACCACTGGTGTAATTAAACCGTTTTCGGTAGCTACAGCCACGCCGATGTCCGCGTGTTCGTAGAAGCGGACGGTTTTATCCTGAAACGAAGCGTTGACCTGCGGATGCTGAATCAGCGCGGCGGCTGCCACCTTGATAACGATGTCGTTGATACTGAGTTTGAGATCGGGATATAGCTCGTTAATTGCGACACGCATGTCGGCGGCGCGATCCATGTCAATCTCGCTGGTCAGAAAGAAATGCGGCACCGGGCCCAGCGACGTCACCAGGCGGCGAGCGATCGTACGGCGCATCTCACTCAGCGGTTCGTCGCGATAACCGGACGGGCCGTACACTGAGCCTTTCTGATCCGCTCGAAATGATCCCAACCCGCGCAGACCTGGCGCCGCCGATGCCCCCGCTGGTTTTGCCGTCATCGCGGCCTCAATGTCGCGTTTGACTATGCGGCCGCCCGGTCCGCTGCCTTGCAGGGACTTTAGATTGACACCGGCTTCGGCAGCCATGCGGGCTGCAATCGGCGAGATCAATTGGCGGCCGTCGTCTCTCGAAGTTTGAATGGCAGCCTCGGTCTGTTGAGTAGAGACTGAAGCTTTAGCCGGTGCGGCTGGTGCTTCCTTCGTGGCTGGTTCGGGTTCGTTTGTCGCGGGCTCCGCAGGCTCAGCCGCCGTTGCCGTTGGTTGCGGTGCTTTTTCGGCAGCGGTCTTTAGGAGCGCTGAAATATCTTCATCGGGCTCGCCGATGATCGCGATCGGTTGACCCAGCGGCGCGCTTTCACCTTCGTTAATCAAAATCTTGCGCAGGACGCCGTTCGACAGCGCCTGCATTTCCATGGTCGCTTTGTCGGTGTCGATTTCGGCGAGCGGCTCGCCCATCGAGACCTTATCGCCCTCTTTTTTCAACCAGCGCGAAAGCTGGCCCTCTTCCATTGTGGGCGAAAGCTTCGGCATTACGACTTGTGTGGCCATGTTTTTTTGAGGTCAGTGCTGAGAGCTTACAAATAAGATACTGCACGCACGGCGGCGATGATTTCGGCCACGTCCGGAATGGCCAGTTGCTCGAGATTCTTGGCATAGGGCATTGGCACATCAACACCCGAGACCCGTTTCACCGGGGCGTCAAGATAGTCAAAGGCTTGTTCATTGATCTCGGCGCTGATCTCGGCCCCGACGCTCGCGAAGGGATGAGACTCTTCGGCAATCACCACCCGATTGGTTTTCTTCACCGACGCGACGATGGTGTTTATGTCGAGCGGCCGGATGGTCCGCGGATCGATTACCTCGCACGAGATACCGTCCTTCGCCAGTTCTTCCGCGGCCTTGAGCGCTAACGGCACCATTAACGACCTGGCCACGATGGTTGCGTCCGTGCCAGTTCGCTTTACCTCGGCAACTCCGAGCGGAATCGCAAAATCCGGGTCCTCCGGCACCTCATCTTTCATTCCATACATGCGTTCCTGCTCGATGAAGATCACCGGATCATCGTCGCGAATAGCGCTCTTCAAAAGACCTTTGGCGTCGGCCGGCGTAGCAGGCATCACGACCTTCAAGCCCGGAAAGTAGGCGTACCACGATTCGATCGCCTGCGAGTGCTGAGAAGAAACCTGATAAGCGGAACCGCCCGGTCCCCGAAAAACGATCGGAACCTTAAGCTGACCGCCGGACATGTAGAGCATTTTGGCGGCAGAGTTGATGATCTGATCGGTGGCTAGAATTGAGAAGTTAAACGTCATGAACTCAACGATCGGTCGCAAGCCAGCCATGGCCGCGCCTACGCCCAGCCCGGCGAATCCCAGTTCAGTAATCGGCGTATCAATCACGCGCTTGGGTCCAAACTCCTGGAGCAAGCCACGCGTTACTTTATAAGCGCCCTGATACTCGCCGACCTCTTCGCCCATCAAAAACACGTTCGCGTCGCGGGCCAACTCCTCCCGGAGCGCCTGGTTCAACGCGTCGCGCATAGTCATAACTGCCATGGTTCAGCTCTCGATTGGATTGGCGTAGACGTTGGTGTATAGCTCGCTCGGATCAGGTTCCGGACTTTCTTCGGCAAACCGCACAGAACTCTCGACCTGCTCTTTGACCTGTGCTTCGAAGTCAGCGATGTCCTTGTCAGTCAGGATGCCGTTGTCCTTTAAGTGGGCCGTGAAAACCTTGATTGGATCGCGCTCCTGATATTTCTCGATTTCGGCGCGCGTTCGATAATTGCCCGGATCGGACATCGAGTGGCCCATGTACCGATAGGTGCGTGCCTCGATCAAAGTGGGCAGGTAATTTTCTCTGGCGCGCTTGATCGCGCGTTGGGTCGCCCGGCGCATGGCCAGGACATCCATGCCGTCGACGAATTCCGATTCCATGCTATAGGCACAGGCTTTCTCAGCTATGTTTTGCAAAGACATCGCGCGTGCCAAAGAAGTCCCCATCCCGTACTGGTTGTTCTCGCAGATGTATATACATGGCAGTTTCCAGAGTTGCGCCATGTTCAGCGATTCGTGGAAAGCGCCCTGGTTGACGGCCGCTTCGCCAAAGAAGCAGAGAGTGACTTGATCGGCTTCCCGGTACTTGCTGGCGAACGCGATACCGGTTCCCAGCGGAATCTGCCCGCCGACAATTCCATGCCCGCCCATGAAGTTAACGCTCTTATCAAACAGGTGCATTGAGCCGCCCTTGCCGTGCGAACAGCCTCCCGCTTTACCGTACAACTCGGCCATGACGGCCTCCGGCGAAATTCCCTTCGCGATGGCCTGGCCATGCTCTCGATAGCTGGTGATCACATAGTCATCGTCGCGCAGGGCCGAGATTGCGCCCACCCCGACCGCTTCCTGACCGATGTACAAGTGACAGAATCCGCCGATTTTTCCCAGACTGTAGGATTCGGCACACTTCTCTTCAAAGCGCCGGATCAGCAACATCTGATGAAAAATCTTCATCAATGTTTCCCGATCTTCTTCGATTGCTGGCGGGGAAGGGCGGACTTGGTTTTCAGTGTCAGCGGGCGCGTCGAGCAGTCCCGTAGCGCCTCCCGCAGGAGTATTAGACTTGTCGCTTCGCTCAGTAGTTTGACTGCTCATCTAAGGCGTGCCTGCTTAATGTGAATCGGCCAGCTGGTCGCTGGCCTCTAACGGTGTCGTATGCGAACGCCCGAGATTATACGCGAGAGAGGCAGTCAGACCAAAACTGAGAAAAAAGAAAAAGCACGCCAAACCCAAGGTCAGGCGTGCAGGAATGTCTCTGGATATGCGTCTTAAGTGTAGTGATCCATGCGAGCAGGGGTCGTCATTGTCGATAAACTAATGAGATTCTTACGCGTGTGTTTATCGCGTTGCATGTTCCGGGCCGCGGCCGTGAGTAACTCTTCGGTGGTTTCGCCGTCGTCGGGGAAACAAGCGATTCCGGTACTGATCGAGACCTCGACGGTCTTACCGGTCCTGACGGAGAATTTATGTTCTGCAACCGCTGTCCGGATTCTCTCAGCGATCATCTCAGCCATGGATTGAGACGCCATCGGCATAATAGCTACGAACTCATCTCCGGCATATCGGGAAAGGATATCCATCTGGCGCAGTTCCTTACGAACTACTCGCGCGATGCTGGCCAACATTCGATCACCGAGTGCGTGACCCCACTGATCGTTGATGTTCTTAAAGTCATTGACATCCATACTGATCAGGGAGAGCGACTCACGGTTCATTCGCTGGCATTCGGCCAGTCGCTGTTCCAACATCATGTAGAAGCCGCGCGCATTCGGTAACTCGGTAAGCGGATCCGTAAGGGCGCTCTCTTTTGTCTTTTCAAAAGTAATCGCGTTGTTCAGTGCCGAGGCGGCATGCTGAGCGACCGACTCGAGCAAGCGCACGTGCTCAGTGGTATAGGAGGTGCGGCCTTTGGAATAAAGGGTAATCGCGCCGAATGCTCCGTCTTCGCGGATCAGCGGCGAAACCAGAACGCCCCGGAAACTTCGAGCTATGTCGTCCGGCAATCCTACCAGGTCCAGCTCCGGCGACGAATTGCACATTGAGCGCGCGTTAGCGATTACCCAACCCGTAATGCCGTCCCCGACGCTGATGCGACGCGCACTAAAGAGGTCGGCATGGTCGCCAACCACGTGCATGGCGATCGCTTTTCCGGAACGATCATCTACGACAAAGATGATACAGGTGTCGAAGGGAACGATTGCTCGCAGCTTGTTGGAAATTAATGTGACCGTGTCGTGCATGTTTAGCGAGGAACCAATTGTCTGAGCAATTTCATGCAGGGCAAACACCTCGCGTTGGGCCTCGGTTATCGAGCGGAAGCCAAGACTGCCGTCCGGCGCGCCGAGAATGTCCGACGCCAGCCCGGCGTCGGGCCTGGCCGAAGTAAGCAGGTCGATGTTTTCCGACGGTACCTGCTCCTGAATGTCTTCGGCGTCAATCAGCTTGTCAAACTCGATTACGTGTTGGTTGAAGAGCTCGACCACTTTGGGATCGAATGACGAACCGGACATCTTTTGCAGCAGGCTCAGCGAGTCTTCTCGTTTCATTCCTTTGCGATACGGACGATCACAACGCGTGGCGTCATAAAAATCGACGACGGAAATGATGCGCGCGACGAGGGGAATCTGTTCGGTCTTTAGACCTTTCGGGTAACCGCTGCCATCCCACTTTTCGTGGTGATAGCGCACGATGTCTTCGACCGGATAAGGAAAGTTCACGCGCTTCAAAATATCGCCGCCCACCGTTGGATGGATCTTCATCTTGGCGAATTCTGCCTCAGTCAGTTTGCCGGGCTTGTTGAGGATGTATTCAGGCACCGCCAGCTTGCCGATATCGTGCAGGAGGGCGCCCGCGACCAGCGCGCGTAATTCCTGATCCTTCACTTTCAGGAGCTTACCCATCTCGGTTGCATAAATCTGGGTTCGTCGCACATGGCCGTGGGTAGTCTGATCTTTCGCGTCGATGGCAATAGCCAAAGACTCGATCGTGTTCATGTGCAAGTCGGCAATCTCTTCGGCATAACGCAACTTGTCGACCTGGCCGCGAGTAACTTCCCCGACCCGCTTTTCATTGAACCGGTAGAGTAGATGAACCAGGACGATGATTAGCGCTCCTACGAAGAGGAAGGGAAGTCCGGCGCCGTGGATGGCGGAGTAGAACAGCGCCGCCGAAGTAACGTTCGCGACCTGAGTGATCAAAGTCCAAATCAGACTTTCTTTAGACACGGTAATCCGCCCACCGGTGTGGAACGAATTAAAAGCAATCGTGCCAAAGGTGCTGAGGGCGTACTGAACGAAACCGAAAACGCAGAGTGGGAAAAGGAGTAAATCTAGAACCAATGCGGTCTCTTTTCCATCCACAGCCCCACCAGCCAAAGCCAATACCAATAACCTGTAAACCAGCATGGCGATGAAGGTCGAGATGATAGAGGTCCCGACGGCAAAGACCGTAGGCCAACGCTCTGACCGGGAAAATGAGGAGATGAAGCCGACAATGGCCGCCAGGATCAAAGCAGGCCCGACACTGTTCGCC
>DATNNY010000312.1:0-13901 GCA_035601635.1 Pyrinomonadaceae bacterium
CCGAGGTTGCGATCATAACTAACCAGCCGCCAGTTCTCGCCGCCGTCATCAGAACGCCAAAGCTTGCCACGATCGGTTTCCTGTCCTTTGTAAGGCACGCCGTCCCCGGTTTCGATCAGCGCGTAAACGCGATTCGAATTTGAGCGCGCAACCGCCAAAGCGAATTTGCCGGTCGTGTGCGTGGGCAAGCCATGACCCGTTAGTTTTTTCCAGGTGGCGCCGCCGTCGCGCGACATGAAGAGTCCGCTGCCCGGACCGCCGCTTTCCCGGCCCCAGGTATGAATCTCCAGCGGCCACATGCCGGCAAATAGAATGCTTGGATTGTTTGGATCCATCGCTATGTCTGAGCAGCCGCAGTTTTCGTCGGTAAACAACACCCGGTCCCAGGTTCTGCCACCGTCGGTTGTGCGAAAGACTCCACGCTCCTGTTGCGGGCCATAAGCATGGCCGAGCGCGCAGGCCAGAACGATGTTGGGATTCTTTGGGTCGATGGCCAGGTGTCCGATGCGCCCCGTTTTTTCGAGACCCATTAACTTCCACGTCTTACCCGCATCAGTTGATTTATAAATTCCCTGCCCTACGGAAATGTGGCTGCGAATCCAGGCTTCGCCCGTGCCCGCCCAGACAATGTTTGGATCGGACGGAGCCACCGCCAAAGAACCAATCGATGACACCGGTTGGCCGTCGAAGATTGCTTCCCAATGGATGCCCCCATCGACTGTTTTGAAGATGCCGCCCGACGCAGCGCCGGCGTAATAGACATAAGGCTGCCCAGGCACTCCGGCTACAGACGTGACGCGATTGCCGACCGGACCGATGTATCGATAACGCAGCGCATCGGTGTTTGGCTCCTGGGCGCGGACCAGAGCGACGCGGGTGCTAAAGGAAAAACCCAAGAGGACTGCTAATAATAGGATTCGCGTGCGTTTCAACATGGGAACCTCCTCAGAGAACGAAGTGAACGAACTCAAGCTCAAAATCGATCCGGCTTCCTGGCTATTCTGCTGGTGCGGAACTCAGTAAGGAGGAGATGCTTCTATCGAGAAACCCGATCAAAGTCAATATAATTTTTCGCCATGCATTAGTGGCGGAAGCCCGACCGTAAGGAAGGGCAACGAGTTAGAGGCGCAGCCTCCCTTACGGTCGGGCTTCTGACATATTGCAGTGCTTCCGAGGCAGAGCTAAGCTAAGACATGTGAATCAAGTACTTCGTTTAGAAGCGGGCTATCGCCCGCTCGGTCGGGCAGTAGGCCGACTCTAAACAATTCGGTGTGGGTTATCTATGGCAAACGAAAAAACGAAAGCTCTGATAGTCGTAGACGTGCAGAATGATTTTTGTCCCGGCGGATCTCTGGCTGTGACGAACGGGGATGAAGTCATCGCGCCTTTGAATAGGTTGATCAAAGAATTTCTCGATCGCGGCGAGCCGGTATTCAAGTCACGCGACTGGCATCCAGCCGCAACCAAACACTTTATTCCCTACAGTGGGATCTGGCCGGTTCATTGTGTTCAGAACACGCCCGGCGCCGAGTTTCGCGCCGGACTCTCTGAAGACCCGCGCATTACCGTCATTTCAAAAGGAATTGATGAAAGCGCCGATGGCTATTCGGCGTTTGACGGAACTGACCTCGCCCGGATCCTGCGCGATCAAGAAGTCAAAGAAGTTTGGGTGGGAGGACTCGCGACCGACTATTGCGTGAAGCACACTGTGCTCGATGCGCTCCGGCAGGGCTTTGAGGTAAAGGCACTGGCCGATGCCATGCGCGCGGTCAACGTCAAACCTGACGACGGCGCCTTGGCGATAGCAGAGATGCGCACAGCGGGCGCGGAGATTATCGGCACGGCAGTAGCCCGACCGTAAGGGAGGGCGCCTCACTGGTAACCTCAACGCCCTCCCTCACTGTCGGGTTTCTGCCTCGCCCTCAATGGCAATGACGTTTGCACTCATTTCTCGCCTGCTTGGCCGCGTCCTCGCAAACCTTTCGCTGGCGCTTGTAAGGGATGGCCTTGCAAATGTCTTTTCGCAGATTGTAGCGATCTTTGCAGCGATCCTTACAGTCATTCCTGGCGCCTGACACTGGCCCCGCGGCAGCAAACGTCCCGAGACAAACCAACAACATTAAGCTCAATCGCAGCATAGACGGAGTTCTTTTCATCTCGACTTCTCCTTTTCGGTCCAACTGGAATTTTGCGCGTCGGTATTCTGTCGCGCCAATAAATAGATGTGGCCGTCCCGAGGGCGTCCGGCGAACTTTGGAGGAGAACTGTTAGGATACTACCGCAGACCAACATTCAAAAGGCGGGCCGGATGGGAGTGTCGTACGGCGTTAAGCGGCGCACAGAGCACCGACTTTAGTCGGGTTTTATGACGCGAGAAAGAACCCAACTGAAGTTGGTACTATAAACGCCCTTGAAATCAAGATCTCACCCAACGAGTCCATGGATTCTGGATGGCGCAACTGGACGTGATATTATCTCCGCCCAATGGGCACGCTGAATATCGATCGCTATCACGCAGCGATGGGTGACGCATCTTACAAAGACGTCACGCGCGTTCATGGCAAGCCACTCAGCGACACGATCGCCACCTTTTATGTGACGCAGCGAAAGCTCCCGTTCGCCCCGGTCCTGGGGCACGAGCGTCTGATTCGCCTGCTCGTGGATAGTCAAATCGATCGGCCGCGGCTGCGCTTTCTCGAGCAGGACCGCGGCGGACTCCAACGCTTTGCCAAAGCCATCGAAGACATTCAGTTTGCCGGCAGTATTCGCGCCGTACGCCCCGGCACGATCATGTTTCCACAACAACCGGTCGCCGACATCACTGGAAAGTTCGGCCTCACCCAGGCACAGGAGATCAAGTTCGAACACGCTTTCGATCTGCCCATGACCACCGCCAGCGTCGCCATGCAATTTCGCATGGCTGCGGGTAGCCGCTGGCTCTCGGATTTTTCGCTGCGCCGCAACGGTGATATTGAACGCGCGGTAGACATCGCAACCTATGCATTCATCGGCGGCTTTAACGACACCTCGAACATGGAAGCGGCGCACCGTCTGGACATCCCGGCGGTCGGAACCGAAGCACATTATTGGCAGCAGGCTTACCTGGCATATCTCTACGAGCCGGAGATCGAACCGCGAACCGGACAGCCCAAGCATTTTGAGCAGGTCGCTTTCGAATGCTGGCTCGATGCGAATCCCAACGGCACCACTCTTTTGCTGGACACGATTGACGTTTACATGGGCGCGGTGCACGCCGCGATGGCTGCCACTTCGAATGAAACTCGACGCAAAGCTTTCAAAGGCTTCCGCGTCGACTCGGGCGATCTGGCCGAGTTAGGCAAGTGGTGCCTGCGCTTTTTTGAAGCGAATGGCCTGAAAGACTTGCGGCCCAACTTGACCGGCGATCTCGATGTCGAAAAAGTGAAACAGATCGTGGCTACATTTCCCGAAGCCGCAGGCTTTGGCATCGGCACCAAACTCTCAAGTGAAGTTAAGAACGTGGCCGGGGTGATCTTCAAAGCATGCATGATCGATGGCCTTCCCACTTTGAAGGCTTCCAATTCCCTGGACAAGACTACTCTGCCCGGATGCATGCAGGTCTTTCGCGGTCTTGATGCCGCCGGCAATTACCTTGGGGACGTCACCGGCCGCGAAGACGAACAGATCGAAATTCCGGGCGCCGTCACTGTTGAGCGCCTGCTGCAGCCGTTCTGGGAAAACGGACAGCACTCGGCCATCCCCTCGATCGAAAAACAAAAAGCCTTTGTTGCCGATCAGATCAGGCGTTTCGCGGATCTGCGCAACTATCCCCGGACGCTGAGCCCTGGTTTGACGAAGCTGCGTGACGAACTAACTGAAAGAATGCAGGCCGACAGTTCAGGTTGGGAGAGAGTTTTACGGCTACCGGAAGAAATGCCGGAAGAGTTGGCCCAAACCTGACAGGATCCCCCGAAGGAGCTCCTCACCTATGCGACGTCAACTACTCATCATTACCGTTATTCTCCTGTTAGCTCTCTTCCTAAGTGGTTGCGAAGTGATGTTCACTCATGCACCCGCTGGGAAATTCAGAACAGACAAATCACTCATCGGTACTTGGATTGCCCAGGAAAAGGGCAAGGAAGCCATGACTCTCAAATTGGACCAGGGTGCTGGTGAAGAGATCAAGGTCTCAATTCTGCCGCCCGATCCCGACGAGAGGAACCCTGTCTTTACCGGAAATGTCTTAGTAATAGCCAATCGTTCCTATTTGGTTTTGAACCCCACAAACGAGGACCGGGACAAAGGTTTTCTTATCACCCGGTACGAGATTACCGGAGAGGAGTTAGCAACCTGGATCCCGAACGAAGAAAAGTTCAAGACTCTTATTCAGCAGAAAAGAATAATCGGCGAATCGCGATCGATGGGCACTATGGTGAGTGATAGTCCCGAAAATCTGGCCAAACTTTTCGAATCAAAGGACGTTGAAGACGCGTTCGAGGTTTTCGGAAAGTTCAGGAGGGTTAGGCGTTAATCTCCGTGCTCGCTGGTGACCTAATTTGATGATGAGGTCAGTACCGGGAGCGGTAGCGACCGGGTGACGATCTTTGCAGTCTTGATTCTCGCTATGACGTCCGACCCGATCGCTACCGCTCCCGGTACTGACTCCATAACAGTCGTCGACGGCTCGATGGCTGCGATCGCCGGCCCGCCTCATGTATACTCGGATTCTCTCCAAAAACATTAAGAGGTTGGATTCCGGCTATGAAAGTTTTCCTGATTGCTTCGCTAATTCTGTGTCTGCCATTGCTCAGTCTGGCGCAAGCATCGCGCAAGGCCTTCGCCTACGATTACAACATCGACGATCTGCCGAACGGACTGCGCGTGGTGACGGTGCCGACGGATTATCCAAATCTGGTCGCGCTTTACATCGTGGTGCAAACCGGCTCGCGAAACGAGCCGGAGAAAGGCAAGAGCGGGTACGCGCACCTTTTCGAGCACTTGATGTTTCGCGGCAGCGAGCACTATTCCGGACAAGAGCGCGACGCGATTCTGAAGAAGGCCGGAGCGGATTCAAATGCCTACACCACCGACGACCGCACCGTTTATCACGAAGTCTTTTCCAAAGATGATCTGGACAAAGTTATCGAACTCGAAGCCGATCGATTTCAGCGTCTGAAATATCCACTCGACGGTTACAAAACCGAAACCAAAGCCGTGTTGGGCGAGTTCAATAAGAACAGCGCCGATCCGGAAGAGAAAGCGTACGAAGTCCTGCGCGCGACCGCGTACAAAGTCCATACCTATTCGCACACCACGATGGGCTTTATCGAAGACATCGAGGACTTTCCCAATCAGTACGACTACAGTTTGCAGTTCTATGGGCGTTACTACCGGCCCGAGTACGCGACGATAGTCGTAGTCGGCGATTTGAAGCGCGATGAAGTGCTGGCGATGGTCAAGAAATATTTCGGCGATTGGAAACGAGGCAATTATGTTCCCGACATTCCCACCGAGCCCGATCAAACCGCGCCACGCGAAGCACATGTCGATTGGCCTTCAGAAACTTTGCCCCTGGTTTATGTAGCGTTCCGCGGTCCGGCGTATTCGGACTATAAGAAAGACAAGGCGGCGCTCGATCTGCTGGCGCCGATTGCATTCGGAGAGAACTCTGACATCTATCAGAAGCTGGTGCTGCAAGAACAAAAGCTGGATTCCCTTTCCTACACTTTTGAGGACCGCGCCGATCCCGAACTGTTCCTCGTCGCCGCGAAACTAAAGGATGTGAAGGACACGGATTACGTGCGCCAGCAAATCCTGGAAACATACCAGCGCTTCGCCAAAGAGCCGGTGCCAAAGGACAAACTTGATTCCACTCGCTCGCGTTTGCGTTACGGGTTCGCTCTGGGAATGAATAGCTCGGACGCGATCGCTGGAGCGATGGCTGGCTATATCGGACTGCGGCGCACGCCACTAACGATCGACAAGTTGTTTGCGCTCTACGATACGATCACGCCGGAAGATATGCGCCAGATGGCGGCGAAGTATTTTGTCGATAGTCATCGGACCATCGTCACCCTTAGTTCAAAGAAGGAGGTGGCGAAGTGATGTCAAGACGAAAGAGATTAACTCTTCCATACGGAAGTACGGTTGAAAGACCAGCGCCGATGAGCGCCGAAGGCGCGACAGATGGTAGCCAGGGGCAAGCGCAGCGCCGCCCCTGGATCGCATTGATGAAACGTCCGCGTCCTGAAGGGGAGCGAAGCAAACGTGCCCGCGGCCGTTCCTCGCGATATTCCCTTGCACCCCTTCAGGGTGCAGTCAGGGGATCATACCGTGACCAGGGGCGGCGCGCTTCGCGCTTGCCCCTGGCTACTTTCTTCTGTCCCTACAGGGCAACATCTGTTCGCAGCGTCGCGGTGGTCATAACACTCGCTCTTGTCATTATCGCCGGAGTTCCGACGGCTTTTATCCAAAATTCACACGCGAATACCGGTACATCTCATTCCATGAATTTAGCTGAAACCAACACCGTTCTCTTGCCTAACCGCTCACCGCTGGTTACTTTTCGCATCCTGTTCATGACGGGCTCGGCCTACGACCCAAGAGGCAAAGAAGGCCTGGCATCATTGACGGCCGCGATGCTCGCCGACGGTGGGTCGCGCTCTAAAACTTTTTCTGAAATCACCAACGCGATGTATCCGATGGCCACTTCGTTCGAGTGGCAGGTCGATAAAGAAATGACTGTGTTCTCAGGCAGCACGCACATCGACAACCTGGACAAGTACTACTCGTTGATTCGCGAGATGCTTCTTGATCCGGGATTTCGCGATGACGATTTCAAGCGGCTCAAGGAAGACGCGATCAACTATTTGAAGACTTCTCTGCGCGGCGGCAACGATGAAGAGTTGGGCAAAGAAGTGCTCTACACGATGATTTATCCGAGCAGTCACGCGTACGGTCATCAAAATATGGGCGCGATAGGCGCTCTGGAGAAAATGACTATCAAAGACGTGCGCGACTTCTATCAGGCCAACTTTACCCAAGCCAATCTGGTTATTGGATTGGCCGGCGGCTATCCCGAGAAGTTTCCGGGAAAAGTGCAGACTGACTTTCGCAAGCTGCCGACCGGTGCAATCGATCAACGTCACCTATGGCCGTTCTTGCAGCTGAAGCTCGAGCGCGGCACAAAGATCCAAATCGTCCAGCGCGAAACTCGCTCGACGGCCGTGTCGCTTGGTTTTCCTATCAGCGTAACGCGGCCGAGTAAGGACTGGCCGGCGCTGGCCGTGGTGGCTTCCTACTTTGGCCAGCATCGTTCCAGTAACAGCTATCTGTATCAGAGACTCCGCGAAGCGCGTGGCTTGAACTATGGCGACTACGCCTACATCGAATACTTTCCGCGTGGCATGTTTCAGTTCGAGCCCGATGCAAATCTCGGACGGCAACAACAAATTTTTCAGATCTGGATTCGTCCGGTCGAGCCTCAGAATGGCCACTTCGTTTTGCGCGCCGCGCTGTACGAATACGACAAGCTGGTGCGCGAAGGAATGTCCCGGGAAGCGTTCGAATCGACTCGCGAGTTCCTGTCAAAGTACGTTAACGTGTTGACCGCGACGCAGGACGCGCAGCTTGGGTACGCTCTCGACAGCCGCTACTATCGCATCGCGGAGTTTCCGGCTTACATGCGCGAGCAGCTGGCGAAGCTCACCCTCGACGATGTGAATCGGGCCATCAAGCTTTATCTGAAATCCGATGGGATGCGCATCGCCGTGGTGACCAAAGACGCCGAAGGCTTGCGAGGCGCGATTCTAAGTAACAAGCCCTCGCCGATTACTTACAACGCGCCCAAGCCGAAAGAGATTACTGACGAAGATAAGATCATCGAGAATTACAAGATTGGCGTGAAGCCTGTTGACGTGATTATCGTGCCGGTCGAGAAGGTGTTTCAGTAGGACGTGCGTGATATCGAGCGGGCTGCGCCCGCTGGCGGACAGGACGTCCGCGATCCGCAATAGAATGGTTATTCCCCGCCACCCGCCGGCAACGGATATTTCTTTTCGGGTGGAACTGTCGCTGCTGGCCTCTCTGGCGGCGGAACTGATGGGTGTTCGTCCACGGGTTCTCCTTCTACTAACTGAACTTCACCATGCCGCGTCGGCGCCAGCTTTCGCACCAGACCGGTCACGGGCGCACTAGATCTGGCCGTGGCCCTGGCCCAACGGCGCCAGCGCGCCGTCGAACTCAGATCATCGAGCAGCGAATACACGACCGGCGTAGCGACCAGGGTCAGCAGCAGCGACAATGACTGTCCGCCGATGACTACGATTGCGATCGAGCGCCGCTCTTCCGCTCCCGGACCAGTGCCCAGGGCCAGCGGGGCCATACCGGCAACCAGGGCCAACGTCGTCATTAGAATTGGCCGCAGGCGATCGCGATTGCCCTGGACGATGGCTGCTTCGCGCTCCATGCCGAGTGTCCGCAGGTTATTCATGTGATCGATTTGCAAAATCGCATTCTTCTTGACCACGCCAAACAACACCAGGATTCCCAGCGCTGAATAGAGGTTCAACGTGTCACTCAACAGCCACAACGAAAGTAAGGCAAATGGAATTGACAGCGGCAGACTAAGCAAAATTGTTAGAGGATGGATCGTGCTCTCGAACTGCGAAGCGAGAATCATGTACATGAAAATGATCGAGAGCAGGAAGGCCCACAGAAACTCGACGAACGTTTTCTCGAGTTCGCGTCCGCGGCCGGCAACGGTCGTCGAATAAGCCGGCAGCAGATTCATCGCCGTCGCGGTCTTACGCAAGGCGTCAAGCCGGTCGGCCAGGGCAAAGCCGGGCGCCACGCCTGCTCGCATCGATGCCTGCCTTTGCCGATCGAGCCGATCGATGCGCGAAGGGCTGAAGTCCTCCTTGATATCAACCAGGCTGTCCAGGCGCACCAGTCCCCCGCGCGATGAAGGCACATACAACCGGGAGATGGTCGCGGTGTCCTTACGATCCTGTTCAGTCAGCCGCAACTGCACGTCGTAGTCTTCGTTAACCGAAGGATCGCGGAAACGCGAGACCTGATCGTCGCCGCCAACCATCAAACGCAAGGCGGTGGAAATGTTCGAGGTGTCGACTCCGAGATCGGCGGCCCGATCACGGTTGATGTGCACGCGCAGTTCCGGCTTGTCCAGCTTCAAAGTCGTGTCGGCGTCGACGATGCCGCCGATTTCTTTGGTCTTTTCTCGCAAGGTATCGGCGTACTTGGCCAGCTGTTGCAGCTCCGGTCCGCGAAATACAAAATCGATGTCGGTGTTGCCGCCACCGATGTTAAAGCTCGGAGCGTTGCGGACGGCGAAGCGGAGCGGAGCATACTTCTGCATGCGGCGCCGCACCTCCTGCATCACGTCACGCTGCGTATAATTGCCGCGCCAGGCTGCCAGCGGATGTCCGGCTTTGATCGATTCCCAAAGCTTGGTCAAAGAGAATACTCGCTCTTCATGTGGCGCAATGCGCACATAAACTCCAGCCTGGTTTACCGCGCCCAAAAACGATCCGCCCGACGAAGAAAGAACTAAACGCACTCCCGGGGTCGAGAGTATGTCCTTCTCGATCGACTGCATCGTGTCATTCATCGCGTCGATGTTCGTGCCTTCAGGAGCGTTGACGTTGACGTCGAACTCCGCTTCGTCGACATCGGTGGGAATGTATTCCTGTTTGACGACGCGATACAGCGGAATGCTGGAAAGAGCGACCGCGATCGCAATCACGGCGACGACAGCGCGATGACGCATCGCCAGCCGGAGCAGCCAGGTGTAAAAGCGATCGATGAACGAATAAAAACCACGCCGTGAAGAAGCCGCAGACCCCGTATCGTGATGGTGCCCAATCTCTGATACGTGACCCGAGGCGGCGTCTTTGGCGCGCAGTAAACGCGCGCTCATCATCGGCGTCAACGTAAACGAGACGAGCAGCGAGACCAGGACGGCCACCGCCGCGGTGATACCGAACTGAAACAGAAAGCGGCCGGAAATCGATGACATGAACGAGACGGGAAGAAAGATCACCACCAGTGAGAACGTCGTGGCCATCACGGCCAGGCCGATATCGGCCGTGGCTTCCTTCGCGGCACGCATGGGTGTGATTCGCTTTTCTTCGACAAAGCGAAAGATGTTTTCCAGAACCACAATCGCGTCGTCGATCACGACGCCGACCATCAACACGAGCGCTAGCATCGTTACGCCGTTGAGCGTGAAATTCATTGCGCGCATCATCGCGAACGTCGAAATCACTGAGCACGGAATCGCGATCGCCGCAATCAGAGTCGAGCGCCATGAGCGCATGAACAAGAGCACAACCAGGCTGGCGAGAATGCTGCCCAGTACCAGATGCCGTGTAATTTCGTGAAGCGCCGCCCCGATGTATCGCTCCTGATCGCGAATTACTTCCATCTTCACATCTGCAGGCAGTTGCGCCGCGACGTGCGCCATTTGCGTCTGCACGTTGTGAATGACCTCGACGGTGTTCGCGCCCGATTGCCTCTGCACTTCCAGAGTCACCGTTGGCGTGCCATTCAAACGCGCAATGGAGCGCTGCTCTTTCGTGCCATCTTCGACCCGGCCGATGTCGCGAATCCGGACCGGCGAGCCATTAATATTGGCGACCACCAGATCTTCCATCTCGCGCGGATCGGTGTAACGTCCCAGCGTGCGCAGCACGAGTTCCCGCTTTCCCGTCTCGACGTTGCCGCCAGGAACGTCGGCGTTCTGGCGCTGCAAAGCGTCGTGCACCTGACTGATCGGAATCTTGTAAGCAGCCAAACGCTCGGCGTCGATCCAGACATTTATGGCGCGATCGAGACCGCCAACTACGTTCACGGCGCCGACTCCGCCCGCGCGCTCTAACTGCACCCGCACGACTTTGTCGGCGTACTCGGTGAGCTCGCGAATCGAACGTTGACCGGAAAGCGCAATGGTGACTACCGGCGTGCTGTCGTTATTGAACTTGGCAACTACCGGCGGCTTGGCGTCGGGCGGCAAATTGCGGACAACCGTGCTGACGCGATCGCGCACGTCCTGCGCCGCGGTGTCGATATCGCGATTCAGATTGAAAGTCGCCAGGATGATCGAGTTGCCCTGAACCGAGACTGAACGCAGGTTGTCAATGCCATCAACTGTATTGACGACCTCTTCGATAGGTTGCGAGACCAGCGTCTCGATCTCTTCCGGAGAAGCGCCGGGCAAGTTGGTGCGAACACTGACGGTGGGTAGATCGACAGATGGAAAACGATCGACGCCGAGCTTGAAATAACTCGCCGAGCCAACCACGACCAGCGACAAGACGATCATCGCGGCAAAGACCGGACGGCGAATACAAATTTCGGCGAGCTTTTGCACTTTTAGATTTTAGAGTTTTGATTTTTGATTTTTGATTTCGCCGCTAGTAATGACTGACCTGCCGACTTTCGAGAACTTGTCATGATCGCTACGATTTCGTCGGCTTCTATCCATAATGGCTCGACCAGTGCTTTCTTCATTAATTGGCTTTCCATTATTAGTTCCAACCAAAGTGCGCTTTCATCGGCTTCCTCTTCAACAACTCCTAATCGGGAAATGAATTCCGCCTTTGAGCGAGCGCGACAAGCTGCTCGATAATTCGCCGCAACGGAGGTTCCGGATCGCACCAATTGGCCTCCGATGGTTCTTCCAGCAAGAGTCTTAGGAAGGGCTGCAACGAGTTTCAGAATGCGAAGCGCAAACAGTTTAGCCCGCTTTTTCAGATCATCTTCGGTCATTCAATTCACGGTTTCAGTGTTTCAAATCGCAAATCAAAAATCTAAAATCTAGAATCCCACTACCGCTTGTCCTGACTGCAGATTCCCTGGATCGACGATCACGCTTTGACCAACGTTGACGCCGGCCTTGATCTCAATCCAATCGGGTCCCCGGCGTCCAGTCGTGACTGCTTTTTCTGTCGCCTTTCCATTTTCTATCAACATTACTTTCTCGATCCCGGCGAAAGTAACGATTGCGCTACTGGGAACTGTGACCGCGGTGCTGGTCTGATTGGTAACGATCTCGGCGCGCACGAACGCTCCCGGACGCAGACGGCCGTTGTTGCGCACGTCGGCTTCGACGGCAAGGACACGGTTCTGTTCGCTGATAGTCGGACTGAGCCGTTTGACGTAGCCGAGGTAGACTTCGGCATCACCTTCGACGGTGACTCGCACACTTTGACCGTTGCGAATGCCGTGCGACTCGCGCTCAGGAACGTTGACCTGCAATCGCAGAGGGTCGATGCGGACGATGTTTACGATGGGCGCGCCGGCGGCCAGGTACTCTCCGACGCTCGCCTTTTTCTCCTGCACGACACCTTCCAGAGGCGCGTACACGATCGTATCGGCGAGTTGTTGTCTTGCCAGCGCCAGTTCCGAACGCCTCTGCGCCAGTAGGCCCTGACGATTCCGAATCTCTTCCAGGGAATCCTGATAGCGGCTCAAGGCAACCTTGTATTCTGACTCGACCGTGTCAAACTCGGCGTGCGGAATTACGCCCTGCTGTACCAGCTTAGCGGCGCGATCTCGTTTCGATTTCGCGTCTTCCAGTACGGCTTTCGCCTGTCGCACGGTGCCGGTCTCTTCGGCCGTCACGCGATCGTCGGCGCCATCGGGCGACAAACCGAGACGCGCGCGCGCCTGGGCCAGAGCGGCTTCCGCCTGTTGCACGCGCAGCTTGTAATCCTGCTGTTCTACCTGGGCGATCGCCTGTCCCTTGTGGACCACACTGCCGAGATCGATTGAAATCGTTTGCAGCCGGCCCGGCACTTTAATGCTCAGCGTCGTATGATCGTAAGCCGCCAGAGTTCCGTTCACCGTGACGGTTTGACCAATCGGCATTTCCGCGACTTTGACGGTTTTGACCTGGCGCGGCTGGCCCTTGCTCTCGGGACTGGCGGCTTTTCCTGAAGCTGGATAATCGCTCTTACAGGCCAGCGAGCCGAGGGGCAACAGCGCGAACAATGAAATTAAAGCAAGGCCGGAAGTTCGCAAGTTAAGGACTCTAATCGAAAACAGGGACATGTTGGTTGTTCGATGGTTTATTCGGGAAAACTAAGGACAGTCTAGCATGAAGACGCCTGTGGCCTGAGTATGGTTACGGTCCCGGAGCAGCCATGGCTTTTCCACGACCAGCACGGATTACTTCGTCCATCGTCCCCCGGATTCCTTCCGAGATTGCCGATAGTCGAGGCACAATTAATTATTCAAAGAAATCGCTTGCGTCTGACGCTACGTCAGAGTTTAGCATTGGTTCGTTGGGGGGTGCACCGATGGGGCAAGACAATGAAAAGCTTTTTCAGGCCCGGGAATTCGCAAAACTTTCCGGCGTAACTGTGCGCGCCCTGCACCACTACGACCGGCTCGGTTTGCTGAAGCCGAGTCGATACACGCGCGCAGGGTACCGGCTGTACAGCGAAAGCGACGTGGCGCGCCTGGAGCAAATCGTAGCGCTGAAATTCATTGGCTTGTCCCTGAAACAGATCAAGGAGGTGCTGAGTCGAAAGTCGCTTGATCTTGCCAGCACCCTCCAACAACAGCGCCAGGCCATCGAGGAAAAGCGCAATCGTTTGGATTTGGCAATTAAGGCGATTCAGCGAGCGGAAAACGTGGTGGCCGCCAACAACCAGCCCGACTGGAGAACATTCGTAAAAATAATCGAGGTGATAAAGATGCAAAATGATATGGATTGGAGCAAGAAGTACTACTCGGAAGAAGCGCAGCAAGAAATTGCGAAACGTGCCGCGGCCATTCCGTCTGCAGTGATCGAGCAGGCTCAACGCGACTGGGTGACGCTCATTAAGGAAGTCGAGACCGCAGTAGCCGCGCACGAAGATCCGGCGAGTGACCACGCGCAGGCGTTGGCAACTCGTTGG
>DATNNY010000313.1:0-29859 GCA_035601635.1 Pyrinomonadaceae bacterium
AGTATCTCACCGCTGAAGCCTGGGTCTGGGCAGGTAACATCGATAAGGCATTTGAATACCTGCGAGAAGGCTGCGCGCAGGAAGACAATCTGGAAACGATATTCCTGCGCAGCCCGTCGTTTGATCCCATCCGCTCCGATCGACGCTACGTCGAAGTGACGAAATGCCTGGGGATACCGCAGTAAATGCAAGAGCCAGAGTCGCGTAAATCGACTCAAGAAAACATCACAAGCATTGGAAATACGGATCGGATTTCATTTGCTATCGTGCTGGTGCTCGCACATCTGGCGGCATACCTATTCATCAAGTATGACGACAAGAGAATTGAAGCTGAAGTGAAGGAGTCGGCCATTCACAACGGTCACACTTGATGTCTTGTTAGGAAGGGTTTGAGATCTTGAAACGATTCTTGTCGATCTTGAGCGTTTTAATTTTTGACTCCAAAGTAGATCGTGCAATACCAAGCTTGGCAGCTGCGCCAGAAGGACCGAAAATTCGTCCGCGGGACTCTGTGAGAGCTGCCTCAATCGCTTCTTTCTCCTCAGCGGCAACCCTTTGCGGAAGTTCAAGCTGACTCGTTGGCCGTGCTCGCTGCGGCTGTCGCGAGAGCCAACTCTCGTCGACCGAGAAACTCTCGGTTTCGCAAACGATAATTGAGCGCTCAATAACGTTCTGCAGTTCGCCAACGTTACCTGGCCAGGGGTACGTCTGAAATAGGTCGAGCGTTTCTTTGCTTAGACTGCGAATGATACTGAGTTCTGATACAACCTCCTTTAAGCCTCACGCTGTTCCTCCGCGATCATCCTCTTGGAAGCTAAGGATAAGAGGATCGGCCCGCGGTGTCTTTCCAAATCCGCCGAGTTTCCGCTCTATCGTGCTCAATAAATGAAGCGTTGAATCCAGCAGTTTACAGAAGTTTCGGGTTGGATTGTGAAAGATTTGAAACCTACCGATTGACTAAATTCGAATTGATCGGCACCAGCATCATCGAGCGCCGAGTTGAAATGAGAGAGGAATCAAAACAAACCAGTTAACCGCATAGTTGTTGTCAGGGGAATCCTCGGATCGTTCAACGATGCATAGTCATCGCTAGCAAAGGTACGGCATTTGGCCGCGCGCCATAATGGAGGAGCTTATGGCCTTGAATCAATCCCACCGCCACCGCCCGTGCAGATGGGATGCTTGGAAGATAGCGCTATGCGTCGCGCTGGCGGGGATCATCGCTGCCGCTACTCCGTCGCAAGCGCAGACGCCACCGGATCAGGCGCCTGCCACGTCCGGGACACCAACTCCAGCTCCAAGTCCGACGCCGGAGAATCCTGATGGGCATGCCGGTGGGAACACCATTGCCGGCGGCGATAAGCCTGCGCCTGCCGGGAAGCCTAAGGCCGATCCCTGGGGGCCAGTGCAAACGAAAGATGTTTCTTTAGTTAATTTGTTGCCTTTCTTTCTGCCGTACTTTAACAACGGACCGGTATTCGGACTGCCAGGAACTGTCGTCGGAGACTTTACGGATCGTACTCAGTTGACTGGAGATTGGGGCGGCGTTCGAACAAAGCTTGCCCGTCGTGGATATTTCTTTGATCTCTACTCCATTAGCGCTTATCAGGACGTGGCGTCGGGTGGGCTCAAAACCGGCGGCGCCTTCATGCAAAACACTCAGCTTTCAATCAATGTCGACACCGGGCGCGCAGGGCTCTGGTCAGGCGGACTGTTCCACGTCACCCTCGAGTCTCGAATCGGAAGCTCACCGCAAAAAACCTTTACAGTGGGCTCCGTTGCACCTCAGTACACCGGACTCACTGTGCCGGGTCCGTTCTTCACGAATGATTTCCTTCCGACGGAATACTTCCTGGTTCAGTCGCTACGCCCGAAATTCAGCGTGGTTCTGGGAAAGATAAATGTCCTCAATATTTGTGATCAAACTTTATTCGGCCACAGTTACAAAGACACCTTCGCGAACGTCAACTTCCGCAAGAATCCGATGGCTCTCAATTTTTATAACACCACTGCGCTTGCAGCGGTCGGAGTGTGGACACCAGCTAAATGGGTAGCCATTGCCGGCGGCGTGCTCGATCCCAATAGCAAGGCAAATAACCTTGCGATCCACGCTTTTGACAAGGTAAACATCTATGCCGCGTCGGTCTTTTCATACAAGTTAGGCGGCTTGCCGGGCCAATCCTGGGCACAGTTCAATTGGACAAACAAACCGAAGTTCGATCTTGCTAAACCGTTCGGACCGTTGTCGCCCGAGTCGATCCCCCAGGCCGTGGGTGTCCTCGTGGGTAGTCCTTCAACTGCGGGTCTTCCGATCAACTTTAAATCCGAGAGCTGGGTTACGGTCGAAAATTTCTCGCAGTATCTCTTAGTAAAAGAGGAGCCTGTGACGGTCGCTCAAAAACTTGGTAGTGGCCAGACGCTCCGCGGCATTGGGGTATTTGGAAGAGTAGGGTATGCGCCTGAGGAGACAAATCCAATCACTCGCGATGCGAGCATCGCTCTGCTTGCCCATGGACTCTCCGACAGAAGGCAACACGACAGTTTTGGAGTGGGGTTCTATCACAACGGTATCAGTCGGCCATTGAAGGGTAATATTGCGCATCTGACAGGAGGTACGTCCAGGGTCAAGAATGAGCAGGGAGTAGAGGTATTCTACGACTTCGCTATTACTCCGGCGATCAAAGTGATCCCAAGTTATCAGCACACCTGGAACCCCCTCTCTGCTACTGTTGCCAGGAACCAACGCGCGGCAGATGTTTTCCTTGCTCGCGTAAATGTGACATGGTGAGAGATCCAAGGGATGTTCTGGTGGAGTCGGTGACCCTCACAATCTTGAATGTGGTTTATCGAGAATTGTCGAGCGAGTTATTGCGCTCAAATTGCTTTTATCGGGTGAGCACCTTTGGGCAGGTCGTAATAGAATTTTCCCTGCATCTTCCAAGTACGAGGATTGAATTGCCGACGCGCTCCACATGCAAGACAGACGCGGTACGTCTCACCCTGGCTGGAGAATGGCCAACTAAGGTCCGTATGCCAGCAACCTAATACGCGAGTGAGCCAGCTACACCTCCTAATGTTCTCTGACAGCTTACTTGTCTCACGAATTATTGGAGTACTCGCAATAGATAATTGAATCAGTTGCATCGCTTCAGCACCTCAAACTTTTCTGACTCAGTCCAGGCCCCTCAAAGTTGAACGCAAATTATTGCGATGGAGGGAGTGCTAGCTTCACAATCTTCCCCTGACGAAAAATGGTAATAACTATATTTTCTCCCGGTTTCACCCTGGTAATATTTGCATAGATGTCGTCGAAGCTCTCGGCAGTGGCGACGTCGACTCCGTTCACTCCGAGAATGATATCTCCGCCCAGAATGATTTCTTCTCCTTCGATTGTCGCGCGCAGCGTTCCCGCCCTTATTCCACAGCGCTCGGCAATCGATCGTTCGGCAACTCGTTGAACCAGGACGCCGGCAGGTTGCGGCAGGTTGAGTGCGCTGGCGAGACTGCCATCGACCCGAAAGCCTTCTATCCCAGTCCAGAATGGTTTCTGCTCCAACAGCAGCCGTCGTGTTGTGTTTGACGTTGCGGCAAAGGCCAAACCTTCCGAACCTCCTGACCTGCTCATAATGCTGCTCACAATTCCCACTACTTCGCCCTTCAGATTAAACACGGGACTGCCGGAGTTACCGCCGTTGATAGCCGCGTCGGTTTGCAGGAATTCAATCTTCGCAGTGTTCTGACTTTTATCGTTCAGAGCGTGACGCCCACTCACATGACCTGCGGTCAAGGTGTTGCCGATACCGTAAGGAGCTCCCACCACGAATATCTCATCCCCAACGGCGGTCTGGTCCGAATCTCCCAGTTTAGCCGCCACATAATTCCCTGGACTGCGATCAAGCTGGAGCAACGCGACATCGGCGGACAATGAACAGCCAATAACACTCGCCTGAATGAGCTCGCCTTCCGATAACTCCACCGTGGTCTTATCTGCTGATTCGACCAGGTGCGCCGCCGTTAGGACCCTGTCATTCGAAATCAGCACTCCCGAGCCCAACCCGTTCGAACTCATCAACCCCGGCTGCGGAAACGGCGCTAGTCCGAGCTGCTCCGTCCTTACGATCACGACTGCTTGCTGAACGCCGCGGAAGGCCTCCCGAAGTTGCTGGCCATGGCTTTGGGTATCCCAAACAAAGATACAAAGCGCGAGCGGTAAGAGTGCTGCTCGAACCACTCGAACGGATAGTCTTAGGTGTTTAGAAATCCTTTCGTTTTTGTTTTGTCTTTTTATCGAGTTCATTCACCGACCCCCTCAGCGCGATCGCTTGACAAACGTGATCCTCGTACCGAACTTCCGGCCGACGCCATTGAAAAAGCCGCCGAAGTTATCGCTCGCCAGATTGTTCTGAAAGTCGCGGGGATTGAAGTGATTCGTGAGATTGAAGACCTTCAGACCGAGTTCCACTCTGTATTTGTTGAATCTTCCCGGAATACTGACAGTCCTCAGAATCTCCAAATCCAGCGAGGCAAAGTTTGGAAAGCGCCCGGCGAGATTTCGCGGTCCGACAAAGTTGCGCTCCTCATCGATGATCGAATAAGGGAAGCCCGTGCGGATATCCAGAACCGGTACGAGTGTGATTCGATATGGAACGTGGAACTCACCACGGAAGAGAAAACGGTCGGGCGCGTCCCAGGGCAGCCGCGAGCGCTCATTTGCCTGGATGATCGGGTTCTGGAAGTTACTAAAGTAGGAATTAAAGTCGTTCAAATCACCTCGCGACGAAGAGCGTACATAAGAAGTCGTAAACTCGTCGTTCTCGCGGAATTTGTAGCGCGCAGTAACCTCCAGTTCTCGGTAACGCGAGCTACCTGAATTGTCTACTCCGAGGATGGTGCCGTGACTCCCCGAGTCGATCGGGTTCAAGATAAACTCGCGCCGAGCTTGCCGCTGTTGGTAACCAACCCGCACGAACAGATTCTTCAGCCACTCGCGATCGACCTCGATGTTCCAGTTGACGCTGCGTGGTGTATGAAGCTTCTCACCGGTAAACTGAAAGCGCTGGCGTTCGGGTGAGCCGATAACCTGCAAACCATCGGGCCCAAAGTGAGTCAGGATCCGATCCTGCAACTGAGAGAAGGTCGCGACGTTGAGATTGATGTCGTCATAGAAGATCCCAATGCCACCACGGACCACAGTGCGTCCATCAACCAGCGGCAGAAATGCGAAACCGATGCGCGGCGAAATATTGTTTTCGCCGGCAACGTTGTCGCGGTCATAGCGAACGCCGTATTCAATCGTCAACCGGCGATTCAGAGTCCACTTGTCCTCTAAGTATGCGAGAAACTGTGTCTTATTACGGCTGAGCCGGCCATCGCCCTCATAGTCGAATTGTTGGCTCCTGGTTCCGTCGGCTCTCAGAATGCGCACGGCATTGCTCGTGTTGCGCCCGTCGAAAGTAACGTAACTGACCCCGCCGCCAACCTTCATCAAATGCGTGCCGGCGAAATTTGGCCCTTCGAAACTGTAAGTTTCCAACGCCTGATAACGTTTACTTTGCCGCGCCTGCTGGTTGAAAAAATTTCCTGAGTTCCCGTCCGGCGCAAAATTCATCGGCGCACTGCCCGAGCTGGGAAAAACATCGGCGTCGAACTGCTTCAGGCTGAAAGAAGATTCGAGCACGGATCTGCTGTTGACGATCCGGCGCTCGTTTACCGCCAGCAGGAAGCCGCGTTGTTTAAAGTTCGGGGTCACTTCCTGATGGTTGAAAGTATTCAGCCCCACGTATCGCAGCTTTTCCGGAAACAAAGACAAGGTGGTCGTCAGGTGGTTCTTATCGTCGATGTCCCAATCAAGTTGTGACACGGAATCAAAGCTTTCAAGGTCTGTATCGCGGCTTAACGGCGGCAGGTTCTCGACCGGCGTGCGCACATAGCGGTATTCGAACGATTGGAAAAACTTCAGCTTGTCCTTCATCAGCGGACCGCTGAAGGTGACCCGTGGTGTGAAAGCTGCGACACCCACAAAAGAACCACCACGACGACGTGGCCTTGGGAAAAAACTGGTTGCGTTGGCTTGAAACTTGTCTGATCCGGATCTTGTCTGCACCGAAGTGACTCCGCTGGTGAATTCCCCGTACTCAGCCGCGTAGGGATTGGTCAAGACCTCGACCGACTGGACTGCTTCTATCGGCAGGTTGATCGCCGACTCGCCGGTCACGGGATCAGTGGCATTCGCACTGTTAATGATCATCCCGCTTTGGCTGGAGCGCGCGCCTTTCAGATTCAACATCCCATCGGGTCCTCTGACTACTCCTGGGACCAGCGGAAGGGCATCCTGAAAGCGCTCGTTCACCAGCGGCAAAGATTCCAGCTTGTTCTGATTGAATGAAACGGGCGGAGCGGTGTCGGAACTATTCAACCCATCACCGTCAGCCACAACCGTAACCGTAGCTGAAACGTCTGCGACCTCAAGCGGAATATTCTTAATCGTTGTGGCGACGCCGCCTATGGTGACAGTTTCGGTATGCTCCTTGAAACCGCTAAGAGTCACGTGCAGCGTATACACTCCGGCGGCGAGATCGGTAAACTTGTACTCTCCTTGATCGTTGGTGACTGACGACCGCGCCGTCTCTGGCGCGAGGGTTGATGTCAGATTCAAGCTCGCACCCGGCAGTCTCTCACCAGCTTCGTTCGCGACGCTGACAGTTCCCTGAAGCTCGCGAGTCTGGGCTGCCACAGAGTTGAGCGTGGCGCCCTGGCCGAACGCAGCGCCCCACCATGCCGGCGCCAGTGCCAATGCGATTAAAGTAATGAGTGATGTTGCTATTATCGTCAATTCAGTTCGGGTAATGCTGATTCTCATCTTCTTCCTTGTTCTCCTTCATTTTTCGCCGCCACAGTTCACGCTCCTTAACATCGTTTCTGATGGTGCTCACCAGGACTGCTTCAGCCATCTTTCTCCCAGATTGCGCTTTGCTTGTTCCCCAGACCTCTTAGCAAACGGAACAGGAACTCACCCCCTGCTTGGTCCACAACCGTTTGGGTGGTGGTGACCTTTTTTGAGAGGTGGGAAACGCCTGTGGTTACCAAACAACACGCGCAACTTAACTATTGAATTTTACGTGGAAAGGTGAGAGCTGTTTTCCGGATTCCTGCTTGAATGTTCGCTCTCTTGTGGTTATGCGTGGACTATCATTTGACTTCATATCTTCCGCGATAAGTGGCGGGAGTTACGCCGGTGCGCCGTCGGAAGTTGATGCGGAAACGCTCTTCACTATCAAACCCTACGCGTCGTGCAACTTCAGCAATTGAAACCTCGCTCTTCGTTAGGAGAATCTTGGCTTCCTCAACTCTACGTTCATTGAGGTAACGATG
Source organism: Pyrinomonadaceae bacterium (assembly GCA_035601635.1). Taxonomy (GTDB): domain Bacteria; phylum Acidobacteriota; class Blastocatellia; order Pyrinomonadales; family Pyrinomonadaceae; genus UBA11740. Next base: position 7,372 of record DATNNY010000313.1, read on the forward strand.
AATGCTCTTGCCGGTAGATACCCTGAATGCTCGCGCAAGTCTCGCCGGCTCGATGCCAACAGCACGAGCGATCTCTTCTGTCGAGATATTCCGATCCAGGCTCTGGTTGATGTAGTCGAGCGTCGTCTCCAGGAGATATTTAGGAAATCCTCCAGCCTCTTTGGCTGTGCACGTTTTTTCCGCATAGTACTTTACGAGGTGTGTGGCCAAAGTTTCGATTAGTAAGCTCACGTATTCCTCTGTGCCAAGACCGCTTGTCAGATCTTCCTCCAACTGATAAATGGTTTGCTCGGCCAGCGGATCAACCGCACCCAAAACCGGGACTATCGTCGGTGGTCTGCCGACTTCACCAGCGGCGCGGACAAACACTGACGGGCTGAGATGCAGTTGTAGAAATTCGCAGGGTTCGACGTTTGCTCCGTCGATTGAAAACCGGTAAGGCGCTATGGTCATGTCGCCGCGACGCAGTGTTACCCGAGTACGCCTTTCGCCGCACGACACTTCAACCTTTGACGGGCCATCAAGTTGAATCGAAATGGAATGCATAAGGAAACTCTGCGGCAAGACAGCAACGCCGGATTGTCGATGGTGCTCAAATATAAAGTCGCCACGTTGCAGCAGTCTGCTCCGTATCATTGGAGGCATCATTGATCCCATTGTATTCGACACAGTCCCGCTCGGCTTAACTATTGTTCGATGTCGGCGACTTACATCTATTTCGATTCGTCGACCGCTCGACCGATATGCTCCCACTCTAAGTGACAAGCACTCAGCCCTGATCACTCTTCATAAAAGCAAAAGCTGGTGATCCTCAGCAACTGCAGGCAAGACGAGGAGACGTCACTTTGGTTATGTTCGCATTTCCATCGAGGAAACCATAAGAAAAGAGACAAGCAGTTGAAGTCACAAATCAAGGTAATAAAGCGAAACCGGGAGATCATTCCCACTGACCGCTCCGCGCCGTGCGAATCAAAGCCGGTCGAACCGAGCGCACGCGAAATAACAACCGTTATTAAGAACTGGATTGCCGAGTCCAGACAAAGTAAGCGCAGCCAGAAACCGTTCTCGTCACTCTTCACTCTTCCCTCTCAGGTGAAGAGCACCAATTAAGAGTCATAAGACGGCTAGGTTATCAGACAACCCAGGTCTACCCTTTATCAAGAATTTCTGGTTGGGCTTTTATTTGCGAGGAGAGTCACCCGCAGATGGTGACTCGCGCCTACACGTAAATTGTGAGCGCGAATCTTCCATCTAAGGTTCAAAGCTTCATCTGGCCTGGTTCTTAGCCTTTTGTTTTTCAGCGCTTCTAGTGTCTTTCAGGAAGCGCTGGATCAAGTCCTTCGCAGCACTATTAACCTGTTTTTCTGACTGACCAATTCCGTTAACTGTGTCCTTCACCACACCTCGCCAGACGAGTTCCTGAGTTTTGGTATCAATGATGTCTACCATCACACAACCCTGCGTGTAGGTATAGGTCGAGATATCAGGCCCCCGTCCCCATCGCCAGCGATTGCGATAAGGAACTCCGTATCCCCAGCCCCAAGCCGGGCCATACCCAAAGCCCGTGCTGTTAATTTCCGTCTTCTCCTTAACGCGAGAATAAAAGGCCACGATAAAATCTGGAGTGTCCGAGGCTTGAGTAAATCCATTCTCTTCCAGTTGGACTGTGAGCGCTTTCAGAATCCTTTGCGCTTCGATGGTATTTGTGGCTAAGCGATCCCGGCTGTCTCGCTCGGTCTTGAACGAAAACGTGTGCAATCGAGAAAAATCGACATCCTTCTGGTAGTCCGACTTAGTCGACGCGCCGAATGCTGCAGTTAAAGCAGCTGAAAACAGCAGAACGGTCAGAAACGTTTTGAATACTTTCATTAAAGGTCTCCTTTGTAACGATCAAACTTGCGATCCGACTGAGAAAATCCTTTCAGTCGAATCGCGCTTAAGGACAGCTTAGTGGTGAGACGCGCTAAACGTCTTTCGGCTCGTTGTCGGCTATTTTTCGTTTTTGCGTTTCGTGGTCGGACTGCTCAATGGGCACGCCTTGCTCAATGCCAAGGGTCCAGGAAGGCGGGTCGCTTGCTGGAAAACTATCGTTCAAGGTCTTATCAATAACCTCTTCACTGATCATTCCCGGACGACCTCAATCTTTCGACGCCTCGCACCGCCCAAAATCGTGCCACTTCGATGATGCGGACAATCTCGCCATCAGTCTTTTCATTCGTTGCCGAAACCTGCTGATTTATAGCCATGCCACCTTCTAATAAGGCGTCGGTGGTTTCGGAATCATTGCATACCAAAGAAAAGAATTTCGGAGCAACGTTTTGAAAGATTGATCGTGCCACCTGCCGATATTCTGAGGTTGCAAGAAAGAACTTCGCGTATCGAATATCAGCAATCTTGAGAACCTGTAGGGAGGTAGCCAATGTCGAATAAGACCAAATGTGCGCACGAGAATTGTAAGTGCGTGGGTCACTGAGCTCGGATGCGGTTGTGAGCATCCGCCGTGCATTGACCAACTCTGATTGAATACTAAGTCGTTCGTCGTGGGGTAAAGCAAGCGAACGTAGCTCTTCTCTGCCCAGAGTAATCCCTGTGGTCATGCCGCGCGATTGACCTGGTGAATCTGAGAATAGCTCTCGTCTTCGTTTGGGAAGTTCCCGCTCTTTACATCCTGATCGTACGCATTGAGCGCAGCCTGAATAATATCGAATGCGTTCGCGTACGTCCTCAGGAACTTCGGCTTAAATCCTGGATTCAGTCCGATCAAATCCTGATACACGAGGACCTGCCCGCTTACGCCGGGACCAGCGCCGATGCCGATCGTGGGAATCTTTAGCAGGTTCGTCACTTGTCGAGCAGCTTCGGTGGGCACGCATTCGAGCACCAGCGAGAAACATCCAGCATGCTCAAGTTCACGCGCCTCGGACGCGAGAATCTTGACCGCAGCGTCGGTGCGGGCTTGCACTTTCATCCCGCCGAGCGTGTGGACTGACTGGGGCGTGAGACCGAGATGGCCCATCACCGGCACTCCCGAGTCAACAATGTGCCGGACGATCCCAGTATGGCCATGAACGCCCTCAAGCTTGACTGCATGAGCACCTGCGCTCATCAATTCGTGGACGGAATCCATCGTCTCCTTCAATCCTTTTCGGTAGGAGAGAAACGGCAAGTCGGCGACGATGAACTTGGACGGAGCACCCCTGGCGACGGCGGCTGTGTGCAGGGCCATCATTGATGTCGTAGCCGAAAGAGTATTGGAAAACCCATGCATCGTCATGGCCAGGCTGTCGCCGACCAGAATGCAATCGATGCTCGACTCTGCTACAGCCCGCGCGCTCGAGTAGTCATAGCAGGTGACCATTGAGATCTTGTGCCCTTCGTCCTTCATCTTTTGAAATTCGAGTACGTTCATCGCCGAACCAATCCTTTCCGCTTGCTACCTCGCATCAAAATAAATCTTCATTGGTTTCATGCATGCGATCAGAACAATGGCCAACGCGGCAACTAATGCGATCGCCAGATAACCGTCGGCATACGCCAGTGTGTAGGCTTGTAACTTAACCTGACCTCCCAATAACAAAGCCGCCCGTGCTTGCGCCTCCTCCGCGCCGGCGGAACCGGGAAACAACCCCTGCGTGAGGAGCTGCACTCGTTCGGTTGTTAACCAGCTTCCAGCGTCTACATGCAACCCGAGCATGTTCGAATGGAATTGCTCGCGGACTGAGATCAATCTTTGCATCAGCGCTGTGCCGGCTTCTCCGCCGAACAGACGAACGCAATGGATGAACGAAGCATAAGTGAGCACATTGATTGGGTTAGAAAGTGCGCCGGTATCGAACGCATTTTGCACGAATGATCCAACCAGTGCGGTGAAGCTCAAAGCGAGCCCCAATCCGATCACGATCTGCGAAATCAGGAAGTTGTTACCCGACCACGCGCTGGTTAGTTGAGCATTGATCAGGCATGCGATGGCCACCACTGTGAAGCCCGAGGCAAACACTAGTCTGTTATCGAACCGCCGCATCAAGCGCGCCGCTATGACCCCGCTGAGTATGAGAGGCAAGATCAACCAGAGCAGCACGTATCCGGTTTGCAGAGGTCGATAGTTTTGCGTTACAGCCAGAACTGCAGGCAGCAGTAAAGCGATTGCCAGCATCACGAAGCGAAAGCAAAACAGACAGGCACATATCAGCGCGGTGTTCCGGTTGACCAGAAAGATTGGATTAACCATCGGATTGGGCGAAAGCCACCTGCGAATCACAGTCACCATTAACAAAAAAGCTGCTGTCACGAGCAGTCCAACAATCACGCCCGAGTTCAGCCAATCCAATCGTTCACCTTGATCGAGAGCCCCAAAGATCAAACTTAGGGCCAGGCTGCCATAGAGAAAACCTCTCCAGCTCAAGATGGGCTTAGGTCCCGAACGCGGCGGCGGATTTGGGATGGCCAGGTAAATACAAACCATCATCAGCGGAGTTAGCAATGCGCTCTGCCAGAAGATCCAGTGCCAGGACAAGTGTTCCACATACCAGGCCTCCAGCCAGGTGCCAACGCTGGTTGCGCCAACTATGTCCATCGAATAGATGCCGATCGCATATATCACGTAGCGCATCGGCAAAGCGCGGAGCGCATAGCTCAACGTCAACGGATAAAAGGTGCCTGACGCAAGACCACTTACCACCTGTAAGCAAAGCATGACTCGCAGGTTTGGAGAGAACGGCAACAGGATCGAAGAAATACTGAAAATCGTCCCCGAATAAAGCAGCACGCGTCTCGGTCCAAGCAAACCGCCAAGGTAGACGGAGAATGGACCCATAAACATCAAGGCCATGTTGTAAGCCGTGGGAATCCAACTCGCTTCATCGATTCCCAGACCCATTGCGCCACGAAGATCCGGCAGACCAACACTGATCAGACGGCCGTTCAAAGTAACGATGCCGGCGCCGAGGAATACTCCGAGAGTCCCAACATACGGATTTTGACTGAGCGAACCGATGAGCTTCGCGAAATCGAGGCGCGGAGCTGTGAACGAAGTCAGTGTTTCCACTCGTTGGTTCATGCGACGTCAGCCCGTAGGTAGCCCGAAGGGCTGCAAGATAGTAGCCGGGGGTTGAGCGCGTCTTAGGCGCGATACCCCCGGATCAGATTGGAAATGTGTTTGTGACCCTGAAGGGGTCAAAGACGAAGAGCGTCGCACCCCTCCAGGGTGCGAATCTTTGGACGAAGTGTTCCGGGGGTCTCCGCTTCGCTTCGACCCCCGGCTACTTTCTAACAACCCTTCGGGTTGTAAATCGCTCGGCTTGGACATGGACTCCCGCGCTTACGTGCTTTCATCAAACTTTACTCTTGCCGTTCGTTTTGATCTTCGCGATTACTGACATTCCGGGACGAAGTCGCTGGGCCAGCTCGGGACGAGGGTCGAGCACTATCTTTACCGGTATGCGCTGAACAATCTTTGTGTAGTTCCCCGTGGCGTTGTCCGGCGGTAACAGGGCGAATTGCGAGCCGCTGGCCGGAGCTATCTCCTCTACGCGGCCTCGCAGAGTAACGCCCGGGAAGGTGTCTACCGTTATCTCTGCTCCGTCACCTTTAACAACATTTGTAAGTTGCGTCTCTTCATAATTCGCCTGCACCCAGATGGTATTATCGACCAGCGAAATCACTTGCGTGCCCGGTGAGACCAATTGTCCAATTCTCACTTTTCGCTCGCCCACTATTCCATCGGTTGGGGCGACAATTCGTGTGTAGTCAAGATTCGTTTGCGCGACCTTAAGAGCCTCCTGTTTGGCGTCGAGGTCCGCCTGCAGTTGCAGTTCCTGAGCATCCAAAACCGCACGCTGTTTGATCTGCGCTTCAACTTCAGCGCTCTTGCCCGATGATTGTGCTTTAGCGCGCAGTCGTTCTGCCTGGCGCGACGCTACCCCGGCGTGGGTTTTTGACAGATCTGCTCGCCTGCTTTCGAGATAGGCGCGCGTCTGCGCCAACTCTGCTTTCCGGCTATCGACGATGGCTGCAAAGCGTTCCTGATCCGCGACCACCTGCTCCAGTTTCTGTTTGGTGGCTGCGCCCATCTCAACCAGCGCCTCCTGACGCTGTCTCTCCAGCCGACTTCTTTCAGCGTCGGCTTGCGCGGCTGCGATGGCTGCTTCGGAATCAGGAATCTTTGCTTGAGCGGCTTCGACGGCGGCTTGGGCATTGTCGACGTCAGCCTCCGCGCCATTGATCGCTGCTCCGCTTTGAACGATGTCAGCGCTGGCCGCCTGAGTCCCGGCTTGCGCCTGCAAGATTCTCGCGTTCTGCAATTCTTTCTGTTTCGCATTGTTCGCGAGAGCCGCCTGTGCAGCTGCCACGCCGGCTTGGGCCTGCGCAACCTGAGCCTTGAAGTCGTCATCCTTCAACTGCACCAGCAGGTCCCCAGCCTTCACTCGCTGATAATCGGTGACTGCAACTTGTGCCACTGTGCCGGAAACACGCGTGCTTAACGGAGTAATATCCGCCCTCAAAACAGCATCGTCCGTTCTTTGTGTGCTGCCACCTCCTACGAAGCGATTCCAACCACCCGTAATTCCAAGAAGAATGCCGGCGGCCAACAAGAGAACCACTATCGGCACTAACTTTTTGAAGCTAAATCGACGCTTCGCGCTCGGATCAAGTGCGGGCGTGACATTCGCGGGGCTGTTATCAGTTGGCGCGACTTTGGCAGTTGTCCCGTTATCGGATTCAACATTCTTCCGGGTTGATGCTGTCTGAGTCGTGGACTTTTCCTCGACGACGCTCGCCTCCTTCGTCTTGGTGTTTCGGGAGAGGTCAATCTTCTTGTCAGCCATGCTATTTGTCCTCTCCGAGCGCTTTCTCGAACTCAGCCTTGGCTATCCAAAAACCTAGTAAGGCCCGCTGATATTCATGAGTTGCTTCAGCCAAAAATGCTTGCGACTGAAGTACGTCAGATAAGAGCACCGCTTGGAACTTGTAGCGACCTGTGCTCACGCGCAAATTTTCTCTCGCCGAACTCTCCTCCAGCTTGGCTACCCGCAGTGCTTGAGCACTTTGTTGCAGCTTTCTCAACTTATCGCCCACGTCGATCAGAACCTGGTCCTCTTTTTCCTGTAAGCCGTTCTTGACTTGCTCAACCGCCTTATCTTTCTCGGAGAGTTGATGCTTCTTTCGACCCCAGTCGAAAAACTCCCAACTCACCACGACGCCGACATTGGCAAAGTTTTTCGGAATCACGGGAGCGTAGTTGCGCGGTGTTAAGTAAACGAACCCGGCACTTACATCGGGTATGTACTCGGACTTTTTAATGCGGCGATCCAGTATCGCCTGCTCTATAACCAGTCTTGCCTGCTGCAGCTCAGGCCTGCGTTCGAGAGCGAGCTTTCTCGCAGCGGCCAGGTCGGTTTCAAATACCGTAGACTCTGGTACCCCCGCGACTTCAAACGAAGTATCTACAGTTCGACCCAGCAGAGTGTTCAATTGCTCCTTTTGGGTGGCTAACTGGTTGGTTAACTCAAGTTGTTCATACTCGACTTTAGCGAGGCGTGTTTGCACGACCAGTAAATCTGCTCTAAGCGAGACCTGCTGCAGGACGTTATCACCGGTTACCTTGTCCAGTTCGTGGTATGACTTAAGGGCTTCTTCTACGCTGCTTAGGGCACTCCTCGTTTGCAAGATGGCGTAGTAAGCCCTCTTCACCAGATTGATCGTTTCGCTCTGCTGTTGACGCAGCTTCGCCTGCATCATCTCGCGCGAAACTCTCTGCGACTTAATATTGAGTCCGATCCGATATTGCTGCGTCAGCGGCTCAATGACGGACGCAGCAAATATTGCCGTGGGTTTGCGGCTGTCGTTCAGAGTGAAGAAAGGTCCGAGACCCGGAAACAAGTTGTTCGCGGGATTCGTCACCTTCAGTTCGTTGTTGGCGAGATTGCTAGAGACTGATGTGTACGCATGCAATGAAGGAAGGCGGTAGGTCTTGGCGGCCGAGATATCTTCATCAGCCCTCTCGACCTCGAGCTTTGCGATCTTTATCGCATGATTGTCGTGTAAAGCCAGGGCGATTGCCTGATCCAGAGTAAGTGACTCACCAGAGGCAGGCTCAGGCCGCTGAGCCTGAACGACTCCCTTCACCAGAAGCAATAAGAGCAAAACGAAAGCCGGGAGATTCAGTGGTCTCACGGACATAAATTCCTCAATCTTTCATTGCCGGTCACTCCGGTATTCTGAGTTGGCACTTGCATTCCCATTCGATTCATCATCAAGACACCCACCCCCCTTGACCTTAGAAGTGTAGTTATCCATGAAATTGTTTTCTTTCCAGATTTCGCCAGAACCTGCTTGATTTTGCTTTGCTCGCTTCTGCCGTTGTTCTTCAGCGTGAAGATGGCCCTGGGGATTCTTTGTCTTCGCAATGTCCGGAAATTTGGTAGTGACCTAGTTTGAGATGTACGTCATGAAGTCGGTACCGGGAGCGGTAGCGACCGGGTCTCAGTTGCGAACAAAGCAGAGTCTGTAGAAAGCGTGACCCGGTCGCTACCGCTCCCGGTACTGACCTCGTTGCTCAAACAGCAAAATCAAGTAGCTCTGAGCAGGATTCGGGAAGAACCAATCAGGCGTGTAAGCACATTATTCCGGCGTCGACGCATTCGCTGCCTACAGGCCAGGAGAAAGGCACCGGTCGAGCGGGGAAGATTGGGTACGTACATCGCCGGATGCCTGTCGGGGTGCCCAACGGCCGCTGGCGAGAAGAATCGGGCATGCATAAGGGGCGAGATCTTCAAATGCTTGAAACGGATCGAGGGAGGAAGAAATGAGCAAGTATCCACACGTGGTGATTGTGGGCGCAGGATTCGGCGGACTCGGAGTCGCCGAGCATTTGGCTCACGTTCCGGTTCACGTGACTCTAATCGATCGACACAACTATCACACCTTCCAGCCGCTCCTTTATCAGGTAGCCACTTCTCTGCTGAACGCCGAAGACGTAGGGGCGCCCGTCCGGAGTATTTTCCGAAGTCAGGAGAATGTGGACTTCCGTCTGGGAACCGTTACGGGCGTCAATGTGCCGGGCCGAAAGATCCAACTGAAGGATGGTGAATACATAAGCTACGACTATCTAGTGCTCGCCGGTGGGACGACGGTCAACTATTTCGGCACTCCTGGAGCCGCCGAACATGCATTCCCACTTTATACGCTAATGAATGCCGTAAGACTGCGTAACCAGGTGATGCAGCGATTTGAAGCTGCCGCTGGAGATCCCACAGTCATTAACGACGGCGCGCTGAATTTTGTAGTGGTGGGCGCTGGGCCAACTGGAGTCGAAACTGCCGGCGCATTGTCAGACCTCTTCTACAACTTACTGCCGGATGATTATCACCAACTGGCAACCAACAAGGCTCGGATCATTATCGTCGAGATGGGGAAAGAGGTGCTCGCTCAGTTCAAAGAGAATTTACGGGTATATGCGAGAAACGAGCTTGAAGACCGAGGGGTTGAACTGCGTCTCGGCGAAGCTGTGGCTGAGGTTGAGCCGACATTCGTAAGACTCAAATCCGGCGAAGAAATCAAGACACATACACTGATTTGGGCCGCGGGTGTGCAGGCCAACCCGCTCGCACACATGCTCGGCATGCCGCAGGGTCGTGGCGGGCGAGTGAAACTCAATCCCGATCTGAGCTTGCCGGACCATCCGGAGATCTTTGTCGTGGGTGATATGGGTGAAGTAGCGTCGGAAGGCAAGCTTCTACCTCAACTCGGCTCCGTGGCCATGCAGTCGGGCGAGCACGTTGGGCGACAGATCGCCCGACGAATCGCCGAAGAAGAAACTCAGGCCTTTGTATATTGGGACAAGGGATTCATGGCTACGATCGGACGCGGCTCGGCGGTGGTCGAGTTTCCAAACCAGCGGACACTTCACGGTCCGCTCGCTTATTTCGCCTGGCTAGGCGTTCACCTGGCGTTACTGAATGGAACGCGAAACAGGATCGAGACGCTATGGAACTGGGGCTGGTCTGCTCTTACGCACGATCGCGCCGCTCGCATCATCATTGAGAGCGAAGAAGAGACGAAAAGCGTTACTCAGTCCGGCGCAGGCGGGGCCGAGCCCATGCCAAGTCCAGGGAATTTGGGCGCTTCAGGTTGAAACGGCCCATTGGAGACGCTTTTGACGATGAGATGGTGGGTCGCTAATGAATCCGATCGTCCCGCGGTGAAGTATCGATGGCTTGGAGATGGTGTTGAGCATGTTGTCGCATAGTAAGCGTGAAGAGAATGAGTTGGATCGCCGGGCTAATCCGTGGTGGAAACCGGCCCCGCCCAAGAGGCTGCGATGGCGGCCGCTGCTTAGCTTCGCCGCTTCGATGGTTGTCATTGCCGGGCTTGTTCATCCCGCATTAGGCAATCCGGCTCAAGTCACCAATTTGCTCCAACCGCTCTCCCAGCCCGCGCAGGAAATTAAGGAACTGTCGCTGCTGGTGCTCGCTATCTGCGCCGTGATCTTCCTAATCGTCGTGGGCCTGCTGGTTTATGCGGTCGTTCGATTTCGTCACCGCCCCGGAGATGAAGCGAGCGAGCCACCGCAGATTTACGGCAGCAATCAGATCGAAACGGCCTGGACAGTCTTGCCGATACTCATCGTCTTCGTGTTGATTCTGGTCACGTCGCGCACCATCGCCGACATACAGAATCGAAAGGCCGCGCCGGGCGCCGTACAAGCGACCGTCGTCGGGCATCAGTGGTGGTGGGAGATACGCTATCCCGAGCTGGGCATCGTGACCGCCAACGAGTTGCACGTGCCGGCGAGCGATGGTAACAGACGCCAACCTACATTCCTGAAACTTCAGTCAGCCGATGTCGCGCATAGCTTCTGGGTGCCACAGCTCGCAGGCAAGACGGATGTTATACCCGGCCGCGAGAACGCGATGTGGTTCGAGCCGACGCAACCCGGGACTTATCTGGGCAATTGTGCCGAGTACTGTGGGATGCAACATGCGCGCATGTTAATCCGCGTCATCGTGCACCCGCCCGGCGAGTTCGAGCGTTGGGTCGCGGAGCAGAAGCGTGCGGCGGCAGAAGAACCGAGCGCGCAGGCAGGCCGCAAATTATTCTTCGCGAACTCCTGCGTTAGCTGCCACGCCATCCGCGGTACGTCCGCGCAAGGCGCGTTCGGCCCGGACCTGACGCACCTAATGAGCCGCGAGACCCTGGCGTCCGGAGCTGCGCCGAACACGCCTGAAGGATTGCGTGCCTGGGTGCGCGATCCGCAAAAGCTCAAGGTGGGTTGTCTCATGCCGAACCTGCAGATGAGTGATGTGGAAGTGGACCAGATTGTCTCTTACTTGCAAACGTTGAAGTAGGACGGGGAAAAGAATGGCGACTCAAGAAATCGCGTTACCGAGAGTGAAGCAACCAGCAACTCCATTAATTGACCGCCTGCACGGCCTGGTCGTTACGGTTGATCACAAAAAGCTGGGCCTAATGTACGTCGGCACGGCCATCGGTTTCCTGGTTGTCGCAGGGCTCATGGCCGTGGCCATTCGCCTTCAGCTCGCCGTCCCGAATAACACGTTGCTGGGGCCGGATGTCTTCAATCGCTTCTTCACCATGCACGGGACGGCAATGGTATTCCTGGTTGGCATGCCGATAATCGCCGGGCTCGGCAATTATCTCGTGCCGCTGATGATTGGCACGCGCGATATGGCCTTCCCGCGCCTTAATGCGTTCGGCTTCTGGATGTTTCTTTTTGGCGGGCTGCTTCTTTACTTCAGTTATCTCGGCGCGCCAGGGTTGTCTGGCAGCGGCTCGGCGCCGGATGTCGGGTGGTTTGCATATGCGCCGCTGACTGGCCGCGCCTTTTCACGCGGACACAGTACAGACTACTGGATTCTGAGTTTGCTGCTCACAAGCGTAGGCAGCACAGTCTCAGCCATTAACGTGATCGTCACCGCGCTCACGATGCGCTGCCGCGGGATGACATTGATGCGCATGCCGCTATTTGTCTGGATGATGATCGTCACGAACTTCATGATCATCCTGGCGTTGCCGGCACTCTCAGCGGCGCAGATTATGCTGCTGATCGATCGTTATCTGGGTGGGCATTTCTTTGACACGCAATCGGGCGGCTCCGCCGTGCTTTGGCAACACTTCTTCTGGATTTTCGGCCATCCGGAAGTTTACATCCTGATCATTCCGGCCTTCGCGTGCCTATCAGAGATCATCCCCGTCTTCTCGCGCAAACCTATCTTCGGCTACCCCGTCATGGTCGGGGCCACGACGATGATCGCGATCATCAGCTTCAGCGTCTGGGCGCATCACATGTTCGCGGTCGGGATGACTTCGATGGGCAACACCTTCTTTGCCATCTCGACCATGCTGGTCTCGGTGCCGACGGGGATCAAGATTTTTAACTGGCTCGGAACAATGTACGGCGGCAAGATCCGGCTCGAGTTGCCGATGATCTTCTGTCTCGGCTTTCTTTTCCAATTTCTGATCGCGGGCCTGACCGGCATCATGCTGGCGGTCGCGCCGTTTGACTGGCAGCTAACCGACTCGTATTTTGTCGTCGCGCACTTTCATTACACGCTGGTTGGCGGACTTCTCTACGGCATTTTCGCCGGTTTCTATTACTGGTATCCGAAAGCCCTGGGGCGCCTGCTCAACCACAAGCTGGGACTCTGGCATTTCTGGCTTTTTACCATCGGCTTTCATCTGACGTTCGACACGATGCACTTCTCGGGACTGCTCGGGATGCCCCGGCGCATTTACACCTACGACCCGGGGCGAGGCTGGGAAGTACTCAATTTCATCACCTCGGTCGGGGCCCTTCTGCAAGCGGTCGGGATTCTCTGTCTCGCCATCAACATACTTCGTTCACTGAGGAAGGGTGAGGTAGCGGGTGACGATCCGTGGGATGCGTGGACGCTTGAATGGGCCACGACTTCACCACCACCCGAATACAACTTCGCGAGTGCGCCAGTGGTGCGGAGTCGCAGGCCTCTTTGGGATCTTAAACACCCGGAGGATCCGGATTGGAAGTACGAGTGAAGCGGGAGCTAAGGAGAACGATTCGATGGTTAACGAAACCTTTTTGCAAATAGCTCCAGAAGCGACCGAGTGGAAACTTCCGTCGAGCCGCAAGGTTGCGGTCGTCTGTCTCATTCTTACAGAGACTGGCCTCTTCTCGATCTTCGTCGCCGGGTACGTCTTCTATCTGGGCAAGAGCTTGACCGGCCCAACGCCGCGTGAAGTTTTGGAGCTCCCGATTCTATCGACGATCTGCCTGTTATCGAGCAGCGTGACGATTACGTTGGCAGAGCGCGCTTTCAACCGCGACCGCGTGGGTCGCTTCAAGATTTTTTGGCTGGCAACGATTGTACTAGCGGCGATCTTTCTCGCTTCGACAGCGGTCGAGTGGCGCAGGCTTATCTATCAGAAGGGACTGACAATTAGCACCAATCTCTTCGGCACGACGTTTTATTCGCTCGTCGGCCTGCATGCCAGCCACGTGATCGTCGGGATGTGTCTTTTGTTATTGGTATTCATCTTTAGTCTGCGCGGATACGCGACCATCATGCATCGGGAGCGTCTGCAGATGATTTCCTGGTACTGGCATTTTGTTGATGCTGTTTGGATTGTCGTTTTTACCGTTGTCTACGTTATCGGGAGGTGAGTGGGAAGCATGCGGCCTGAAGAGAACAGGGCACACATATCAAACATAATCGAGGTGCCGGCGCCAACCCCATGGCCGTTTGTCACCGCTTTCGGTCTCGCCCTGCTGCTCGCCGGACTGGTAACGAGCCTCGCAGTAAGCGTTGTGGGCATTGTAGTCATCCTGTGTGGCGCAGTCGGTTGGTTCAGAGATGTGCTGCCAATGCCGAAAGAGGAATTGGTCGCGCTTGTCGCAACGCCGACGCCGATTTTTGCGCGCTCGACCCGAAGAGTTGATCACCTGCAACCAGGCACTGAAAGTCATCGCGTCTACATCCCCGTAAGGGTTCATCCCTACTCAGCCGGTCTATTTGGCGGCGTTGTCGGCGGCATCGGAATGGCGTTCATCGCTTGTCTCTACGGACTCATCGCCCAGGGAAGTTTGTGGTATCCGGTCAACCTTCTGGCGGCAGCGGCGCTGCCGTCTCTGGCTGAAGCTGGTCCAGCAGAATTGAAAGCTTTTCACCTGTCGGGATTTATCGTCGCGCTCTTGAGTCACGGCATCATCTCGTTACTTGTCGGTCTACTCTACGCGGCGATCCTGCCGATGATGCCTTCGCGCTTCACGGCGTTCTGGGGAAGTTTTCTGGCGCCAGTTTTGTGGACCGCCCTCGTCGCCTCGACTCTCCGCCTAATCAATCCTGCGCTTAACGCGAGAATCGCGTGGGGTTGGTTCATCGCTTCGCAAGTTGCCTTCGGGTTGATTACCGGTTTCATCGTCGCTCACTCAAAAGAAGTTGAGACTGCACAGTCGTGGCCATTGGCCGCGAGAGCCGGAGTAGAAGCTCCAGGTCTCATACCCGAGCAGGAGGAAGGGCAATGATTGCGAGATCGAAAATCGGAATCGCTGGTGCAGTCGGCCTTGCCATCACTCTTTTGGCAGGCTGCAGCGTCCGTCTGCCCGGTCAACCAAACGAATCTGAACGCTGGCGCGCGCCTGCTGAAATCACTGATTTCAATCAACTCTACACTCAGAACTGCGCCGGCTGTCACGGTGTGGGTGGGAGACTTGGCGCGGCGCGCCCGCTTAACGACTCACTCTATCTGGCCTTCGTCACGGACAAAGCAATGCGCCAGGCGATCTCAACAGGCAGGGCCGGGACGAATATGCCCGCCTTTTCGGAACAAGCTGGCGGCCATCTCACGGACCAGCAGATCGAACTGATCGTTAATGGTATGCGAGCACACTGGTCCAAGCCTGATGACTTCAAAGGTGTCGAACTTCCTCGCTACAGCTCCGACGAAACGGCGACAGCGAGTGGTCCATCCACCGCAATCAGCAACGATATCTCGGCTAAGACTTTCCCGACCGGCGATGCTCCGCAGGGCGCCGCAACTTACAAAACTTATTGTTCGAGTTGTCACGGAACCAATGGCGATGGCGGATCGGCAGGCTCGATCGCTGATCCGAACTTTCTGAACCTGGTCAGCGATCAAGGCCTCCGCACGACTGTCGTCGTCGGCCGCGCTGACATTGGGAAACCCGACTGGCGCGGAAATGTTCCGGGCCATCCCATGTCAGCGCAGGAAATAGATGACGTCGTGGCGTGGCTCGCAGCACGCAGGCAAAGGACAAATGTAACTGTTAGCAAAGTCGATCATTCGGCTGGCCTGAATATGAAATGAGTCGGATCGGAATTTGATGACGGAGGCACAACTATGGCAGGCACTGAGATTGAAGTGATAAGCGAGAAGGCACCGGAGAGATTACACATTGAAATGCCGCGGCGGGCGTTCCTGCTCAAGCTCGGGTTTCTACTCAACGGCGTCGCGGCGACGATGGTGTCAGTGCCCCTGCTTGGATATCTGCTTTCGGCCTTCCGTAATGATGGCGGGTTCACATCATGGATTGCGCTTGGACCGCTTACAACGTTCCCCGAGAACCAGACGCGCATGGCGAAATTCCGAAATCCTTATACACGCCCATGGGATGGCCAGACCGCCGACATTCCCTGCTGGGTGCGGAGAATTGAAGGCGAGAAATTTCAAATCTTTGCCATCAATTGCACCCATCTGGGGTGTCCGGTGCGCTGGTTTCAGGAGTCGCACCTGTTCATGTGTCCGTGTCACGGGGGCGCTTGCTACGAAGACGGTTCGCATGCATCCGGGCCACCGCCACAGGGACTTTATGAATACAAATACAAGATCGAGAACGGACAACTATGGATACACGGCGGCCAGCTTCCGACCTTGAACCAGCCGGCCTGAAGTCAGAACCGGGATTGATAGCGACCGGGTAATGAGGATGAAATGATTAAGAGATTGAGACAACTCGCAATCTGGATTGACGATCGAGTCTATATCAGCAAGATCTTCGCTGCGACCGCAGGCCATCATGTCCCGCGCACCTCAGGCAGCTGGTTCTACGTTTTCGGCAGCGGCACTTTGCTCTGCTTCATGATCCAGATCGTGACCGGAATCTGCCTCGCTTTGGTCTACGTGCCATCCTCGGGCCAAGCCTACACCAGTCTGGAATACTTGAACTATCAACAGCAGTTCGGTTGGTTTCTGCGCGCCATGCACAACTGGGGTTCAAACTTCATGGTTGCGATCATGTTGGCCCATCTCGTCCAGGTCTTTCTTTTTGGCGCGTTCAAATACCCGCGCGAAATGACCTGGATTTCGGGAGTCGTATTGCTGCTCTGCACCCTCGGCATGGCGTTTACCGGCCAGGTACTGCGTTTCGATCAGGATGCCTATTGGGGGTTAGGTATTGGCGCGGCCATGGCGGGTCGCGTGCCCGTAATGGGGCCGGCGATTGTTCATATGATGCTCGGCGGACCGATCATCGCCGGCGAGACGCTCTCGCGCTTTTTCGCCCTGCATGTCTTCGTTATCCCGGGAAGCATTCTGGCGATCGTCAGCCTGCACCTCAGGTTGGTGCTGACGAAAGGGATCAACGAATACCCCGTCCCGGGCAAGCTGGTCAAGAAGGAAACTTACGCAGAAGAGTACGAAGCGGAAATCAAAAAGAGTGGCGTTCCGTTTTTCCCGAAAGCGATTAGCAAAGATCTAATTTTCAGCGGTCTAGTTCTATTGGGCATCGTTTTCTGCGCTGCCTATTTCGGTCCGGCCGGCCCACATGGCATCCCCGATCCGACCCAGATCAACACCGCCCCGAAACCAGATTTCTTTTTCCTATGGCTCTATGGCGTGTTGTCGTTAATGCCGGACTATATGGAAACAGTCGTAATGCTGACCGCTCCGTTCATCGTCATCGGCATTTTGTTCGCCGTGCCTTTCATTTCAAACACAGGCGAGAAAAGCCCGCGCCGCCGGCCGGTCGCCGTATTGAGCGTGCTCCTTATATTAATAGTATTGGGTGCGTTCAATTATCTCGGCACGTATGCGCCATGGTCACCAAAGATGGAAGCGTGGACCAGCGCGGCAACGCCCACGAATTACTTAGAAGGACGTTCGCCACTCGAACGGCAGGGCGCCCTGGTTTTCCATAGCAAGCAATGTATCAACTGCCATAGCGTAGGTGGCGAAGGAGGCTTGCGCGGACCGGCGCTCGACAGTGTCGCCACACGCTTGACCGGGGATCAACTCGTCCGCCAGGTGATTCAGGGCAGCGGCAACATGCCGGCTTACGGTAAGAACCTGGACCCATCGGAGGTAGCTGCGCTGGTGGCCTTCATGAGCACTCTGCATAAGCCAACGGAAGTGCCGGCGCGCGATTCGACTCGGCCCGCACAAGCAGCAACCGAGAACATGCAGCCTAACGCAACTACACAAATGGGCAGTACGAAGCGGTGACTATGAGCGTGAGCAACAAAATCGCTACTTCGCCGCCGGCCACAGGATTGGACCGAGTGATGTGGATCAGTTTCCGGACGACGCAACGGGAGACTATCTCTCAGCAGGTTCTTCCCTCCGCCGCGCTGTCTATGGCGATTCGCAGGGCAAGGGCTTTTTTCATTTTGGCGAAACCGGAAATCACTTTGATGGTCGTGATCTCCACCGGCGTTTCGTGCCTGATGGCGTCAGATTCCTTAAACCTCGTTGTTCTCGCGCACACCGTTCTGGGTACGGGTCTGGTCGCCGCAGGTGCGGCATCGCTCAATCAGTTTATGGAGCGCGCGCTGGATGGAAACATGCGGCGCACTTCTAAACGTCCGTTGCCTGCTGGAGAGCTCTCCGCGCGAGCAGCACTCGTATTCGGCATTTCGCTTTCAATCGCGGGAACGATCTATCTGATTCAATTTCTCAACACGTTGACTGCGCTGCTGGGCCTCTTAACTCTATTGAGTTATCTATTCGTCTATACACCGCTCAAACGTAAGACCAGACTATGTACTCTGGTCGGAGCGTTTCCAGGCGCTGCGCCAATCCTGATGGGTTGGGCCGCAGTGAAGAATAATCTCGGCCTCGAATCGTGGGTGCTTTATGCCATTCTCTTCCTCTGGCAGTTTCCACACTTCTACGCGATCGGTTGGCTGTACCGCGAAGACTATGCGCGAGGCGGAATGCTCATGCTTCCCGCGGTTGACGACGAAGATGGCAGGACCACCTTTCGGGCGATCTTGATCTCGGCCCAACTGCTGATCGTCGTCAGCGTGGTGCCGACCTTGATGGCAACGACCGGTCGTCTTTACTTTCTGCTCGCGATAATTCTCGGACTCTCCTTTTATTATGTTGCCTATCGAGCCTCCGCTTCTCGATCAAAGTCAGCGGCGAAACAACTCCTGCATGCGTCCGTCATTTACCTGCCGCTCCTCTATCTGGCCATGCTGATAGACAAGATCAAATAAGGAGAGCCAAGCGCTGGCAATGGATCGATGGAAGGAATCACAGATGCCGTCTTCAGTTCCTGGGATTTCAACCCCTGGTTGCTGACTCCAGCCCTTGTGACTGGCGTGCTCTACGCCCGCGGATGGAGACGCTTATACACACGTGTCCCACACCGTTTCGGGTTCAGGCAGTTCACGAGCTTCTATGCGGGACTCATAACTATTCTCTTCGCACTTATGTCGCCGCTCGATGCTTTTGCTGGATGGCTGCTGACCGTACACATGATTCAACACTTGTTGTTGATGATGGTCGCGCCTCCCCTTCTGCTTTACGGAGCGCCATACCTCCCGCTACTGTTCGGGTTACCTCGTGATTTTTTGAGAGATGGTCTCCGACCATTTCTCGCCTCGCCAACTCTGCGCAAGGTTGGACAATTCATTGTTCATCCGGTTTTTAGCTTGTCAGCTTTTGTCTTCACTAACACCGCCTGGCATGTGCCGGTGATGTACGAACTGGCGTTGCGCTCTCCGACGTGGCATCAGGTGGAACATGTTTGTTTTTTGACCACCGCGCTGCTCTTCTGGTGGCCCATCATTCAACCTTATCCCTGGGTCGCCCGCACACAGCGATGGCTGATTGTTCCTTACCTGTTCCTCGCGGACATTCAGAACACCGCACTCTCAGCTTTCCTCATTTTCTGCGAGCGTGTGCTCTATGCGACTTACGCGACCGTCCCCCGCATTACGAGTCTCACCCCGCTCGAAGATCAAGCGGCCGCAGGCGCGATTATGTGGGTTGCAGGTTCCGTTTTTTTTCTCGTTCCAGTTGGGCTGGTTACCATAAAGCTGCTGAGTACTCGGCGAACGCTCGCTTCAAGAAAGCAGGCCACGCGATCACAGCTTGTTCGATCTGGACTGACGCACTCGGTCAAGCAGGGGCCATCGAAACCCGCCAGGTTGGATTTGCTTTCGCTTCCATTTATCGGCCGGCTTCTACGCTGGCCACACTTTCGGCGCTTCGCTCAGCTGATAATGTTTCTATTGGCGGTTCTGGTAGTAATCGATGGCCTGTTGGGGACACAAATGGCGCCCATGAACTTGGCAGGCGTTCTACCCTGGACGCATTGGCGCGGACTGACAGTGTTCGCCTTATTAATAGTAGGAAACATCTTTTGTTTCGCCTGCCCGTTCAACTTCGCGCGCGAGTTGGGACGTCGCATTCTACCTGCACGCTGGTCCTGGCCGCGGCGTCTTCGTTCAAAATGGATCGCCATCGCTTTGCTCTTGCTGTTCTTCTGGGCTTACGAAGCGTTCAGCTTATGGGAGAGCCCGAGAGCCACGGCCATGTTAGTGATTGGCTACTTCGCAGCCGCGATCGTCGTTGATGGTGTCTTCACGGGCGCCAGCTTCTGCAAGTACGTCTGTCCGATCGGTCAATATCAATTCATTCAATCGCTCGTTTCGCCTGTCGAAGTGGGCGTTCGCAATCTGGCAGTTTGCGGCACGTGTCAAACGTATGACTGCATTCGCGGAAACGCACAACAACGCGGATGCGAGTTGCAACTCTTCCAGCCACTCAAAACGAGCAACATGGATTGCACTCTCTGTCTGGATTGTGTCCACGCTTGCCCACATGAGAACGTCTCGCTACTTGCCTCTTTGCCGGGGAGCCAACTGGTGAGAATTGAGCGAAGCAAGAAGCGTCGAAATAAGTTCTTCAGACGTTTCGACGTCGCAGTCTTAATTTTTCTGCTCGTCTTCGCCGCCTTCTCAAACGCCAGCGGGATGACCTTGCCGGTGCTGAGCTGGGAGCGGTCTCTACAAACCAGCTTTCGAGTTGGATCGTTGCAACCCATCCTGGGCGTCTTGTACCTGGTTTCTATGGTCGTCGTTCCCTCCTTGTTGGTCGCGTGTAGTGTTTGGCTCTCCAAACTGTTTGGCCCAACCCGCGTCGCGTGGAAAGAAATTGTTTCGACCTATGCGCCGGCGTTCGTGCCGCTTGGGTTCAGCATGTGGTTGATTCATTTCTCTTATCACCTGCTCACTGCAGGGCAGACGGCGCTGCCAGTCATCCAGCGTGCCGCGATGGATGTGGGAATTACTCTGTTCGGAGCACCTAACTGGTCTCTTTCGTCGACGATGCCGTCACTGGATTGGTTACCGGCGCTGGAACTGCTGCTGCTTGATCTGGGTTTGCTTTTCACGCTCTACATCGGCTGGCGCACAGCTTCTCGGTTTGGACTCACAATGTCCCGTAGGCTGCGGCTTAATGCTCCGTGGGCAGCTCTGGCATTCCTGCTTTACTCGATCGGAATGTGGATTGTTTTTCAGCCTATGCAGATGCGAGGCATGATGATGGGCTCGATGCGTTGACAGGACTTCGAAATGATCACGACCAGAAAAGCAGATCAGCGGGCCTTGAGATATAGGTGGTCCTGCCTCTTGTTAATCTTGATATTCCTACCAACGTTAGTCGAAATCGCGCGCGCCGACGGTGGTGTCGTAATGTGTCAGCGAACTTCAGGGCCCTTCACAATGACTGTATTTTCCACTGAGATGCCCCTGCGGCCCGGACCCGCGGACCTAAGTGTTCTGCTTGAGCAAGCTGACGGACACTCTCCAATGCTTGATGGCGAGGTATTCTTCGAGCTGACGCATGAAACGGGCATGATCATTCGGGCCGAAGCGACGCGGAGCCAGGCTCGCAACAAGTTGCTCTACTGCAGCCTGATCGATCTACCTTTAGCGGGCCATTGGAAAATGAGAGTGCGCGCCAGACGTGGCAATGACAGAGCTGAGGTCCTTCAAGATTTATCGGTTGCCGCGCCGCAACCCTTGCTTCTTTCCTACTGGAAGCTAATCGCATTTCCTCCGACCGTCATCATCTTGTTCGTCATGAACCAGTGGCTGCGTGGCCGGCGTTCAATTAAGACACCTGCTGGAACCGTGCGTTGCTAGCGCGCCGTAACTCTCGCCGCTACCACCAACGCAACAAAACGCAAATTATCGATATTTTCGCACGATGACGGAAGATTGTGCGTCCTTCGACTGGTTAAACTTTGAAACCGTAGGCCCAAATCAGTTGCGCCATGCCGAGAGCAACACATAACCCGGCGGTAATCCGAACTGGGCGGGCACCAAAAGAAGAATGCTGGCGTTGAGATACATAGTCGCGATTCTTGGTTTCCTAATAGTGACCATGATGCTGTGGGATGCGTTTGAGGTGATCATCTTGCCACGCCGCGTCACGCGTCGACTTCGGCTCGCTCGATTTTTCTATCGTTTCACTTGGCAGCTGCGGTCGTCGGCCGCGCAATGGATCCGCGACCATAAGCGACGGGAGACTTATCTGAGTACTTTTGGTCCGCTCTCTCTGCTCCTACTGCTGAGCTTATGGGCGACAGGGCTGGTTGCCGGCTTTGCCATGTTGCAGTGGGGGCTTCAAGACAGGCTGTATGTGGCTCAAAAAGCGGTTACTTTCGGAACGTATCTATACCTGAGCGGTACGACGTTCTTCACCCTGGGCCTCGGGGATGTGATTCCATTGGGCCGAGTGGGACGGTCGCTCGTCGTAGTCGAAGCTGGCTTAGGCTTCGGCTTCCTGGCTGGCCTCATCTCGTATCTGCCGATCATTTACCAAGCGTTTTCGCGCCGCGAGGTGAGTATTTCACTTCTCGACGCCCGTGCCGGCTCGCCCCCAACCGCCGCGGAGCTATTACGTCGAAGCGACGGCGATATGTCAGGACTCTGCCAGTTGCTTGGAGACTGGGAGAGGTGGTCGGCAGAACTGCTCGAGAGCCATCTTTCTTATCCTGTTCTGGTCTACTTCCGCTCACAGCACGCTAACCAATCGTGGTTGGCCGCGCTGACCTCCATCCTGGATCTGTGCGCCCTGATAATTGCCGGCATCGACGACGGTCCTACGCGGCAGGCGCACCTGACTTTCGCCAAAGCACGTCACGCCGCCGCCGAGCTAGCCCAGGTTTTCGTATCCTCACAGCCGGCGTCGGAGCCTGATCGTCTGCCACCTCCCAGTTTGCAGGTTTTGCGGAATTCGCTG
>DATNNY010000314.1:0-11126 GCA_035601635.1 Pyrinomonadaceae bacterium
GCCAGTGATTTTGATCAGACTTTGAGCTTTAACGATTCGGGAATTGTTCTCAGTGAACTTTTAGGTAACTCGGGGTTTGGTGAAAAAGTTGCGGGCCTGTCGACCATTAACCTGGTGCAGCAGGGAGGGGAACTGGCCTACTTGCTGTTGCACGATCCTGAATATCGTTGTGTCCGCAAAGAGCATTTGATCGAGGTGGGGAAACGGATCCGCCTTAAGCAGAACATTGAGGGCTTGTCGCAGTTTCTCAAGGAAGGCTTTGACGACTACCGCTTCTCCTTCTATGTAGTATCAGCCGCGCCGGAAGAAGTGATCCAATCGGCGCTCGAAGGGCTTATTCCGCCGGATCACATTTTCGGGACGCAATTCCGCTACAACCAATCCACGGGAGAGATAGACTCGATCGTCCGTGTTCCTGCCGGCTACGGTAAGGTTGCGGTGATTGATGAGTTGCATACGAACCTGCAGGTGAGTTACGACCGCATCGTCTATGTCGGCGACGGCAGCTCTGACGTTCACGTGATGTTGCACGTCAACCGCCAGGACGGCTTCACGGTCGCCGTTTCTGAAGCCAAGCATATCGCTCAGATCGCCAAGCGGAGTGTTCTCAGCGACGACGCGCTGAGCGTGCTGGTTCCAGTTCTGGAAGACATCGTGGGATGGGACTCGGTGCGCATTCGATCGCTCTTCGAATCACAGGGCTTTTTGATTCAGGAGTGGGACAAGGTGCGAACGGATTGGCTGACCATCCGTGGCATATCGAATGGTCCTGACTCGGCCCTGACATTAGTGGAGACCGCCAATGCTTGACGGTCTCGGGTGGATAGCGACGGCGCTATTCGCCGCCTCCTACTTCTGTAAGACTTCCAGAGCCATGCGGCGGGTCCAGGCGTTGGCAGCTCTTTTGTGGGTCGGGTACGGCATCTGGATGAATGCACTCCCGATAATTGTGGCTAACGTGATCGTGGCCGCGTTGGCCGTATATTCCGACTGGAAACAACCGCGGTTTTCGAGCGCCGGGCATGTTACTAAATGAGGTCCTTTTCCTCCCTCTCGTCCTCTTTTCAAGAATACTGTCGCACTGGTTCCAATGGATAGGAAGGATCCGATCCACTTTCGGAACGCCGACCCGCAACCGTCAGAGACTCCTGGATGCCACACCTGAAATTGGTAGAGCGACCAAGCCCACCTCATTCGGGATTTCAAGTCGATCGTGAGAGTATCGCCGGCTGCGTATTCCAGGGCAGCGGACAGAGTTAGCTATTTATATCGAAACCCATTGTCCAAGAAACTAATCGTGCGCTGCATGATCCAGCGCCGGATCCTTATTATTGACGTTCGTCGACATCACGTGGCACGTTTTCAAACTTAAGGCAATTACAAACCGGGTCAGTCTTGTCCGTGAGACAAGCAATCTTCTTCCGGTGGAACTCCAGAATCGGTTGGTCGCGAAAATCCTTCAACGACACCGTCCTTCGCAGTTGCCAATTCCTCGGGTAGTTTGGATCATGCCAACTCATCGCGCGAGCGTTGGCAATATCTTCACGCGTGGGTTCAAGACGAAGCCGGTCGTTAATGAAGGCCAGGCCATAGGCTAGATCCGCCGCTGTGGGCACAACGATGGCGCTTAGAATGGCTGTACTCGTGTGATATTCCTTCGCCGAAGGCAGTGGAATGCCGGCTAGAGTGTGGATGTACGGAACCTCGATGAAAGGCAGCGGCAGAAGCGGAATTTGAGATCTCGATTTTCGTAGTTCCGCAGAATAGGATGAGATAGTGAAGAGCTTGATCGAATCTACGCGCACGCGCGTGATCGTGTTGTGGGTAGAGACCCGCGAAATATCTGCCGGCGTGCCGGCTTTGGGTCCGCTGAAGTACGCCGGAGGAGCAGACTCTTCGGCCTTCAGGGTCACCGTTATCTCGGATGCAGAGGCGGCGGCCAGGCTGCGCGGCGTGAAGTCCAACGAAAGTCCGCGCCCGATTTGCGCCGACGACGATTGGTAAGACTTTAGTGCTCCCAATACGACCTGAGCTTCGTTCAGGGTTAGATTCCCGAGGACGCCGGTCGGTTTCTTGTCGTCGCCGAGAGTCGGCGCCGCGCTGGTTATCGCAGTCGCCAGGTCGGCCAAACTGGGGGCCGCACTGGTGTCCAGAAAGCTTTGCGAGGCCGTGGTCAGGCTTGTGGGCGTGCCCGAAATAGTTCGCACAGAGACAGTGCCGTTATTCACAAACGACTCTTTGTGGGTCCAGGGAAACCATCCGCGAGAGCCCGGAAGGTTATCGATGCGACACTCCAGATCTGCAGTCAGGAAGTCCTGATACGCCTTTAGGTCCGCATTGAATCCCTCGATAAAAGGACTCAGCGCAGCATTCAGGGTGTCGGCACTCCGGCTCAGTTCATACGGTGCAAACTCGCGGGGATATTGCTGGCTGAGTTTGTAGTTAAATAGGAAGTCGGCAATCGCCGTTCGCAGTTGGCCCAGCTTTGATTCCTTGCCGTTCTTCTCTGTATCGCCGCGCACAGCTTGAGCTTTCTCCAGGAAGCAACGCAGAAAGATGGGCGGCGGCTCCTTACCATTTCTCCGCGCCTCCTTCATTCGCGCCATGTCGATGCTCCGGCAATCTGTTATAGATGACTGCAAATCCTTGCAGTAATCTGAGTCCGTGTTAGCGCAACCGCCTTCATGTTCTTCCATAGCGGCAACCGCCTTGGACGCCGCTTCGAATGGTCTCTCGGCTGAGATGACGGCAATCAGCAGGTCGGTAAGTCGAGGCTTAAGAGGATGAAAGAGCGTGTGGTAGCCGAGGCAATATTCATCAACACCGCAGATTCGCTGGTCATCCCGGAACTCCTTCTCGGTCTTTTCATCTTCTTGGGACAACGATTTTTTCGTCCACCGCAGATCCAGAATCTGCTGAGCGTTTTTATCGGCATCGTTGGGCGAGAGCCTGCCAATGTAACGATAGGTTAGGTATCGTTCGAAGCTCTGATCGAAAAAACAAGAATCCGGTTTATTAATTTGAGTTTGGATTGACTGCCAACCGCGGAATACCGCTCTCTCCAGTCCGTCGTTAAAGCTGCCCACCATTTCCTGGACAATCGCGCCGAACGCGGCCACGACCTGAGGGCTCTTGGATGAGTTCTGCATCACCCACGCGTTGACGATCATCTCGGGCCGGGGCAGATCGAGCAGAGCAATGATCCTTTTCTTATCAATGATCGCCTCGTCGTTTCCAGGAGTATTGTCACTAAAGACAAACGTGTCCGAGCCAACCGCCATAGCCGTAGCGGTAGACTTTGGTGGCGTACCAGCGTCTGCTTTTTGGTTGGCCGGTGCCGTCGCAGGGTTCGCCGTTGCGGCTCCTTCCTTTGAGCCGGCCGGCGCAGCTGATCCTGAACCGGCGGTTGGCGCTGCGCCCGCAGGCGACGCAGACGGTGCCGTGGCTGCACCAGTTTTCGCTGGCGTTGCGGGCGATTCTCCACCCGATCCTGACGCGGTCGTGCCTCCGCCCCCTCCGGATTCACTCGCTCCAATGGCCTTGCTCAAGTCCGCCGAAGCATTCAAGTAGAAGAGTCTCTCTAGGGGCGTTTCCGGACTTATCTGCCACGCCAGGCGCCGCAGGTCCTCAATGAAGGTCGCCCACGCTTTGCATTTTGGCGGCTTGTCCGCAGTAATGAGCAGACGACCCGTTCCGATCTTTGCGACTTTGAAATCCGGATTCAGCTTCGAGGCCGTTTCCGCTACGTCTCCCAAGACCCGAGCGTGGGGCAGGTATAACTCTGCTTTGAACGTACCTTCCGCTTGAGATCGGCTTACCGTTGGAAGACTGCCAGCGAGATCGTTCATGCGGCGCTTTAGATTTCTCACCGGGGCGGCCGTCATGTTCATCTCTTTCGTAGCGTAGATCAGAATTCCGTCGTTGCCTTCAGCCGTGAGCGAGAAGGGAACGGGATTCCCCATAAGGGCGATTATCTTCGCGGCGTCGAGGGGCTTTGGCTTCGTCGGAGGGACACCGAAGTAAGCAACCATCTCACTACAGAAATCCAGGCTCGACGCAGAGGAAATCTGTGCCGTTTCGGAGACAGTTGATGCCTCGCTCTTCGTTGGAGTCGGTACCTTATATATTCCGACAAAATATTTAGCAGCCGGGGTTGGATCCGGCTGGACAACTGGGGCAGGTGTTTGAGCCGCCACCGGGTGAATACCCAAAATCGCGATTAAGAAGATGAGGAACAAAAATGCTCGGGGCATCATCGTGGAACTCCCTTCGTTTCATTTATGAGGACAGAATTGAAAACAATCCATCAATCGCCGCGTTACCTGGGACGGGCCGCGCTCGGCTGACAACGAGTTTGGATCGAGACGAGCTGTTAGAGCCGGCGCGACTCGGAACTTTGATCGTTGAGACCACGAGAGTTGCGGTAAGGCCCGGAGCGCGAAGTCTAGCGCACTCGTTGATAAGAGATTTGAGCAGCCGGAAATTATCTTAGTGAGACTTCGTGTCCGCACGGCCTATAACTGACCTGGACGCGGCGGACTCTAGTCCAGTTTGAAAGGTGTGTCAAAAATAAATTCCAGATGAACTTCCTTTCATAACTTGTCCTATCTTCGTGGCATAAATCCTGGCGTAGGATTAACGGCTTAAGATCGATCAGCTCGTGCGCCCAGAATCTTTCAACACGTCATATTCAGCAATTGGCGACCTATCGGAAGACTCACTCGACAACGCGGTGGTCTCGTATCGCTGTGACTTTGTGATTCACTTTAATCCATCCGCCCAGGCGCGGAGATCCAACAATCGTCGACGAGCAGCGGAGCGAACGAGCAAGAGTGCGCTGACCTGACACTGCCAAACTCACTACAATCTCTAACGACCCGAAACCGCCAAACAACTAACATGTTCTCTGAGAAGGCACACGGTTTCTCATCGACGCACGCCGCTCTGGCCTCCTGACATCACTCCGGCATCCATCTTGCACTCGCACATGATCGCCGTCGGTTTTGTGAATCATAAGCGAACAAACGCTGACGGTTGAACTGCGAAAGTCTAATTCAGATTGTTTATATACCGGGAGGGTTTAATCATGAAGAAGAGTGTTGTTTTGCTGACCGGAGTTGGAATCGGCGCAGGTCTGCTGTATGTGTTCAAGTCGGGCCGCCGGATTAGTCCAACTGAGCCAGACAGCGTCGCGAGCACCAGGAACGACGGAGCCGAAGACGCTTCTCACCTCGGCACTGGGCAGAGTTTATCGGCAAAGGATGACTCAACTGATGCCCCACGATCCTCGATTAGCAAGATTGCTGAAGGCAATGGTACCGATGTTGCAAGCGATGGGACGGATAGCAACCTACCGGTGATTGACGACCGAGGTACAGATCAACATGAAGCCGCTGAGATTCTAACGACCGTGCGCGACGCCGCATTTGATGCCAGCGACGAAAAGCTGGCGTTGGCGCTCGGCCGGCCACCGGAAGAAATTGAAGCCTGGACAAGTGGCGCCGGAGACATTGACGGCGATGTCGTCATGAAGGCAAGGACGCTGGCAATCAATCGGGGCGTTGAGATTTAGTGAGACAATAAAGATCCAATAGCGACGGGTGCGGAGAATCGGACGCACCCGTCGCAACTCAGAAGGATCGTCTAGGCATCTTTTTTCTTCGGACGTTCATTCGCGCGCAAGACGCGCTTGCGCAGGCGAATGCCCTTGGGAGTCACTTCTACCAGCTCGTCATCCGCGATGAACTCCAGCGCCTGTTCCAGTGAAAGGTCTTTGACGGGCACCAGCCGCAAGGCTTCGTCCGCCGAAGCCGCGCGCATGTTGGTTAGCTTCTTTTCCTTAATCGCATTTACATCGAGATCGACTGCGCGCGCATTTTCGCCGATGACCATTCCTTCATAGACCTTGGTTCCGGGACGGGTAAAGAGAGTTCCGCGCTCCTGAATGTTGTAAAGGGCGTACGTCGTGGTCTCGCCGATACGATCGCAAATCAGCGAGCCGGTTGATCGCCCGCGCATCGCGCCCAGCCATTCGCCCCAGCGCAGGAACATGGTGTTGAGCAAGCCCGTGCCTTTGGTTTCGGTCAGGAATTCATTGCGGAAACCGATCAAGCCCCGGGAGGGAGTTTCGAACTCAAGTCTGACCCGGCCCGTTCCGTGATTGACCATCTTGGTCATCTGGCCTTTGCGCCGGCCCATGGCTTCCGTAACCACGCCGATAAACTCTTCCGGCAAATCGATCACGACCTGCTCGATCGGCTCGAGCAGTTTTCCATCGGCGCGGCGCGTGATTACTTCGGGTTTGGAAACCTGTAGTTCGTAACCTTCGCGGCGCATCATTTCGATCAGAATTGCCAGCTGTAATTCGCCGCGTCCCGAAACCTTGAATTGATCCGGCGAGTCAGTTAGGTCGACTCGAATAGCAACGTTACCCAGCACTTCCTTCTCGAGACGTTCCTTCAATTGCCGGGAAGTAACGTATTTTCCTTCCTTTCCCGAAAAAGGAGAGTTGTTGACGCCAAAGATCATCGCGATGGTTGGTTCGTCAACGGCGATGACCGGTAAAGGCTGAGGGTTGTCGATGCCGGTGATCGTTTCGCCAATTTCGATCTCGTCCATGCCGGCGAGCGCGACAATCTCGCCAAACTGGGCGCGCTCAGCCGGCTCGCGCTTCAGTCCTTCAAAGATGTAAAGCTGAGAAATTTTTGTCTTCTGAAACGTGCCGTCGCGTTTGGCGATTGCGACTTGATCGCCGACAGCGATCTCTCCGGAGTAAATTCGCCCGATCGCCAGACGGCCGACGTAATCACTATAGTCAAGATTTGCGACCAGCAATTGCAAACTATCCTGACGTGTCTGACGAGGGGCGGGAATCGTGGCTACGATCTGATCGAACAACGGCCGCAGATCGGTCGATTCGTCCGTTAGTTGTTTCTTGGCGGTGCCTTCGCGGGACACTGCATACAGGATCGGAAACTCGATCTGATCGTCGGTGGCATCGAGATCCAGAAAGAGCTCGTAGATTTCGTTAACCACTTCCTCAGGACGGGCATCCTGGCGATCGATCTTATTAACGACGGCAATCGCGGGCAGACGAGCTTCCAGGGCTTTTCGTAGCACGAAGCGAGTCTGTGGCAAACAGCCTTCAGCGGCGTCAACCAGGAGCATCACGCCGTCGACCATCTTCAGCACGCGTTCAACCTCACCGCCAAAATCGGCGTGGCCGGGTGTGTCCAGGATGTTGATCTTCACATCTCGATAATGCACCGAGGTGTTTTTGGCCATGATGGTGATGCCGCGCTCGCGCTCGAGGTCCATCGAATCCATCACGCGCTCGCGGACCTGTTCGTTCTCACGAAAAGTCCCGGACTGCCGCAGCATCGCGTCAACCAGAGTCGTCTTGCCATGATCTACGTGGGCGATAATTGCGATATTTCGGATGTTGTTTCTTTGTTCAGTCATAATGATCCAGCTACAGAGCGCAACTTCAAAATATTACGCGTCTGAGCAAACTTGTGATTCTAACACTTGTTCGCGGATTACTCCCGTCGCCGGCAGAGTAGGCGGGTCTCGACTGCGTCAGCAGGCAGAGCGATCCACGAAACCTCACGAAATGGAACGAGCTTGTTTCCTATGCTTCGGGTGATTTCGTGGATCGTTCTTGTCCTTAAAACTTTGGGGGCAGTGTTTTTTCGCGAGCCTTCACAAACTGCGGACGCTCAATAGAGAGTTGGCAAAGTCGGAACAAAACGGGCGTGCCCTAAGTTCGGCACGCCCGGAACAGTCTCGGCAAATTTATTCCTGAAAGCGCCGATCAAAAATGAAAGTTCACACCAGTACTAAAGGTATGAGCTCTGGTCTGAAAGCCGTAAGAAATCTGGAACGGCGGATTTGCCGGAGTGGGGTTGCCTACGATCGATTGGTTGCCCAAATTGTAGTAAAGGTACTCCGCCTTCACGCTCCAGAATCTATGTATGCCCACTTCAACACCACCGCCGGCGACCCATCCGGTTCTGGTTTTGCTGGTGGCCGCTGGGTACTGGATCGGTCCCTGGGGTCTGAAGTCTGAGTTAGCCGAATAATTCACATGACCGTATGCCAGGCCGCCCGTGCCATAGAGAAGCACTTTGCTGGTGAGTGTGAAACCCGCGCGCGCGCGCACCGTTCCGAACCACTTGGTGTCCTGATGCGCCCTGAGATTGCCGTTCCACGATGCGCCATTGTTCTGAGTGATTCCTACCAGGACAGCGGTGCCGGTCATCCGCGAGCCGGAGAAGGAGGCCTCAGCTCCGACGACGAATCGTCCCATCTGCCAGTTGTAACCACCTTGTCCGCCGCCAAAGACCCCGGTTGGATCCGGCTTGAGCGTGGTCGGCGCCAAATTAATAAACTGAGCAGCCGTTGGCAGGGGCGAAAAGCTTGTGTTCGCGCGCCCCCAGCCGTAACCGAAGTGGCCACCGATATACGCGCCCTTCCAACTGTAGGTGGAAGTACGTGGCGGCGGAGTTGGGGTGTTCGGCATGGGCACGGTCGCCGCCGGAGTAACATCGGTGCGGGCTACCAGATCGCTCGCTTGATCCTGACCTGCCTGTGCATATGCAGAGAGCGGAACCAAACCGCAAGAGATAATCGCTAATATGCCGGGAAGCAGCCAGTTGTAAGACTTATTCATTTTGATATTCATAGTCTTAAATTCTCCGTTTTTACTCCAGAGGATGAATCACTTGATTGGTCCAGCAGCGACATTGCACCAGAACATCCGCTTCTTTGCAACCTGCATTTTCCAGATTTGGTCTCAGCGCATTTGCTAGATCTTGCCAAAATAAACTTTTGACGGCTCATTTGATATCAGAGACTAGTCTGCCCATCACTACCAACACTCCCAGATGATAAGCGTTGTGGTCGGCGAGCAGGAGCGCTTCGCGCAGGATCGTCTGGCCGTTGCCATGCGCAATCTTAGCAAAGAGATCAGTCGAGGGCTCTGCAACGAGATCTTCCATCTGTTTCAAATCGCCGCGGAACTTGGCAACTGTTTCCTGCCAAAGTTTCGCATTGCCGGTTTCGTCGGGACTTGGCCAATATCCTTCCGGCCATTTCGGCGAAGCGTGATCTTTGTCGCGGCAGAATTCGAGAATGTCCCACTGCGCGATCCGCATGTGCTCGAGCACTTGCCACGCAGTGTAGGGCAAGTCTTGAATCTTTTGGCCGCAACGCTCCGCCGGGAAACCAGCGAAAAAGTCTTCAAAGTTGATGTGCGCGTTGCCGCCACTCAATAGCTCCAGTAAATGTTCGCGAAGTGCCTGCGCGTTGTTATCTACCATTTCGTTGCCATCCTCTCAGAGAACACAGCGTCAACTCGGTGCTGGGAGCGCGGACGTCTCGTCCGCAAAGCATCGCCTGTCGCTCAATTGTTTTCAGCTTTCGCCCTTCGCGCTCAGTGTGGGACGGGCCCTCCGCATTCCCAGCATCAGCTATCGCTTCCGACTAATTCGATAGGGTTCGTACCGGCAGACTGCGGAATAATCGCAAAACTTGCAAGTCTGTTTGCCGCGCGATGGCCGCACCTTGAAGTGTCCGCCCCGCATCCCGTCGATAAACTCCCAAACTTTTTTCTGAACTTCCGCGCGCAGTCGGGCAAACTCGATGTCGTCAACGTGTGTCGCTTTCGTCGTGTCCGTGCAGTCCGTGTAAAAAATCCGGTATATGCCTTGGTTCAATCGGGGTCCCCGGGACTTCAATTTATAATAGCCACCCCCCGCCAGTTGGTATCCCGGCAAAAATATTTGTTCGAGGGCGGCCAGATAAATCGGAATCTGCACCTGCCGCCCGGTCTCAATGTCTTCGAGTCTTGCTCCCTGTGAAAGCTTGTAGTCATAAGCGACGGCGATGCCTTCGCGCTCGTTAATGTCCACGCGATCGATCTGGCCCTGGAAAAGCGCAGTCTCGTCTCCGGCTCCGGAGCGTGCCACTTTCAAATAGTCCGGCGACGAACTTGGATCGCTGGCTTGCGAAGCCCGGCCGAAAGCGAGCTCAAAATAAGCGGGACGAATGCCGCGGGCTTTGGTCTTCGCTTGCAGGCGAAGTTCGTAGAGCAGTACCTGATCCAAAATCAGCTTGCGTATTTCGCAATCGATTTTCCAGATGCGTTGATTCAACGGCGGCACCAGCAGCTCGTGCTCGCGAAAAACAATGTCCGCGGTTTTGCTCAATTGAGCGCGCAATTCTGCTCGATCCAAATCGGGCAGGTACTGCTTGCGATATCCTTCAAAAAACCGCCGCAGAATGTCATGGAGAAGTTTGCCGGCGTCAATTGCTTGCAGGTCAAGCGCCGCTTCGCTGCGCGGTTCAAGCCTGAGCACGCGCGCCGCAAAGAAACGGAACGAACAATTGCCGTAAGTACTCAGGCCGCTCGCGCTGTAGACGTACTCAGGTCCGAAGTGTCTGGCGAGCATGGCCCGCAGATCGGGATTCGTGATTTCGCCGTCACGAGATCCAAACCAGACGCTGTTTCTTTCTCTCTCTATGGCAACTCGCCGGACGGCCGAATTCGACAGGTAGCCATGCGCTTCAGCCTGCGCGAGTAAATCTTTGATTTGAGATCGCGACCAGGCGCGCCGGCCGCCGATTTCCCGATTGCTTTGCTGGCTTTGCCGAACGAGGAAGGTAGAAAGCTCGGACGCTGTGGAAGATCGCGTCAACTCGCGGGTATCAAGATCGCCGCGAACCTGCACAGTCTCAAACTGATTCGGGTCGACCACCCGCTTGAGTTCTTCGATGTAGTAAGACGCAACAGTTTCGCTAATCGAAGCGGTCGCCAGCGGTCTTGTCAGATATAGTCGCCCAGTTGCGCGGCAGGCGGCCTGATAGAAATAGTGCTCTTCCTTCAGCAGAGTGTCGGTGGAAATATCCTCCAGAAAAATTCCGTGCTTCTGTAGGCGCAGACGTTCTTCATGCGGATACAGCCAGTCGCGCGTGGTTCTGAGCGGAAAGCCGCTTTCGATCAAGCCGGCAATGAAGACTGCCCGAAAGCGCAGTCCGCGCACGTCCGTGGCCTCCAGCACTTTTAGCCCGTCACGATTCGCGGCGCCAATCGCCAGCACCTGCGAACGCAAAGATCGCTCGATCTC
>DATNNY010000315.1:0-5613 GCA_035601635.1 Pyrinomonadaceae bacterium
CACACGTCATCGCGCCGCGCTGGGCATTACCGAAGATTCGGATGCGGTGGCAATCGTAGTATCAGAAGAGACGGGCTTGATATCGTTCGTACAGGCCGGGCGGATCAAGCGCGCTCTCGATGCCACGCGACTTCGAGCGACCCTCTTCCGAACGATCGAAGGTCGCGATGTCGAAGTAACCAGCGTTAACGCTTCGCGCCCGGCGGAATCGGATAGAGAAAGGGAAGAGATCGCGTCGGCCTGAGATTGAAACAATCAAAATGCTTTTTCGCGAAAGCAAATTGGCTACCAGCGGGCCTGGCTCTCACGAGTTTTGGCTGCGCCGTATTTTTATCGAAGACTGGGGTCTGAAATTATTGGCCCTGGCGATTACGCTCGTACTCTGGTTTGTCGTATCCGGACGTGAAGTTGAGCGCGAACTTGTAGTCGAACCAAACTATCAGGGGCAGCCGGCGTCGAACTGCGAGGTGAAGGAAGTCTTAGCCACGCCCGGCAAAGTGCGCGTTACAGGACCCGCCAGTCATGTCAACGCGCTGGAGAAGGCTTCAACCGAAATGATCTCCGTCCAGGGGCGGTGTGAGAGCTTCGATGTGCCGCGTACCGCGATCAATATTTCCGATCCCCAGGTTTTAGTACTAGACAAGGTCAGCGTTCACGTGACCATTGTCGCCTCCGAAGACTCCAAACCAAAATCCCGAGACACAAATTGAAGCCGGAAAACATAAGCAGGCTTTTCGGCACTGACGGTATTCGTGGCGAAGCCGGGAAATTCCCGCTCGATCCTGAAACCGTCAGGGTCATCGGCCGCTCGCTCGCCATCCATCTCGCGGAAAGAACCGGGCGAAAGCCCGCGATTGTCACCGGTCGCGATACGCGCGAATCAGGCAGCTGGATCGAACGCGAATTCATCGCCGGTGCGCGAGTAGCAGGCGCTGATGTGCAATCGGCCGAAATCATAACTACGCCAGGCATCGCGTTTCTGGCGCGTGATTTACCCGCCGACGCTGGAGTCGTAATTAGCGCATCGCATAATCCTTATCAGGATAATGGCATCAAGGTTTTCGAACCTTCCGGACGAAAGCTTGATGAAGCGACGGAGCGCATAATCGAAAATGATATTGCCGAATCAAGCCTGAATGCGGGCCCACTAACGAGTAATCACGCGGCGGAACCGGTCGTGGTCGAAAAGCATGCCGCCGAATTGCGGTTGCGATATCTCAGCTATCTTCAGCACGACGTGGCGCATAATCTTTCGCTGCGCGGTTTCACCATGGTGGTTGATTGTGCCAACGGGGCCGCTTACGAACTGGCGCCGGAACTCTTCGGCCGGCTGGGCGCTCGCGTCATCGCCATTAACAACGAGCCTGATGGGCGCAATATCAATCGTGAATGTGGGTCGCTGCATATAGAAGGCCTGCAGAGCCGAGTGGTAAAGGAGCGGGCGGACCTGGGGGTTGCTTTCGACGGTGATGCTGATCGCGCCCTTTTCGTCGACGCGAAAGGCAACTTTGTTGACGGAGACGCGACCATGTGGGTTATGGCTGATGATCTAAGAGCTCGGGGCGAATTGATCGGCGACGTCGTAGTTGCGACGGTCATGAGTAACATCGGCCTGGAAATTGCGCTACGCTCCCGTGGTATCGTGCTGACCCGTGCGGATGTTGGTGACAAGTATGTTCTTGAGGAACTGATGCGCAGCGGTGCAATTATGGGTGGCGAACAGTCGGGGCATATTATTTTTCCACGCTTGAGTTTAGCCGGCGATGGCCTGATCACGACCATAAATTTGCTGCGAGCGATGCGTTCTCACAATAAGAATCTCGAGGAATTAGTCGGCGGCTTTCAACGTTACCCGCAAGTGTTGGTCAACGTGCGCGTCCGCGAGAAAAAACCCTTCCAAACTCTCCCCGCAATTCAGCAATTAGCGGAGGAGATTAAACAAAAACTAGGGAGCAGCGGACGTTTGTTATTGCGTTACTCAGGTACTGAACCGCTGGCTCGGGTGATGATCGAGGGAGAAAATGAAAGTGAGGTCAACTCACTGGCCAACGCTCTGGCCCAGGTCATTAAGGCCGAACTAGGGAGCAACGAGTCCTGACAAGTCCGCAACCCTTAACGACCTCCCTTGAGCCAGATCCGAATCCCCGATCCGATCGAGAAGTTCTTACCTTGTTCAGCGTGAAAAACTTGCACTCTGTCGCTGCTTAAATCTCTCAAATCTCCAACGAAATGAAGGCTTTCCGCGCATTTCTCAATGCAAGAAAATTATTATTGCGCGGCATAAGTGTTGCGAAGTATATTGTGGGGCAAGAGAGACGGTTGGTGGATCCTCCGTCTCAAGTGGTTGCTGGGGTGAGGACAGTAACCACGAAACTGAATGGGCGCTGCGACCCCCACGTTGCAGCGCCCATTCGCTTTTTTTTGAGTGCCTCAACTTCCAAATTCATTCACTAAATCTGTTTTCGTAATTTGACTCAGGATCGCATTTCGGCTAGATACATGACTGCTTAATGCAGATGCCGTTTGCCATCTTGTCGAGTTCTCGGAAACTACTCGTGTTCACCGTGGGACTGTTCCTGCTGGTGGGATTCTGCGCGTGTAGAAGAGGTGGCAATAAGAAGGCGAACGCAAACGGTAGCGGCTCCGCCTCTTCCGCTGCCGACCCCGAGCAGATGAAGCGCCAGGCCCAGACGCTGGTCGACCAGGGAAAGGAACTATATAAGAACGATCAGGATGAGCGAGCAGCAGAAGTTTTGAAACAGGCAATCGGACAAGATCCCAACAACGCGGAGGCTCATCTGCGGCTGGGAATGGCATACGCAGCGTTGGAAAGAAAGCCTGAGGCTGATGAGTCATACAAGAAAGCAATAGAGCTCTATAAGAAGAGGGTCCAGTCGGATCCGAAGGATGCCGACGCCTTCTTTAACCTGGGCGAGGCCCATAGTTTTCTTCATCAGGATGAAGAAGCTGCACATAACTACCGGCAGGCTACCCGGCTTAAACCTGATGACGAAGAGGCCTTTTATCAACTGGGCATATCCGAAACTCGGCTTGCTCATTATCCGGAAGCCCTGACCGCCCTAAAGAAAGCTCTGGAACTCAATCCGGATGACTATAGGGCAACCGACGCTATCGAGAACGCCCAGGAAGGATCAAATCGAATTAAGGAAGGCAAGAAGCACGCTGAGGATATGCTCAAAAAGCAGCAAGCGAACGAAAACGCGAATGGAAATGCAAATGCGAATTCCAACTCAAACGCGCGACCGGCGCCCAGGCATAGCCCCAGGAAGCCTGCGGCAAATGACTAACCGGGATCCTTCTGCTAACGTACAAGTCCGGAGAATACTAGTCGCGAAAGCCGGAAAATATTATGGCCACAACCACACCTCCTCCTTATTTCCCGCAAAGCTCGTTATCCCCGCCCGATGCGAAACGGTATCGCAAATTCAAGCTAATGGTATTTGGTGGAGTTGTCTTGTTTCTGCTTGTCGTCGGGAGTGTTGTCGCTGGAATAGTGTACCTCCTGAGATGGCTTTTTTGATTTCGAACGGCACGGACACCCCGGACCTGCGCTTGACACAGATATTGCCCGCCCCGTATAGTCTCCCGTTTCGGACCCGGTCTGAATTCCCCTTGAGTAACGCTGCAACTGGTTCTGCGGTGCGGAGGCGTTGCCCGGCTGATGTTTATACGTACCAGCCGTTTGACATTATTGTAGCGTAAGAGCTCGCGTCGGCGATTCGAAAGACATGCCGATGCGAGTGCGCATAAACGAAACCACTCGCCCGTGCGACGCTACAGACAAGTTTCGGCTCCAGGGAAGCCATAATCCGCGCCCGCCCTAAAAGCGAAGTCAGAACGTCCCTAAACCAGAATTATTAGCAGGGCAGTTGCCTGCGCTGACTGCCGGACTTGTTCCGGAAAGAGGCAGGCCCCGGCCCTTCTGCGCTTTATTCGAGGGAAATTAACAGTGCCGACGATCAATCAGCTAGTTCGCAAAGGCCGCAAGGCGGTCAAGTACAAGACGGCGAGCCCGGCCCTGCAAAGCTCGCCGCAGAAACGCGGAGTTTGCACTCGCGTCTACACGCAAACGCCTAAGAAGCCGAATTCGGCATTGCGCAAGGTGGCGCGGGTTCGCTTAACCAACGGCATCGAGGTGACGACCTACATTCCCGGCGTCGGCCACAATTTGCAGGAACACTCGATTGTCCTGATCCGCGGAGGGCGCGTGAAAGACTTGCCGGGTGTTCGCTATCACGTGATTCGCGGCACGCTCGATTCAGTCGGAGTCAGCGATCGCAAACAGAGTCGATCGAAGTACGGCGCTAAGCGTCCGAAGGGAGGCGCCAAGTAAACAATGCCCAGACGAAGAGTTGCAGAAAGACGCGCGGTGCTGCCTGACCCCGTTTACAACAGCGCCCTGGTAACCAAGTTCATCAATGGAATCATGTGGGGCGGAAAGCGCTCCATCGCTGAGAGGACGTTCTACGATGCTTTGGCGCAAGTTGGCGAAAAGGCCAGCGATGAGCCGCTCAAGGTTTTTAAGCGCGCGATCGAAAACGTCAGACCTACAGTCGAGGTGAAATCGCGACGTGTGGGTGGCTCGACTTATCAGGTGCCGGTCGAGGTACATCAGGAACGCCGCGGCGCTTTGGCCATACGTTGGATCGTCGCATACGCACGGGGCCGCGGTGAAAAGACTATGACCGATCGCCTGGCAGGAGAGCTGCTGGATGCGGCCAACAATCGTGGTAACGCGGTCAAGAAGAAGGAAGACACGCATCGCATGGCCGATGCAAACAAGGCATTCGCGCATTATAAGTGGTAATGGCAAAGGCAGATCTCAGCAAATTTCGGAATATCGGCATCATGGCGCACATTGATGCCGGTAAGACCACCACGACTGAACGTGTCCTTTATTATACGGGCGTTTCGCACAAGATTGGCGAAGTGCACGAAGGCACGGCGACTATGGACTGGATGGAGCAGGAGCAGGAGCGCGGTATTACAATTACCAGCGCGGCGACGACCTGTTTCTGGGAGCGAAACGGCGTCGATCATCGAATCAATATTATTGATACGCCGGGCCACGTCGATTTCACTATGGAAGTCGAACGTAGCCTGCGAGTGCTTGACGGCGCCGTAGCCGTGTTCGACGGCGTAGCCGGAGTCGAGCCGCAGTCTGAAACCGTCTGGCGTCAGGCTGACAAGTACGGCGTCCCCCGCATTTGCTTCATTAACAAGCTCGATCGCGCCGGAGCGTCCTTCCAACGATCATTTGACTCGATTATTTCCCGCCTTGGTGCGAATCCCGTTGCTCTGCAAATTCCAATTGGTGTCGAAGATCAATTCAAAGGCGTCGTTGATCTAATCACTATGAAGGGCTTGATCTGGAATGACGAGAGCAAAGGCGCCGAGTATGAGACCGGCGAGGTCCCCGAAGAATTGAAAGAGGAAGCTGCCGCTGCTCGTGAGAGGCTGATCGAAGCTGTGGCCACCGTTGACGATCATCTGATGCAGAAGTACGTCGAAGGTGAAAAGATTACCGAAGACGAAATTCGCGCCGCGCTTCGCAAGGGCGCTCTGGCGCTGAAGCTCGTACCGGTAGTCGTT
>DATNNY010000316.1:0-22879 GCA_035601635.1 Pyrinomonadaceae bacterium
GAACCGCGTGCTCTACGACAACCAGAATTTTGTTTTTCGCGGCGAGTTCGAATTCGCCAACGACCCGCGAAACTTCATTAATGAGGAAGACCCGGCCGTACAGCGCATCGCCCGCAGCTTTGCCGAGTTGATCGTTTCGACTCTGGTAAACGGATTCGGAGTTAAAGACGACAAGTAGTGGCACAGACTTTAGTCTGTGACTCAACGTTCTTCGCGCTCAATCATCACAGACTAAAGTCTGTGCCACCACGAAACACTATGCCGGTTCGCACACCAAGAGATTTAACGCAATCACTCAAGCAGGGAAAGATCGAGCCGGTCTATTTCCTCTTTGGCCCGGAGACTTATCTCCGTGACGAAGCCGCGCGCACGATTACCGAAGAAGCTTTGCGGAATACGCTGCTGCGTGAATTTAACGAATCGTCATTTAACCTGTCGACTGACGAGGTGGGTTCGGCCGTGGCGATCGCGGAACAACTGCCGATGATGTCGGATCGTCGCGTGATCCGGATCAGGAACTTCGGCAAGCTCCGGGAAGCCGACGAAGCTATGTTGGTCAGCTATCTGGAGCGGCCCGTCGAGACTTCCGTTGTGATTTTCTCGGCTGACGATCTGGACAAGCGCAAGAAGCTGGCGAAGTCGCTGATGGCGAGCGCCGCTTTTGAGTTCCAGCCGCTGAAAACCAACGAGCTGCAAACCTGGATTAAATCTCATCTGAAAAAGCTGAAGGTCGAGATTGAACCACGCGCCGGACATCGTATCCTGGAAATGGTCCGCAGCGATTTGCACACGCTGACCAACGAACTTAATAAGCTGGCGGCTGCCTCGTTGCCATCGGGTCGGATAACTATCGAGCTGGTAGATGCGTTGATTAGTCGCTCCCGCGAACACCTGAACTGGGAGTTGAGCGACCACTTGATCGCGGGCAATCGCCCGGCGGCGCTCAAGACTCTGCACGACTTGCTGGATGATGGAGTCGAGCCGGTTTTACTGATCGGTTTGATTGCCGGCACTTACCGGCGCATGGCCCTGGCTCAGGCACTCCTGGCGCAGGGAGCCGCACCGGCAAGAATTTTCGGCGAAGTGCGCATGCCGGCATTCAAACAGGGCGCCTATCTCTCGATGCTTAACAAGACCGATTCCAGGGCCCTCGCAGAGAGACTTAAACGGATTGCGGAAGCCGACCTGGCGATCAAGACTTCCAAAGCGACACCGCGAATGCAGGTCGAAATGCTTGTCTGCGAGCTGATGGGTTAGTTCTGATGGCAGCAGAAATGCGATCCACGAATTCACACGAAATGACTCGAACTCAAAGCTTGGTGGTTTAGTGGATCGCATTATTCCGCCTCAAGCCGCTAAAAAATGAAGGCGGACCGATTTACGATCCGCCTCATACTCTTCGAGACTCTCTGGCTGATATCGCAAGCCTTTGGCTTACTTAGCGCTGGCCTGGGTAACCCGAGCCGTTAAGCGCGATTTGTGCCGGGCGGCGGCGTTGCGATGCAGCGCACCCTTCTTTACCGCTTTATCGATCTCGGAAACAGTCGTCGGTAGCAATGAACTGGATTCCTTCGCATCTCCGCCGTCGAGCGCGCTGCGCAACTTCTTAATCGAAGTGCGCAACTTCGTCCGATTGTTCCGATTAATAAGACGACGGCGCTCACTCTGGCGAACGCGCTTTTCTGCTGATTTATGATTAGGCATTCAAATCTCCGTTAATTCAGTTACTTTGACGCTGGCTAACTACCCCGGCGCGAAGTTAGAGATTATGGGGAGCCGGATAATCAGTGTCAAGGCGAGACGTTTGACGGCTTTGCAGTGGGTAGTATCTTAGTTTCTGATGAGGTCAGTACCGGGAGCTGTAGCGACTGGGTTAAAATCCTTCGCGATCTCGACCGTCGCGTGAGTTGAGACCCGGTCGCTACCGCTTCCGGTACTGACTCCATAATAGCGTCGCTTCTCCGCTCTGCCGGCGCAATCCAGAATTTCAATCATTCAACTGCACTGAACGCAGAATATTCTGAAACGTGCTCAGGTACGTGTTGTAATCGCTCTCGGGCGCGACCGAGATTATGTAGAGCAACTCGCCGTTGCGTAATTGGGTGGTTACTACGTTGACCACTTCCGGCTGCCCGGTTGCCTCGTTGGTATTGCTCAGACTAATCAATAAGCCATTGCGATTCCCGACATACGTGCGCTGATAGCCACCGCGGGCGCGCAAGTTCCCACTGTTTTGTTGCAACGCGTTCAGAAAATCGTTGGTGGCCTGTTGCAGGTTACTGCTGTTGCTTTGGGCCACGCCGATATTGATGCCATGGGTGAAGACGGCCTGACCATTCGCCGATCCATAACCGCCACTGGGCGCGTACCAAACCGATTCCTGCTCAGACATCTCGCGCCAATTGTCCGGCACACTTAGCCGCGCGACCCCGAGCGCGGTGTAGGTGCGAAACCGCGACGATGGGTACTCGACGCGGCCCCGCGGCCCAGCGGGATAGTTCGTTCGATCGCCATTCGGGTAGTTGTTTCTATCATTTGGATAGTCACTTCCCTGATTGGGATAACGGCGGCCACTCTGTTGAATTTCGGCCATCGTTTGCGCGCGCGGATAGCCGCGCAGCCGTTCTTTGATGGCCATAAATTCCTGGTTGTTGCGCGCGAGATTATTTATTCGCAGATACTGTGCTTCCTGATTAATGCGAGCGTAGCGATTTGCGGGACTGGGATGATCGCTCAGAAAGCCGCCACCGCCGCCGCCCTGAGCTTCGATCGTGCGAAACATGTTCGCCAGATCCCGCGGATCGTATCCGGCGTTCGCCATGATGCGTGCGCCCAGCAGATCGGCCTCGGTTTCATATTCGCGACTGTATTTCAGCAAGGTGAGGGCGAAAGGAGCTTGAGCTATCTGCCCAAGTCCGGGCCCGCCTAAAATTGTTCCCAGAATGCCTGCAACGGCAGCTCCCGTTTGATGTTTGCCGGCCTTGGTTGCCTGGGCGGTGCCATGACGCAAAGCAACGTGGCTCAACTCATGCGCCATTACTCCGGCGACCTCGCCTTCGGTGCGAGCCGCCTCGATCATTCCGCGGTTTACATACATCGGACCACCGGGCAGCGCGAAAGCGTTGATGTCACGGGCGTTGACAACTTTGAAGTAGTAACGAAACTCGGGATGCTGGAACTCCGGTGGAATCGCAGCCACCAGCCGCTGCCCCAGGTTTTCAACATACGCGTTAACTTCTTCGTCGCGCATCAGCGGGAATTGCTTTTCGGCTTCGGCGGCGGCTTGCCGCCCCAGCTTCACATCGTCGGACGGCTTATATTTATTGGCGTGTAAAACAATCTGAGTTTGTGCGAATACCACCAGCGGCATCAACACGATCGCGGTTGCCATCAAGCGGGCCAGCCACTTGTTCGCTCTTCTATAAACAGGTCTATTCATTTACTTACTCTCCTCATAAATCTTGTCGGAGCTTACGTCCCCAATTTCTGATGATGATCCATGAAACATGTTTGCCCGCAAATGATCATCAATCTCAGTGCCACAAGATCACCAGGACCGGATCGGCAAAGCTTGTTTTCAAAGATTCTTCGGCAGGGGCGTTTTAGGGTGCTTTGAAGCTCGAGGCCGGTAAATACCGATCCTCGGCGCCGCTATTCAACCTGGGCCGGGCTCATCTCTAATGCTCCAATTCCGTCGATGAGCACACCGATATGGTTCATTCGTCCAGCGGGCACAGGCCCTACTTGCGAGGTTTGATCTTTTCATCCAGCCACTTGGTGGCCTCGTCGAGTGGCGCTATTTGGTGAGGTCTTCCTTTCCAGACGCGAATCATCGATACGATCA
The DNA here is from genome assembly GCA_035601635.1 of Pyrinomonadaceae bacterium. Lineage (GTDB taxonomy): Bacteria > Acidobacteriota > Blastocatellia > Pyrinomonadales > Pyrinomonadaceae > UBA11740. Next base: position 3,845 of record DATNNY010000316.1, read on the forward strand.
GAAAGATAGTCGACGCCGCCCCAAAAAGTCCCTGGCCAAACCGATTCCCGGAAATCAAGGTCAAAAACCCGAAAGCGCCGGAGAGAATCAGTATCGCCGCTTGCAGCGCCAATCCCTGCGCTGCATGAAAACGCGTACGCGATTCTGTGCGCGGCACGAGCAATAGTTCTACGACCGCCGCTACCGCGCCAATATGGCCGGGAATGTAGGGCAACAGGTTGGCCCACTTTTCAGAAATTCCCAGTCCCCGCACCGGGTGCGATCCATGATTGAACGAGACTGGGGCCGGCGGTGGCTGATAGACATTTGCCGGCGCCACGGGTGACGGCTGATAGATGTTCATCTGTGGGGCGGCGGGTGGTGGTTGGTAGATCGTCGAGGACCGGGCCTTGGGCGGAATAAACACCGAAGGGTAAGACGTAACCTTGTCGCCGTCGATGCGACGCGTCGGCGCCTCGCTTTCGGGATTGGAACGCGCCGCTTCGTTTTCCGTGCGACCGATGTCCCGCGTAGGCCCGCCCCTCACTTCTTCAGTCGGCGCACCTGAGGCAAACGATTTGTCCGCGCGCTCCGCGACCTTTCCGTCGAGTGGGTTGGTGTCGTACTTGGTTCGTTTTGGCTCCATCTGAGGTGTCTACGCGAGCCGCGCCGTTTCCGTTTCAAGGATTACTGGTCAACTACGATTTCATACTCAACCGGTTCCCAACTTCCGGCACTCTCCGAAATACGAAAGACGCCGATATTTGGTGGTTCAGCGCCGAGTCCAACAATAAGGTAAACCGCTGATGGATAGTAGGCAAGCCGCACATCCGTTTGCGAAGGCCGTGGATTAGCAGAGCGCGGATGGGAATGGTAAATCGCCAGCAATTCTTCGGCGCGCTCGCGCATCGCGCGCTGAGCGGCAAACAGATCTTCCGGGGACGCTTCGTAGGTGACGAGGGGATCAGCGGCGACATTCCGCGTTGGATAGACAGTTTGAGTTCGAGCGTTGATGCCGCCGACCAAGCCGCAGCATTCGCGCGGAGCGGCATCGCGTGCATGCGAAATGATTTGGTCGAGTTGAGAACGCTGGAAGGAAATGATCATGTTTGGCGGAAGGATGGTCTCGCCATCGGATTTGTAGAAAGACCGGTTCCCTTCGCTCAGTTAGGAGCGAAATGTTAACAGAGGTTCAGATTGCGCCCTTAACGGCGCTCAGTTGGATTGGTAACAACGAGGTCTATAGATATCTCGTCCCTAACGGGACGAAAGCAAATGTTTTTGTGGCTTTGCCATCCGGCGGCGGAGCCGCAAGACACATCCACGTGCTGACTATTCCCGAACGATTTTCAAATGCAGCTCTGCCAATTGTCTTTCATCAACTTCGCCCGGCGCGTCGATCATCAGGTCCTGGGCGGAGGCGGTCTTGGGAAAAGCCATCACGTCGCGAATATTTTCCGTGGGTACCAGCACCATCAGCGTACGCTCAATGCCCGAAGCGATCCCGCCATGAGGCGGCGTGCCGTACGCCAGAGCGTCAAGAAAGAAACCAAAGCGGGCCCGGGCGGTCTCTTCGCTCATCCCGAGCGCTTTGAAAACGATCGATTGCACGTCGCGCCGGTGAATTCTGATCGAGCCGCCGGCGACCTCAACGCCGTTGATGACAGCGTCGTAAGCCTTGGCGCGCAACCCGGCAAACAGTTGCGTCTCGCCCGACACCGCGCGTTCGAACAGCGGTACGTCTTCATCTAAAGGAGACGTGAACGGGTGATGCATTGAGTAGTAGCGCCCGTCGTCTTCGTGAAATTCAAACATCGGGAATTCGGTCACCCACAAGGGCGCGAAGACGCCGTCCGGGATTAGCTTTTCGCGGCGCGCAACTTCATTGCGCAGCGCGCCCAGACTGGCGGCGACCACGCTGGCGTTGCCGGCCACGATCAGGACCGCGTCGCCCTTCGTTGCTCCCGCCAGTTCAGCCAGCCGCGCAACCGTCTCGTTGCCCAAAACTTTTAGCAATGATGACGAGAGTTCATCGCCGATCTTGATCCAGGCCAGCGCGCCGGCGCCGTAACGTTTCGCGAACTCCTGTAACTCGTCTAAAGTCTTTCGCGACATGGCAGCGCCGCCGCGCACCGCGATCCCCTTGACCTGGCCACCTGCGCTGAGCGCGGCGGCAAACGGCGCGAAGTTGGTTTCGGCCAGCGCCGGCGAAAGGTCCTTCAATTCCATCCCTACAATACGCAGGTCGGGTTTGTCCGAACCGAAGCGTTCCATCACATCGGCGAAAGTGAATCGCGGGAATGGAATGGGCAACTCAACATTAATTAGTCGAAAGACTCGCGCGAAGAGCCCTTCGACCAGCGCGTAAATCTGATCGGATGTAGCAAAGCTCATCTCCACATCGAGTTGCGAAAACTCAGGCTGCCGATCGGCGCGCAGGTCCTCATCACGAAAGCAGCGCGCGATCTGGTAGTACTTGTCCAGCCCGGCAATCATGCAAATTTGCTTGAAGATCTGCGGCGACTGTGGCAGCGCAAAGAACCTTCCGGGCTGCACTCGCGACGGCACGATGTAGTCGCGCGCGCCTTCCGGGGTCGACTTGATCAGGTTCGGAGTTTCGATCTGCGTGAAGCCCTGCTCGTCCATGTAACGATTAATTTCCAGCAACAGGCGATGCCGCAAGCGCAGATTTGCCTGCAACTGCGGCCGGCGCAGATCGAGATAGCGATATTTCAAGCGGAGATCTTCGCTGGCCAAAGCCTCGGACGACGGAGCATCAAGTTGAAAAGGAAGCGTACGCGCGTCGTTTAAGATCACCACCTCGGTGGCCTGGACCTCGATGTCACCGGTCGATAGTTTCGGGTTGCGGGCGCTCGGATCGCGCAGCACGACTTCACCGGTAATGGCGAGTACATATTCGCCGCGCACTTCCTTGGCTTTTGCGTGGGCGTTCGGCGCCTTCTCTTCGTTGCAGACGATCTGCGTAATGCCATCGCGGTCACGCAAATCGATAAAGGTGAGCGGACCAAAGTCTCGCCGCTTAGCGCACCACCCCATTAAAGTGACCCGCTTGCCGACGTCTTCCTTGCGCAAAGCACCGCATGAGTGCGTGCGTTCCCGGTTGCCTAAGTTTTCAATCATTTCAATTTTGGAGTGCGTCGGCAGAGCGAAGCGGCGACGGCGCTTTGGATTATTTTCGAAATGGAATTGAAAGCGGCATCGCGCTACGCTTGCCGCCGCATTCCAAATCAGAACAGCACAGTCCCCCCATCGACATTGATCGCCTGGCCATTAATGCCGCGGCCATCCTCGGAAGCCAGTAACAAAGCCAACGCCGCGACTTCTTCCGCGGTCACCAGCCGATTCTGCGGGCTCGCCCGCTTAAGCACTGCCAGTGCATCGTCGGCTGACTTGCCGGTCTTGGCCACAATATTTTCGATGCCGCGCGAAGTCATTTCAGTATCGACATAGCCGGGACAAATGGCGTTCACGGTAATGCCGCTGGCGCCGATTTCCAACGCGAGCGATCGCGTCAAGCCGAGCACGCCATGCTTTGAGGCAGAGTACGCCGAGATGTATGGCGCGCCCGTCTTGCCGGCAATTGAAGCAATATTAATGACGCGGCCCCAACCGCGCTCCAGCATTCCGGGCAACGCGAGACTCGTACAACGAAATGCTCCGGTCAGATTAACTTCGAGATGGCGTTGCCACATGGCTTCATCGGTTTTCACGAACGGCGAGGTCTCGGCGATGCCCGCGTTGTTCACTAAAATGTCAGGGCCGCCACCGAACTGTTCGCTGGCATGCGCGAAAGCGCGGTTAACGCTATCAGTGTCAGAGACGTCACATTCGATTGCCAGCGTCTCTACGCCAAATTCGCAGGCAACTTCATCGGCCACGCTTTCGATCTGGATGCGCGTACGGGCAGCAAGCGCGATTGACGCGCCTTCGCGGGCGAACGCAATCGCTACCGCGCGGCCAATGCCGCGACCTCCGCCAGTGATTAGAGCTAAGCGATTCTCGAGTCGCATAAATGTAGGGGCAGGGCTCGTCCCTGCCCTTTCTGGTTGCGGAAACGCGGGCAGGGACAAGCCCTGCTCCTACAGATCTATCTTCCCGTAAATCTGGGCGGCCGCTTCTCGATGAAAGCGCGCACGCCTTCGCGCCCATCCTCGGATTCAAAACATCGCACCTGGGCTTCGACCTCGTATTGCAGCATCTTTTCCAAAGTGTCGTGTTCGCTGGCGTAAACCGCATGCTTGGCCGCCGCGATCGACACCGCCGGCCCGGAACGCAGACGTTCGGCTAACTTTTGCGTCTCTGCTTCCAGCTCTTCCGGAGCCACCACGCGATTAATCAGGCCGAGACGGAAAGCCTCGTCCGCGTCAATCGTGTCACCCAGAAAGAAAAGCTCGCACGCAATGTTCGACGTGACCATGCGGGGCAGGAAATATGTTCCGCCCCAGTCGGGATGAAAACCTAGCTTCACGAAAGATTGGCTGAACGTCGCGGTCCGCGACGCGAGACGCAAATCGCAAGACAGCGCCAGATTGAACCCGGCGCCCGACGCCGGCCCTTCGATCGAAGCGATCACGGGCTTGGTCATTTGCCGGATGGCCAGGATCACTCGACGGGCCGCGCCCAGAATGCGAGCGAATTCCTCCGCGTCCTGGCGCTCCAGCATCTTCGCCATGAACGCGACGTCGCCGCCCGCACAAAACGCCCGGCCCTCGCCTTTGATCACCACGACCCGTATGTGTGGATCGCTGCCGGCTTCTTCCAGGGCCTCGGCGAGATCTCGCCGCATGTGTCCGACCAGAGCGTTCAGACGATCGGGCCGGTTAAGCGTGATCGTTACAATACCATCGGCTTCGCTGACTTTAATGTTTTCGTCGTCCATAGCTGTCAGAACCACCTGCGGTAGCGGGTGGTTTTATGTAGCAAAAGGATCAACCGCCCGCTACCGCAGGCGGTTCTGACTCACTTTCCTTTAAATTCTGCTTTGCGCTTGTTGACGTACGCTTCCAGACCTTCCCTGGCGTCTTCGGACTGGAACAGTTGCTGTTGTAACTCGCGTTCCAGAGCCAGGGCCGATTCGAAAGGAATCTCGGCGCCGGTTTGCACGGCGCGCTTGATGCGGCCGACGGCGCGCGTGGCTTTGTTTGGCGTCGTGAACTGGCGCGCGTAATCCAGGGCCTGCTCCATGAACTGTTCGCTGGTCTCGGCGTCATAGATTTGATTGACCAGACCAAGTTCCTGTCCCTTCTCGAAACTAAACAACTCACCGGTGGCCATCAACTCGATTGCGCGTGACTTGCCCACCGCCCGCGCCAGACGCTGTGTGCCGCCGGTGCCGGGCAGAACGCCAAGGGTAACCTCCGGCAGACCCATCTTGCCGGCGTTACGCCGAGCTATGCGAATGTCCGCGGCCATGGCAACCTCCAAACCGCCGCCGACACAGTGACCGTTGATGGCCGCGATCACCAGCTTTGGCGTCTGCTCCAAACGGTTCAGAGTTTCGTTTGCATGCAGACAAAAATAATATTTGAATTCGGGCGTGACAGAGGCGAGCATACTAATATTCGCGCCTGCGCAGAAAAACTTTTCACCACTGCCGGTGATTACCATCACCTCGACACTCTCGTCCATGCGGGCTTCAAGAACGCAAGCATCGATCTGCCGCATCATGTCATACGAGTAAGTGTTGGCGGGCGGATCGTTGAGAGTCAGCACCGCTATTCCGTGATCGACACGATAGTTCATGAGAGCCGGCTTTGGATCAGTCATCTGAAATTGAGTTGCCATCGTTTCTAATTTGATCAGGCGTCAGGCGCTGCGCCAGATGTTAACCTTTTCGGCCAATTCCGAGCCGCCCTGGACCGTGGTCCGCTCTGCCGGTGAAAGAAAGCCCGATAGAAAGAGACGGGTAATATTATCGACCAGTTGACTGACAGACAACTTGCCGCGCGGATCGTACCAGTTATAGATCCAATTCATCATGCCGAATAGCGCATAGGTCGCGACCGTTGTATCGACTGTTCGTTTGGGCTGGCCATTACGTCGCGTGGCGCGCGGTGAACTGACTGCGTCCTGTTGAACTTCCGAGATTATCTTGCGGGCCCGCCGGGTGTATTGGCGTTTCCGCGCAGAGACATGCTCATGCAAGTCCCCGCCGAGCGACTCGGCCTCGTGTGACAGCACCTTCATCTCAGACATATTGGCGGCAAAAAACGAAAGGTGATTGTCGATGAAGATGCGTAGCTTCGCTATTGGATCTGACTCTTTCTGCAGACGTTCTTCCAGGCGTTGCAGGACACGACCAAAGCAATGATCCTGGATGAGAAAAAGCAATTCTTCCTTCGATTTGCAGTAGTGATAAAGCCCGGCGAGGCTGACTTCCGTCGCGCGCGAGATGTCGCGCATGGAAGTCGAATGATAACTTTTCTCGGCAAAGATGCGCGCCGAGACGCGCAGGATCAACTCCAGCTTTTGATCGTAACGCGAAAGGTCGGTTGAAGCATTTGAACGCATATTTGTAGGGGCAGGGCTCGTCCCTGCCCGCCGGCCAATTTCGAATCTTCGGGCAGGGACGAGCCCTGCCCCTACAGCCTCACGTATTCAAACTCAAATGGCTTCCCCTTAATTCCCGATGCGGGGGGCGCGATCCAATTCGCGATCTTGCCAAGCTCGGTTACCGGGTGCATCAGACTGCGCACGTATTCGCGATCCTCCAGGGTTGGAAGCCAGCCGTCCTTGCGCGCTTCAAACTCGTCCATCGTGATCAGCGCACCTTCCAGATCAAAATGATGACCGGCGAATTCACCGACGTGACGATGAAAGCGAATGTTCGGAAGGTACAAACGCTGATTGACTCCTTCATCCGCCAGCGCCTTGTTCCAGCGCGCCAGGCCTTTTTCACAATCCTTCACATACTCTGTGCGCAGCACTTCGTTCAGAGCGTTTCGCAAAGGCACTTCACTCGGGACCAACTTTCCACCCTCGACCACCTGCATCACGAATGAGCCTTCCGCCGCGATGTGATCCGTGTATTGCTCCTGCTCTTTGAAGCGTCCTTTCAAACCCGCAGCGAAAAAGTCGGCTGAGTTCGAACTGATCTCACCGCCAAACAGATCCAGGGAATAGCTGAACCAGAAGTTGATGTATTTCTGAATAATCTCAAGCGGAATGCCGCCGGCTTCGCGCACCTCCTCGTTTGGATTCTGCTTCATCAATTGGGCCGTGCGGCGGACCACCCGGCTCAGTCCCGTGTCGCCGACGAACATGTGATGAGCTTCTTCGGTCAACATGAACTTGCACGTCCGCGCCAGCGGCTCGAACCCGGATTCAGCCAGGGCCGAGAGCTGGTACTTCCCGTCACGATCGGTGAACATCGTGAACGAATAAAAGTTGAGCCAATCGTCACACGGCTGGTTGAATGCTTCCAGGATGCGCGGCTTGTCGGGATTGCCGCTGCGGCGCTCCAGCAGCGCGTCAGCTTCGTCGCGGCCATCGCGGCCGAAATAAGCCTGCAGCAAATAAACCATCGCCCAGAGATGCCGGCCTTCTTCGACGTTTACCTGAAAAAGATTGCGCAGGTCATAGAGGGACGGACAGGTGTGGCCGAGAAGTCTTTGTTGCTCGACTGAAGCCGGCTCAGTATCTCCCTGTGTGACGATGATGCGGCGCAGCGAGTTGCGAAATTCGCCCGGCACTTCCTGATAAGCAGGCGCGCCGTAGTTATCGCCAAAGCCGACCTTTGCGTCGCGTTGCGCAGGCTCGAGAAAGATGCCCCAACGGTAATCCGGCATCTTCACGTAATCAAAGTGCGCCCAGCCTTCCGAGCCGACATCGACCGCCGTGCGCAGCCAGACGTCCTTGTCCTGAAACCCATCGGGCCCCATGTCGTGCCACCAACCAAGAAAGTTCGGCAGCCACTTCTCCAAAGCGCGCTGCAGGCGCTTGTCTTCGGAAAGATTTACGTTGTTGGGAATGTGATCGTAAAGATTCATGTACGTCTCCTGCTGGGAGCGCGGACGTCCCGTCCGCACAGCGCGCGCGCTCAATTTCTTGCTGGGATGAACTTCAACAACCTTCATTCGAGCTTCGCGCTCAATGCGGACGAGACGTCCGCGCTCCCAGCATCAAGTCCTCTTGTAATCAAACTGCGCCTGCGTCGGCTTACCATAATTCGTCAGAGCACCTTGCGGACCGACGGCGTTAGGCCGTTGAAAGATCCAGTTTTGCCAGGCAGTCAAACGTCCGAAGATTTTGGTGTCCATTGATTCCGGTCCGGCAAAGCGCAGCGACGCTTCCATGCCAGTCAGGGCGTCAGGCGAAAGGGAAGTGCGTTCCTCAATTGCCACCCGAATCTCGTCTTCCCAATCAAGATCGTCCGGCGAGAAAGTTACTAACCCTGCTTGGTCTGCTGCTTCAGTGTCGAACGAACCTTCGTGAGCGAGCACTTCATCAACTTTGACCGGTTCAGCCAGAAAACGAGACTGCAAACGAGTCAGACCGTTGTTCATTGGCAGTGCACCGGCGTTGAGCTCAGAAACACAGACTGAAGTCTGGGCCACTTCCGGATTGTTCAGCATGTAGGTCCGGTCCGAGGCGAGCGCCAATTCCAGCAGATTGCCCGCGAAAGAACTGCCGGGTTCGATAATCGCAAAGAAACTCTTCGCGGTAAGATCGAGCCGTCGCAGGACCCGCGCCATGTGCAAAACGATTTCGCGAACGAGCCAGTAATCGCGATTAGCCGCGAGCGTTTTGTCGATCGCCAGTACGTCATCGATAGCGCCTTCGGTCCGCAGACAGATCAAACCGATCTCGGGTTCGTTTACTCGCAGATACAAAAGCATATCGTCCAACTCGCGATAGGCGCGCAGGGGCCAGTAGTCGTCGCCGAGCTTTTGAATCTCATCAGGAGATGTTGGTAAGTTGGCCTCAGGCCCGCGCACGGTGAGATCGGCGTAACGCTTTTCGCGATTGAGCTTCAGGGAGACGTATTTGTATTCGCGACCGTTGTCGGTTGACTTAGCTTCGAGCGGATTCAACTTGATGCCATTCTTCTCCCCTCCCTCTGGGAAGGGAACCAAAGGGGAGGGTTTAGCGCGGTAAGTCCCTCTCCCCTGACCCCTCTCCCAAAGGGAAGAGGGGAAGGAGGCATCAAGGTCGCCACGCAAGTTAACAACTTGCGCTACCCGGGCGTCCACTGCTTCCTGAAATTTGCTGGTAGGGAACGAATCGTCGATCAACCCCCAGTCCTTCGCGCGCTTGCCCTTCAATCCTTCCGCCAGAGTTGAAAATACGTCGGCGCGGTCGCGCCGCACTTTGCGTTTATCTACCAGGCGCGTCAGGCCGCCAGTGCCCGGCAGTACGCCAAGTAACGGCACCTCGGGCAGGGACACGGCGGAGTTACCGTCGTCAACCAGATAAATCTCGTCGCACGCAATCGCGAGTTCGTACCCACCGCCTGATGCTGTGCCATTCAACGCGGCGATATAACGACGGCCCGAATGATGCGAATCGTCTTCGATAGCGCAGCGTGTCTCATTCGTGAACTTACAGAAATTTACTTTGAACGCGTGCGACGAGGTGCCCAGCATGTAGATATTCGCGCCGGCGCAAAAGATGCGCGGCTTCAGACTGGTAACCACGACGGCGCGCACTTCCGGATGTTCAAAGCGCAGCCGCTGAATCGCGTCGGCCAGTTCGATGTCCACGCCCAAGTCGTAGGAATTCAGCTTCAGCTTGTAGCCTTCAGCAAGTGTTTCATCTTCCTGCACGTCCATCGAGATTCTGGCGACCTCGCCGTCTATCGACAGCTTCCAGTGCTTGTATTGTTCGGGCGAAGTTTGAAAGTTGATCATCTGCATCAGTGGGCCTTAGCGGGCTTGTTTTCGGGCCGTTCGAACGTTCGTTCGATAGACATTCTATGGGCGAAGTCGTTCGCGGGTCAAGTCAGGTTTTGGGAGATTGCCTTACCGGGTGGACCGATCCACGCAGCACTTGAGGTCAGTACCGAGAGCGGTAGCGACCGGGTTATTGGCTTAGCAACCTTGACGGTCCCAGCAATCGAGGCCCGGTCGCTACCGCTCCCGGTACTGACTGCGTCATCGTTATGACCGTCCTGGCGGCGATTTGTGTTTGCTTGACAGAGGCTTTGGTCGCGGGTAGGGTCAAGCCCTGTTACATGGCTCGTCCAAATTCAAATTCAGATTTGAAATTTGAGCTGATAAACACGGAGGCGCATCTGTTCTGGTGAATGGCGCGGTCTTCAAAACCGTTAGTGAGCCTGCGAGAGCAGGCTCAGGTAGGTTCGATTCCTACACGCCTCCGCCATTCCGATAGTAGGCAAGTCGGTAGTAAGCAGTAGGCAGTAAGACGCTTCTTTGTTTCTGCAAACATCTTGCTTGGTTCGTCGGACTCTCCCATCAAAAAGTTGCGCAATTCGTTGCATTGACGGCAACTTTGCGAAGTGGTAATTCCTCTCCTCGCGCGGCTTGTTTCAAATCTTCTGCTAAGGCCTTTTCCGGTTTGCTGACTGCTCAGTGCTGACAGCCGACTGCTCACTAATGAAGGATTGGATTGCCCTCAACATGACTCCCGGCGTCGGGCCCAGGGTCACGGCGCGCCTCCTCGAACATTTTGGATCGGCGGAAGCGATCTTTGACGCGCCCCGGCGGGAACTCGCCCTGCTGCGTCTGCCGCCGGAAGCCATTGACAGCATCGCCTCGCGCGAATTACACGAGCGCGCGGAAACTGAAATCGAGCGCGTGCGCAAACTCGGCGGCGACATCCTCGTCCTCGACGATGGGGTTTATCCGGCGCTCTTGCGCGAGACGTACGATCCGCCGGTCGTGCTGTATGTAAAAGGCGCGTGGGACGAATGTCTCGAGCGGCCATGCATAGCGATAGTTGGTTCGCGGCGCTGTTCCACCTATGGCCAGAATGCCGCGCTGATGATGTCACGAGAGTTGGCGCAACGCGGCGTCACGATCGTTTCGGGACTGGCTCGCGGCATCGATGCTGCGGCGCACCGGGGCGCGCTGGAAGCGGGAGGACGCACGGTGGCGGTAATGGGCACCGGACTCGATCGGATTTACCCGCGCGATCATAAAAAATTGGCGGACGAGATTCTGAATCGCGGCGGTGCGATGGTGACTCAGTTTCCGTTGGGAACGCCACCGGTCTCTGAGAACTTTCCGTATCGCAACCGAGTGATCAGTGGTCTGAGCCTGGGCGTCCTCGTGATCGAAGCGGCTGAGAATTCCGGCTCGCTGATTACCGCGCGGCTGGCCATGGAACAGAACCGCGAAGTGTTCGCGGTGCCGGGCAACATCACTTCGCGTAATTCTTTTGGCACCAACTATCTAATAAAAGGGGCCGGGGCCAAGCTGGTGCAGCAATGGCAGGACGTTGCCGGCGAGTTGCCCGCAGAGATTGCCGCCGAATTGCTCCCGCCGCCGAGCCGGAGGTCGAAGAAGAAAGGTGAGCTGTTGGATCAATTGAAGCTGTCGCCGCCGGATTTGTCTGAACCAGAGTTGGCCGTTTTCAATCTGCTTTCGACCGATACGCCTCAGCAGATCGATACACTCGCGGAAGGCACCAAGCTCTCGATCACCCAACTTACCAGCGCGTTACTGGCTCTGGAAATGCGCGAGCTGGTTAGGGCACTTCCAGGAATGTGTTTTGTGCGGAGGATGTAAGCTTTGGAGTGCGACGACTGTTTGGCCGATCGCCGCACCGTAAAGCGGGGTTATCGCGTTTTCCGGCTGTTGGTCGCGGCGAAACCCTTTAGAATCGATGCAAAACGACTTCGTTTGGTGTTTAGGGCATACTTAGTGTTATTTTCATTCCCGCTCCCAAAAACCTTTTGCAAATGGTTTGGAAGCAACTCTCGATCATCGAACAGGTATCTGTCGGTGACCCGAATTGAATAAGTAATGACCAAGAATCTCGTCATAGTCGAATCGCCCGCCAAGGCGAAAACGATCAATAAATATCTCGGCAAGGACTTCGTCGTGATGGCCTCGATTGGGCATATCAAGGACCTGCCTTCGAAGGGCCTGGGCGTAGACGTGCAGAATAATTTCCAGCCGGAATACGAGATCATTCCTGATTCAAAGAAGCGCAACAACAAAAAGATTGTTGCCGATCTGAAGAAGACCGCGAAGACCGCCACCGCGATTTATCTCGCTGCTGACCCTGATCGTGAAGGCGAAGCTATCTGCCAGCATCTGGCCGAAGAGATCGTGCCGAAGAAGCCGGTTATCCCGACCTTCCGCGTGATGTTCAATGAGATTACCAAGCGCGCCGTGCAACAGGCGTTCGAGCATCCGAAACAGATCGACGGGAACCTCGTCGATGCGCAACAGGCGCGTCGTGTGCTCGATCGTCTGGTGGGTTACAAAGTTTCGCCTTTGCTATGCCGCACGATTGGCGGCCGGCTCAGCGCAGGCCGCGTGCAATCGGTCGCGCTGCGCATGGTGGTCGAACGCGAACGCGAGATTGAAGCCTTTGTTAAGACTGAGTATTGGACGATCGGCGCAAATCTGACCGGCCAGCAGCCGCCTGCCTTCGATGCGCGCTTGCTGAAAGTCGGTGATCAGACTGTAAAGACCGGCGGCTTTGATAATGATCTTAAGAAGACTGAAATCCTGATCGGCAACGAGGCGCAGGCGACAGATCTGGTTCGAGAAGCCGAGCAGCAGACCTTTGTCGTCAACGAGGTCACGACCAAAGAGCGTAAGCGCAATCCGGTGCCGCCATTCATCACTTCGAAACTGCAGCAGGAAGCCTCGCGCAAGCTCAGCTTTCCAGTTAAGCGCACCATGATGATTGCGCAGCACCTCTACGAAGGTGTCGAGATTGGCGCCGAAGGCCCGGTCGGTCTGATTACCTACATGCGAACTGATTCGACCCGCGTGGGCGAAGATGCGCTCGAGGAAGTGCGCGAGTTTGTCAGAGGGCAATACGGCGCGAACTACCTGCCCGAAAAGGCCGTGCATTATCGTTCCAAGAAAGATGCCCAGGACGCGCACGAAGCGATTCGCCCGACCGATGTAACGCGCACGCCGGATTCGCTGGCCCAATATCTCAAACCGGAAGAGCTGAAGTTGTACCGGTTGATCTGGCAGCGCTTCGTCGCCTCCCAGATGATGCCCGCGCTCTTCGACCAAACGACGATCGATATCCAGGCCGGCCGGTTCGTGTTCCGCGCCTCCGGTGCAGTCCTGAAGTTTGACGGCTTTCTCAAGATTTATCAGGAGGGCCGCGACGAAAAGCCGGCCGAAGACGAAGACGAGCGGAACCTGCCTCGGGTCACCCAGGGCGAGACGCTGGCGCTAAATAAAATCGATCCGGAACAGCATTTTACTGAGCCGCCTCCGCGCTTTACCGAAGCCACCCTGGTCAAGATTTTGGAAGAGAAAGGCATTGGCCGGCCTTCGACGTATGCGGCGATCATGACGACAATCCAGGATCGCGAATACGTGGAAAAGAAGGAAGGACGTTTCCATCCCACCGCCCTCGGCAAGACGGTCAACGATGTCCTAATAGACGGCGGGTTTGACGATCTCTTTAATGAAACCTATACCGCCAGGATGGAGCAGGAACTGGATGAAATCGAAGAAGGCAAACTCAAATGGACCGATGCCTTAACCGAGTTCTACGACAAGTTCAAGCTGGATCTTGCTCAATTCACCAAGTATTCGGCCGATGTTAAGACGAAGGAAACGCCTACTGAAGAAGTTTGTCTGAAGTGCAACACGCCGGGCATGGTGCAAAAGCTCGGCCGCTTCGGCAAGTATCTAAAGTGTCTTGAATGCGGCGCGACGCGCGATGCTGAGCCAGCTCCAGCCGTGGACGGCAAGGAAGCGCAAGCTTCAGCCGATGGCGACGAAGAGCCCGAGGCCTGCGAACTCTGCGGCAAGCAGATGCAGTTAAAACGTGGCCGGTTCGGACCGTTCTACGGTTGTTCGGGTTATCCCGATTGTCGCAACATCCGCAAGATTTCCAAGAGCGGCCAGGTCTCTGCACCACCGGAAATCCTGGAAGAGAAGTGCCCGGTTGATAACGCCCAACTGGTGAAACGTCAGGGACGGTTCGGCGAGTTCATTTCCTGCTCGAACTATCCGAAGTGCAAATACATCAAGCGCGAGACCACCGGCGTCGCGTGTCCGCGCCCAGGCTGCAAAGGCGAAATCATCGTCAAGCGATCCAAGCGCGGCAAGATTTTCTACGGCTGTGCTGAGTATCCCAAATGCGAAATTGTCTATTGGGACAAGCCGGTGATCGAGAAGTGTCCGCAATGCGGCGCTCCCTTCCTGCTGGAGAAGACCACCAAGAAAGGCACGACGCGCCGCTGTGCCAATGAAGACTGCGGCTATAAGAGCGACGTGCTGCCGCTACCGACCCCCGAGCCAGCCGTGCAAGAGAAGCACGCCTGACTAATTATCGAGGGAGAGTGCGGTACAGAACCGGGAGCGGTAGCGACCGGATGCCAGCACTCAACTTGGAAAGTAGTCGTGCAGCCAGGAAAGCCGGCGATCTCAAGCACCAAAGCCATTCAGCGAAGACCGTTGTTGAGTCGTGGCATCCGGTCGCTACCGCTCCCGGTTCCGTAACAATCATCAATGGAAAATAAGAAATGGAAAATGGTTTTATTCCTTCTCGCTTAGATACGCCAGTGAATACTCCACATAGTTCTGCCAGTATCGATCAAGACTCAAAACCTCGTCATCAGTCAACGGCCGTTTGACTCGCGCCGGCATTCCCATCACCAACGAACGCGGCGGGATGATTGTTCCCGGAGAGACCAACGATCCAGCTGCCACCAGCGACTGGGCCCCGATCCGCACATCGTCGAGCACAATCGATCCAATCCCAATCAGCGAACCGTGCTCGACATGGCAGCCGTGCAGAGTAACGCTGTGTCCGACGGTAACTTGATCTTCGAGAACCGTTGGCAATTCGCCCGTGCGTGTGTGCAAAACGCAATTGTCCTGGACGTTGGTGCGATCGCCGATGCGGATGTAGAACATGTCGCCGCGCGCCACGGTGCCAAACCAGATCGAAGCCTGGTCACCTACGTGCACGTCGCCGATCACTTGCGCGCTGTCGGCGATGAAAGCTGTCGGATGAATTTGCGGATGAACACCGCGGAATGGTCTGATCATAGTTGGCGCGGATTATGACAATGGCTATCTCGAAAAGACAACATCAATGCGCCGCGAGCCATTCGCGGAGCTCTTCAAGCGTGATGAGAGCCAACAGATCGGCAGCTATTAACTCCGTACAGGGGCCAAGCGGGACATAAATGACGTCCGGAGTGCAAACGGTTCCAACAACGCGGCTGAACAGTGAGAAATCGTAATTATCTCCCACGGGGTTTTCCAGAATCGTTTTCACTATTCTCGACCAGGACTCTACCGATTCTCGTGCGTTGGAGGCAATGTTACGAACTAGTCGATAATCTCCCGCGTCGTAGTCCTTCGAATAGATTACGCTCTTGCAGGATATTATAAGAAGTCTGTCGTCTCGCGCACCGAGCGCATCGACATCAGTAATCTCCCGTCCACCAAGTCGCAATCCAACGCCGCGCAATGCTAGAAGGTCTTTGGGCGGTCGCCACTGTGAGGCATTGATGCTCTTCTGAACCGCAAGCTCAAAGTGCCGCGCTCGGATGTTAGCGACTACGCCCTGTTCGGCAGGAAACTCGAACATTGTTTCTAGCAGGTTCGTGGCAGCGTAGAGATCCAGACACAGGCCGTCTTCGAATTCTCTGACAACTGGTCCGATTTGGAGTGGCCAAAGCGATCCACGGATGGTTTTCAGTCTACGCAACAAGTCGTAAGAGTCTCTAATTGGTTGGAAGGTGGGAAAGAGGTTCTCCTGCCATTTCAGCACATCAGACCAGCATTTCGCCAGGCTTTTGTGAAATGATGTCTCCTTCACGATTAGGTAACCGACATTCGAAAGGTTTGCCGGCCCACTACGAGAGCTAGCTAGGATTTCGAAGCCGCAGCGAAGGAAAGTTGCAAGCGTTGCAACATTTGGCGACCAGAGTGCAGGCGCTTCAAATCTAAGATCGTGATTAATGCGCTGCAAAGCATCGACTGAAACAAACTTAGGAACGAAGCGTGTCTCAACAAAACCAAGGCCCTTTCCGAGCGGTGCTTCGATGTAGATAGGATTGGTGCGTTGAACAACCATCATGGAGTCGGTATTCTTCGTCTTCGCCGAAATCTCTGTTCCAACGCGGCGAAAAGGCAATTGAGCGCGGACCACTCGTCTATCGTATAGGTCGATCGCTTGACGCATCTCATTTGAAACTTGCTGCTGAGGAAGGAACCGTTTACCTATCGGTTTCCTGAATGTGGCGCCTTTTCCTGCGA
This sequence comes from Pyrinomonadaceae bacterium, assembly GCA_035601635.1. Taxonomy (GTDB): domain Bacteria; phylum Acidobacteriota; class Blastocatellia; order Pyrinomonadales; family Pyrinomonadaceae; genus UBA11740. The sequence continues at coordinate 20,221 of DATNNY010000316.1, forward strand.
ACCGAAGGCGCATGTGAATGTCGAAAAGATAGCCTATCGCGATGAGGAAGCGAATGAGAAGACGCGTGATCTTGTCATTGACTTCGTAAGAAATCATCCCCGAGGACAACGGGAGGGCTCCTGCGGGCCGGGTTGATAATGCCGAAGCAACATCCGCCAGTCCCTCCATATACCCCAGTGTGGTTGGGAGTGAGCCTGCAAAGATCTCATCCGGCACTCGCCTGAGAAACCACAGCCATTCCGCTGGAGAATATGACTGAACAAGTTCATAAATGTACTTTTCGATACACTCCCTAACCGCGGAAAGGTACGGGGAGATGGTACGAGCGCTCCAAGCGTTCTGTTCATCAAACGGTGGAAACGACACCCTCTTTCTTATCGCGACTTCGAGATCGGAGCGTGCAACGAGTCTAGACGTGGTGGATACGGCTGCGAGAGCATTCGAAATGTCAACACGAGCCGTATCAACCCAAACTATTGGCTTTTCGTTCCGCGTCATTGGGAGGACTTATCAAGCACGATTCAGTGACTTAGTATCAGAAGAAACTTTCGCCGGTTCGATCAGCACGAGATTTGTGCCGGCAGTTGCCTGTCGGTAGTATTTGCCTCGCACTCCACCCTTTAGTTGCGAAAGGTCGTATTCCGGTCGCAGAGCGTTAGTATTTTTCTTTGCCGATGCTTTCTTCATCTACTCGGGATTTTGAGTGCAGACTTTGTTCGCGACGGAGCCTGGGGCTATCGTGTGGGTAGCTCTACTAACTGAGGTTTCTTTGGCGGCAAAGAGACGACCTCACGGTGTGACGTCTCTTCCTGTTGCTTTATGTTCTTGAAGATTGCTTCAAGGTCGTAATCTAGAAGCGCCGCGTATTCGTCGCGCACTTTGCGGACTTCCTCTACTATTTCGTCGTTCCACATATCTAACTCCCAAAAAGTTCTTCCGGTGTGCAAATCACCGGCGGCTCGAATCCGGCCTCGCGTGATATCTTCGCAACTCCCGTTTGCATCTCGGCATTTGCGATATGTTTGCAATTCCAGGTTAGCAGGTAGTCCATGCCGTGAGTAGTAGCGAGTGCAATATGCAACGCATCTACTCCGGCCTTCTCAGGTATAGGACCTTTCTCCACGAACGCGCGAGCTAAGGCAATTGCTTCCTGATTAAGACTGAGCAGCGGAATTCGGTCAAGAGCGTCCCTCCGCTTTTTCGCCATGGCTGCTTCTCCCGCGCTAGCTTCTTGAATGACAATCTGCGAAGTGTACAAATCAAAAATCGCCCGCCGCTGGTCCCACCATTCTTGCGTCAACTGTTGATGGGCCGCGATTATTAAGTCTCTGCTCGGTCGGGCCGTCAGATAACTGGCAATCGTCGTCTCAATGTAGACTCTGAGACCCATGGGATCTTGCTCAAACGATCCGGCCTTATTTTGAAGACATTTTGAACTTCGTCGAAATGTTATCACATCTCGACGATCGAGCTTTCACTGCGCTCTAGCTACATACCCTCGCCACGCGTGCACGTGCAACCCAATAACTCCGGCGGCCGTTTCGGGTAAAGGTAACGACATACTGACTGTCGGTCTCTTGCACGATTTCGTCAGTTCGCGGAATCATCTCTGCTGCGGATCCGGCGTAAATACAACCCAGGCAGAAATCACATTCTCGGCGCCGCCGGCTTGTTCGGCACATCCCACGCATTAGCACCCGCGACTTTCAGCTTGCGTCTATAGATTCGATCGCCGCAGGTCGCGTAGAGCGTGTCAAAGTGCTCGCCGCCGAAAGCGAAGTTCGAGACTTTGTTGTTTGGCGTCGGAATGATGCACTGCACTCTCCCTGCCTGATCGCAGACCTGAATGCCCATCGCAGTGGCGACATAGAGTCTGCCTTCGCGATCGACGCGAATGCCATCGGCGCTGCTTTGGTCCGAAGTGTCCGGCACGTGCAGCCAGTAGAAGCGTTGTTTATCATCGAGTGTGCCGTCGGCTTTGATGCGATAACTGTAAACCCAATGCGAGCGATAGTCCGCGACGTAAAGCAGAGTTTGATCCGGCGACAGCGTGACGCCGTTCGCGTACTTCAATCCGGTATCGACGACGATTTTCTCGCCGTTCGGCTTGATCAGCCAGACCTTGCTCGGCCCGATCGCGTTATCGGCCGGAGGATTCGTGACATAGATGTTTCCGCTGTGCGCCACGGTGATGTCGTTACCAACCCAGCCTTGAGCCAGAACGGAAGCTTTGCCTTTCGTGTCATAAACAAGGATTTTCCGCTCGCCCATCGCCACCGCATAGAGTCTGCCGTCAGGACCAAAAGCCTGGCCATTGCCTTTCTTTGAATCAGCGATGAACTCGGTGACTTTGTTATCAAGTCCGATCTTATAAGTCTTGCTGTTCGTCACATCATTAAAGAAGACTTCGCCTTTGGCGTTCGTGGCCGGACCGTCGACGAGCTTGTGGCCCTCGCTGACAAGTTGCCAGCCTTCGCCCGGGATCAGGATGCTCGCGAGCATGTCGTTTCGGGTCGCGCCGCCTTTCACGGGCTGGGGCCAGTCCCGCCACAACCAGCGCATCGCGTCGGGAAAGATCATCGTCGAGTGTTTGCCGTTATGACCGCCATCACCCCACGCGTGCTGCACTTCATAGCCGGCGAAGGTCAGCGCGCGTTC
>DATNNY010000317.1:0-3755 GCA_035601635.1 Pyrinomonadaceae bacterium
CTACGGAGAGATGTTGGGTATTCGACCCGGCTTTATTAAGCGGGCTGACATCGCATGGTTTTCTTCGCATCGCAACGCCGCCGACGGCAGCGCCGAAGCCTATGCGTACGCTTATCTCTTCGCGTATGTGATCGATTTGCCGGCCGGCGCGCGGACGCTGGTCTTGCCGGACAATGAAAAAATCCGCATTCTGGCGATCACGGTGGCTGACGAGCCGGCGAGAGTCTCCGCCGCGCAACCGCTCTACGATACGCTGGAACGTAATTAATACTTGGCCGTATGAGGTCAGAACCGGGAGCGGTAGCGACCGGGTCTTAACGCATCAAACAACAGCGGCCGCGCGGAAGCTACCCGGTCGCTACCGCTCTCGGTACTGACCTCATCATAGCGAATGATCAGAAGACCCACAGAAAACGCAAGGGACAAACATCATCATGAACTATCGACGATTTGGCCGCACCAACTGGAAAGTCAGCGAAATAGGCTATGGCATGTGGGGCATGGGAGGCTGGACTGGCTCAGACGATGACGAGTCGCTTCAGGCCCTGCAGCGCGCCGTCGATCTGGGTTGTAATTTCTTTGATACGGCCTGGGCTTATGGCCAGGGGCGCAGCGAGAAGTTGCTGGGTGAGATCGTTCGCGCGAACCCCGCGAAAAAACTCTACACCGCCACCAAGATCCCGCCAAAGAATCTCCAATGGCCCAGCCGCCGGGACGCAAATCTAGACGACTGCTTCCCCCCTGATCACATCGACGACTACGTTCACAGCAGTCTGAAGAACGCCGGCCTCGCGAGCTTCGATCTGATCCAGTTCCATGTGTGGGAGGATGCCTGGGTCGAAGACGATCGCTGGGCAAAAAAGATGGACGAGCTGCGTGGCGCCGGATTAATCAAAGCTGTCGGCATCAGCATCAACCGGTGGGAACCCTGGAACGCCGTACGCACGGTGAAGAGCGGTCTGATTGATGCGGTGCAGGTGATCTACAACATCTTCGATCAAAGTCCTGAGGATGATCTTTTCCCGGCCTGCGTCGAGATGGATACGGCGGTAATTGCCCGCGTGCCGTTTGACGAAGGCTCGCTGACCGGCACGCTCACTAAAGAAAGCAAGTGGCCGGAAGGCGACTGGCGCAATATTTACTTCGTGCCGGAAAACCTGATCCCCAGTGTCGAGCGCGCCGACGCCCTCAAACCGATCGCCGAGCGAGCTGGAATCGGCATGCCTGAGATGGCTCTGCGCTTCATCCTTGGCAACCCAGTCGTCAGCACGATCATTCCCGGTATGCGTAAGCTCGCGCACGTCGATTCCAACATCGCGGCGAGCGATACCGGCAGACTATCTGACGATCTGCTGGCTGAACTCACGGAACATCGATGGGACCGGCAGCCCGCCAAGTGGAGTAACTAGTGATCGAGTCCGCTCGTCACATTTACGCCCCTCGGATGCTTTCATAATGGCGGCAGTAACCGTTCAAGTTTATAATTCCGTCGATGAGATTTGAATGGGATCCTCGCAAAGCGAAGCTGAATCTGCCCAAGCATCGAGTTTCTTTTTGAAGAGGCAACTACGGCATTTCGTGATCCGCTTTCGGCAACTGGCGCCGATCCCGATCATTCCGCTGGCGAAAATTGATTCGTAACCTTCGGTCTATCGTCGAAAGGCAGGCTGCTGACCGTTTCGCACACTGAGCGAAGCGAGTCCATTCGAATAATCAGTGCGAGACGCGCTACCAGGCAAGAGAGAAAAATCTATGAAGAAAGCCAAATCAGAACTTAACGATTGGTTGCGACCGGAATACAAACGATCCGACTTTGGAAAGATTGTGCGCGGGAAGTATGCGAGGCGCATTCAGAAATCGACAAACATCATCGTGCTCGACCCACAGATTGCCAAAGTCTTTCCTAACGATGAAGCTGTTAACAATGCTCTTCACGGGTTGATTAAGGTCACTCGTTCCGAAGGGCGGCCGGGAACAAAAAGCAAGCGCAAGCTAAATGACAAGAGACGCGCGGCTTGAAGGAGCAGTTATCCTGAGCCGTAATTTATTCCACTTCTTTTTCCCAACCGCCACGCTGTTGGCACTGGCGCTGACCACGCATGCCCAGGTCAAGATCACCATCGATCATAATCCAAATGCCACGGCTACCCGTGCCTTCAAGTTCAAGAATGTCCCGTCCCCCGCCAAAGACGACGCGGCTGCCAGGGCCAAATTGCTGCTGGTTGAAGGTGAGGCTGATGGGAACGGCGCCGACGTAAGCGTGCTCACTGACGGTGTGTTGCCCACGGAAGAAGATCAGCCGGCGGCAAACTTTTTCTGGAACGCCGGGACTGGAGGCGGCCGCTTGCAAATGGATCTCGGCAGCCTGATCGAGATCGCGCAGGTCAATACTTATTCATGGCACCCGGACACGCGTGGTCCACAGGTGTACCGGCTCTGGGCCAGTGATGGCGCCGCTGTCAATTTCAATCCTGCTCCCAAAGCCAACATCGATCCCGTCACCTGCGGCTGGAAACTGATTACAGTTGTCGACACGCGCTCGAAAGATGGGGATGATGGCGGTCAGTACGGCGTCAGCATTACTGATGCGCGGGGGAGTTTGGGCAAGTTCCGTTACCTGCTCTTTGATTGTTACGTGACCGAAACGGCCGATGAATTTGGCAACACCTTCTACGGCGAAATAGACGTCGTGGCCAGGAAATGAGGGCCAGGCAGGCACTAAGGTCAAAAACCGGAAGAAAAACCATGTGTTTCGCCCCGGGGGCGAAGCCTCCCGAACCCCTCTTGCCACCAGGCAGCGAACTCCGAACAGGACAGCCGGCGCTCTTTTCCTCAAAAAAGAGTTTACAGATTCCCGCGGCCTAAGTATAAATACTATGAAAGCAACGTCCCCCCGGGCGTTTCTCTCTTCCCCCCCCAAACTAAATAGTCCCCCTCTCAGTTCGCGGAACGTCTGCGTCCGCTGGAGTGTCTCCCAAACTGTTCTCCGGGCGTCAAACTGTCCTGCAAGGCTAGTCCGAACTCTTCCGAATGAACCTGAAATTTCGAAAGGGAAACCAATGCGAACCCAAACCGTCAAGAGTGACTCACTAAATACAAAACTACTTTTGAAAACTCTACTGGCTTTTAAGAAGGGCGACTTTTCAGCGCGCTTGCCCGGCGATTGGACCGGAGAGGCCGGCAAGATTGCCGACACCTTTAACGACATCATCGAGTTAAGCGATCGCACTGCGCGCGAGCTCGAGCGTGTCAGCCGCGTCGTCGGTAAAGAGGGAAAGATCATACACCGAGCGGCTGTGCCTCAGGCAGCCGGCTCCTGGCTTCGTCTGGTTGACTCAACCAACCTGCTCATCGATGACATGGCGCGCCCCACTAGTGAAATGGCGCGCGTGATCGGCGCCGTGGCCAACGGCGATTTGTCGGAACGAATGGCCCTCGAAGTCGATAATCGTCCGCTGAAGGGGGAGTTCCTGCGGACGGTAAAGATCGTCAATTCGATGGTCGATCAGCTTGGATCGTTTGCATCGGAAGTGACCCGCGTGGCCCGTGAAGTAGGTACCGAAGGAAAGCTCGGCGGGGAAGCCAAGGTCAAAGGCGTCGCCGGCACCTGGAAGGACCTGACCGACAGCGTCAACTCAATGGCCAGTAATTTGACCAGCCAGGTAAGAAACATCGCTGAGGTAACCACCGCCGTAGCCAACGGCGACCTTTCCAAGAAAATTACCGTGGACGTCAAGGGCGAGATCCTCGAATTG
>DATNNY010000318.1:0-18809 GCA_035601635.1 Pyrinomonadaceae bacterium
ACCATCAAACCGCTCGCTACTTTCGTTATAGAAACCCACACTACGCAGAGACGAATGCGGCCTATAGTCGAGCAACACATCGAGGACCTTGCCAAGCGCATTTATGGACAACCGATCCTGTCGCACAAACAAGTTGACGGCGTCGATCTTAGTGAGTGGTCCTCCGGTGATGGATCCCGGCACATCGTAGCGGCCTTCACCGGAACTGTTGCGATCATCGGCAATGACGAGGAGTCGGTAATGCATTGTGTTGAAGCGCGGGAGGGAAAGCGCGCCCCACTCTCCGGCGAAAAGCCGTTCGATGACTTGCGCCAAAAAGTCAGCGCCCAAAACGCGACTGTGTTTGGCTTCGTATCCAAGTCCGGGGTGAAGTCATTGCTGCAGGCATATGCGCTTTATCGCGCGGGTTCATCGTCGGATGCTGTCACTGTCTCGCAGATCTTCTCTGAGACGATCGGAAATCTTGTCGATGGTTTGGGCTGGAGCTCCAGGTTTGTTGACGGCACGGTTGAGGAGCGCTGCTCGATAATGCTTTCAGCGGGCGTGGCCGACAAGCTTCGCGGCAGCTTCGTTCCCGAAGATAGGCTAGCGCTCGCTGATTTGCCCTTCGTACCAGCCGACGCGCATTCTGTTTCGCTTTATCACTTTCGTGATGTTGAAGGAGTTTGGCGCGATCTAAATTCCATCATAGCGTCGCATGCTGATTTGATTGGAGCAATTGCGACGCGCCCGTTGTTGCGGAGTCTTTTCAAGCCATATGGAATCGACGACGCCGATTCCTTTGTTCACTCCGTTGGCACTCGCATACAGACCATTCGACTGGAAGAAACGTCGCCGTCAGTCCTTATCGCTGAGGCCCTGGATCGACAGGGCCTGCGAAAGGTGGCCCTCCAACGGCTGGGAGCAAAGCCAAAGACCGAGACCGTGGGAGAGTTCGAATTGTTACTTTCCAGCACCGACAACTGGGCGGCCAGCTTCGCCGACAACTACTTTCTTTCCGGGCCTGCGGAGGCAGTTCGTCACTGTCTTCAGGCGAAGACCCAATCTAAACTTCTGACTGCGACCGATGCTTTCCGAGAGTCGCAACGCCTGATCGACCTTACGCTACCGATAACGGTGCTTACTTTCAGCAACGATCAGAAGGCCGCTATTTCGTTTGTCGAGCTTTTCTCAGAGCACGAGCGGTCCGCGTTTTCTACCAGCGCGCCTGCCATAGACCAGGCCTCGCAATCGCTGCCGTTCACCGTTAGTGTTGTAATTCTAAGGGATGTCGGGCTCGAATGGACCTCGCGATCCTCCTTTGGCCTGCTGGGCTCGCTACTGGTAACGCTAACTCCGGAGAACGCCAAGTGATCACTCGGCAATCCCTGTTGGTGGCTACACAGAACCAGGGCAAACTTCGGGAGCTTCGGCAATTAGTTGCTCACCTGCCAATCGAACTCTCCGCGCTTACCGACTTTCCCACTGTTGAAAAGGTCCCTGAAACGGGTGACAGTTTTATCGAAAATGCATCTTTGAAAGCCGTCGGCTATGCAACGCAAACTGGTCGGCTAACCGTGGCGGATGATTCCGGGTTGGAAGTCGATGCGCTCGGCGGTGCCCCAGGTATTTTGTCCTCCCGGTATGCCGGAGAAGGGGCTTCTGACGCCGACCGCATCGGAAAGTTATTGGCTGAACTATCAAGAAATTCAGCGGCCGAGCGCTCGGCTCGATTTGTCTCGGCGGTTGTGATCGCTGACGGTGCGGGTAAAATCCTCAACGTCTCAGTGGGTACGTGCGATGGGCGTATTGATTTCGCTGCACGCGGATCTGGAGGCTTTGGTTACGATCCGGTCTTCATTCCGAATGGTTATGACCAGACCTTTGCCGAGATGAAACCAGAAACCAAGAATGAGATAAGTCATCGAGCGCGCGCATTGTTAGGTGCAGTTGAGTTCCTTCGATCCTTGACCATTACTTTGGCAAATGCCTAGAATGGCGGGTCTGTTTCAAGGACAATGCGAACTTGCGTGTGAGTACGGGGCGTAGCACAGCCTGGTAGTGCGCTCGGTTTGGGACCGAGAGGTCGGAGGTTCGAATCCTCTCGCCCCGACCAAAAACCCGAAAGATCCTCTACCACGACCTACCTTCCAAGTCGGTCTCATCCTGGTCGGAACCATTAAGGAGCGTGGTTCCAGCTCAGGGATCCGTTTTGCCTGATCTTGTTGGGTTCCCTAAATGACCCGGCATCTGCACTTAGATCACTCTCGCGGAGACTCCAGGCTGAATCGCCCGAAGCATTCCCCCCGATTGACATCTAAATGGCGGTCAGGTTCGACTGACCGGCAGCAAAACTTTTTTACAAAATGGGCGAAAAAATGCCGATTTTAGCAGACTTTATGCCTGGTCTGTGGTATATCTGGCTGCGACAGTTTTCTCATTTTGTTGACTTTTTGGAGGTGGTATACCACACATGGCGACCAGCACGGCAGCAGGCAAGAAACGCATGACTCAGTCCGACGTTATCAATTACTTCGCTGAAAGAACCGGTATGAAGCGAGCCCAGGTAAAGCAGCTCTTCGAAGATCTCGGTAACCTGGCAACTTCCGAAGTAAAATCGAATGGCGAGTTCGTGTTGCCGGGCTTTGGAAAATTGGTTCGTTCAGAGCGGAAGGCGCGTGAAGGCCGGAACCCCGCAACTGGCGAAACTATCCAAATCCCAGCAAAAACAACCCTAAAGTTTCGTGTCGGGAAGGCGATGAAGGATTCAGTCCTTCCGAAAAAGTAGTTAAGTAGCCTACCTTTTAATCTCCTTCGCGGAAGTATTGGCGTCGGCGTAGTGTCTCCGTCCCCGGAGGCACCGTCGGCGCTTCTCTTTTTCCGAGACTCCCACGGCGGTTGTTGGCAACCGGGCCAACACCGTTGAAACGGAGACGTGCCCCAGGAAAATATTTTGATTAGCAGTTCGAGCACTCCGCCGAGATTAATTCTGGTGGTCTGTGTGTTAACGCACGGACAACAAATCTAGAGTCGTTGTAGCCTCCGAAACATCAGGCTTTATTGAGGGATGTTGTTAAAAAAATTACTAGCCGCAGCGAAAGACTCGTGCTATAGTATCGGGTTTCGCTGAGACAGTTTAGGCTATCCGGATCCCCCTCTCGTGTCTGGTACTGTGCAAAATCTCCCAAGACTGTAAGGAGTTTGCATCCTGGAAACGCCCAGGACGCATCTATAGTTAGTAAATCGGAACTTCTATTCGAGTTAGATATGAAGGAGAGAGAGTAAAATCGTGAATCTTGATAAGGGCCTGCCGCTGGCTGAGCGGCTACAGAGAATTGATCACATTCAGGCCCGGCGCTTTTCGAAGCTGACCGGCCCGCCGATGGAAATCGCCACCGAGGGTATTATTCGTCATTTAGCCGCATGTGATCGGATGGATGTTAACCCGGACATTTCTGCCGTGAGAGAAATCATAGACGACGCTCTCAACGGACGCCGTGTCTATGCAGAAGCCGCTGAAATCACGCGGGCTGCGTAACCGTAACCATAATATCTTCCAAAGAAGAAAAAGGGCCGCCGGAGTATCTTCCGGCGGCCTGTTTGTTTTAAGCGACTCTCTTTTTGGCGGGAATTTCCGAGCCGTGCTAACATCGGCCGACGTTTCAATTCGAGCTCCCGTAGCTCAGCGGATAGAGCATCTGCCTTCTAAGCAGAGGGCCGCAGGTTCGAGTCCTGCCGGGGGCACCATTTCAGTTCTTCCAGAAAAGCAACACTAATTGTTGTCCGCAGTGCCTGTCGACGCGCGTCCTGGATCGGCTGCCCTGTCTCTGCCAACGCCCAGATGATCGTAATTGAGGGCAGTATTAAATATCAGGAAAAAACTCCCCTGAGTCTGGTGCCGCCACATCGGATTATTAGCGAACATCACCACATGTCCCTGACCCACTGGTACGTCAACCACGGCCGGCGCGTTCGCGAGCTCTACACCTCCCGCGAGCATACCGCTGATTAAGAGACTCTTCTCATCAGAAGCGAATCGCAAGACGACCCGGGGCCTTAACGCCGGCGGAGTGAAGAAGGGCCCCTGCTGCAGCCTTTGCTCGTCGGTTAGCTGCTCGCTGCCTGCTCGTCTGGGCGGAGAGGGTTCAGCCAGCGGCATCCCTTGAACGATGTCCGGATCAGTCAGGGTTCCACGCCCAGACGGCCTTGCCCCGGCACCGCCAGCACCACCACCCTCGCCCCCGCCCCCCACCGGCCCACCACCTGCAGCAGCGACCTGGAGTAGAGGCGCCTGATTAAAGTAAATCGGCAAGGTGTCGGCATAGCCATAGGCAATGGGACTGCGTCTATCAGAAAATGTCGCGTTGTAAACCGAGCCGCGGGCCTGCAGGGCTCGCGGTTCCTGAATCGCCACGCCGCTCACCAGGCCGTAATCAACCGCGACCCGGACGCAATTGGTGATGGGGACAAAGACGCCGCCCTCTTCAATAAACTTTTGCAGGTTCATGACTCCGCGCAGGGTCATCCCACCCCGGATGTCGTCACTCTGATCCGGACCGAGAGCCATGTTCGGTGTGACCTCGCTTCCCTTCCATGGTATTGGCGCACCGCGCATCGGAATGCCGCCGACAATTGCCTGGGCCGACCCTCCGACCGGCGGAAAGATGATTACGTCAAATTTCTCTTTCAGATTTGGAGTGTCCCGAATCACCTGATCAGAAATGTACGAGTAAGGTATCTGGAGTCGATCAAATTCGACTCGGAACCAGCCGTCATTCTGGGTATTCGTCCAAGTGTGCAGAATAGCAATGCGGGGCACTGCCAGCGGGTGGCTTTTGATTTCAGGCAGCTTCTCAACGGCGATCGCCTTCAGTCCCGACTCCGCAACCGGTCCTGACAACCTCGCCTTCAAGTCGCCGGGATTATCTGAAGCCTTGATGATAAACGTTCCGGCGTTGAATTTCTGGCCTCCAGCTTCAAACGGATCCTCCGCAGCGGCAATCTTCAAATCCTTGAGTTTGAACCGCAACGTCATCAGACTGTTTTCGGCGTTGTGATTGACTAAATACGCAGTGGGCGAGGATGTGCTGGTAACAATCCCCACGACCTTTGCATCTTTGGTCAGCAGAGTCATTGGCGCCTGCAAGACGCTCTTGTCTGTTACGCGAACCGTTTTCACGTTACGCAGAGCGCCCAGCGTCCAACCTGTGTCGTCGTAAGGCCGCGGATCGTTCACGTTGTAATACTGCGTGTCGAGCAGCATGTCAGCCATGCGCGAGTACGGCTGATCCATGCGGATCACATACGATCCTGCAGCAAACTTCTGATCTTTCAAGCTGATCTCTTTGTTAGCGGTGTGAACTTCTACGCCCATCAAACGCAGCAGGTTCATCATGTCGGCCGCTTCGACCACACGTGTCTGGTCGGCTGGCACCACCCAGGCCGCCGGACCCTCGTTGGTAGCTTTCGCGACTGAGCGCTTGCTCTTTAGATAAAAATTCTTAAGAAACCGATCCTTGTTATTCGAAACAAAGTTCATCGCCAGCAGGATGGCGGATTGCTGCATGTTGACGTTGTTGCGCAAGGACCATTTCACGCGCGGCTGTGGCGGGTTGGGACGGAACCAGTCCCTTTGCGATTCGGCCCTGACCGTGCGGTCCAAAGTGTCGGCCACGCTATTGCCAAAGGTTTCGTAAAAGCGGCCAATTGCGTTATGTCCATTCGCTACATAGAACATATAGTTCGGCGCCCACCCATCGTAAAAGCCATGCGTCCAAACGCCCGGCACTCCACGTTTGGTCATCTCTTCAATCTCGTGATAGGCCAGCAGGTTCCATTCATCAATCACGATTGGATCGAGCCAGGCGTTGTAAGGTCCGGTGCCGGTCGAGGTGTACAGGAAAGGCACAGACTCGTGCAGGTCATGCAGAATCGTCGGATGATATTCAAGAAAAGTCTTCATCTGATTGCGCGACAGCGCCAAAGCCATACCCAACCCATCACGGTTGTTGTCATGGGCCACATAGTGGCCCCAGTAGACCAGCGGCGGCACATTCTTGCCTGGATTCGCTTTACGATAGTTGTAGGTATCAACCATCCGATCACGGCCGTCTACTTCGAGTGCCGGTGTGATCAGTACAATTACGTTCTTGCGGATGGCTTGAATGAAAGGTGTTTCTTCAACGGCCAAACGATAAGCGAGTTCCATCAGCATTTCCGGCGAACCCGTCTCGGTCGAGTGAATCGATCCGGAAGCCCAGTAGAGAGCCTTTCCTTCTCCGATTAACTGTTCCGCTTCGGCGTCGGTTATTCCGCGTGGGTCAGCCAGTTTCGCGGTGATTGCTTTATAACGGTCGAGCTTCGCAATCGAATCCTCATCGCCCACGGCCACCAGCAATTGCTCCTTTCCTTCTTCGCTCTTTTCGGGAGCGACAAAGGTCCGGACACGCGGCGTAGTCTTTTCCAACTCGCGATAGTAACGGTAAAGATCTTTCGTATAGGTTAGATGTCCGGGCGCTCCAACCGTGTAACCGAGAATCTTGTCGGGGGACGGAATCTTGTCGGAAGCGGGCAGGTGATCTACCAGCTCTGTCATGAAGTAGGGCTGAGTCGTGTTCTCTTTGATCTTCGCCGCGTATTCGGCGTTGTTCACCGCCGCCTCAGTTCTTTTGGCAGTCTTCGCATCAGCGACCGGCGGCGGATCCGCGTTCTTTGCCTTTCCAGCTTTCTGGGCGTGAACACCGGCTGAGAATTGCCAAAGGGTCACCAGGACGGCAACGGACAAAGTAAAAGTGCAAAGTTTTCGAACGGAGAGTCTTGCTTTCATTGCTAGCTCCAGCGGACGGGGTTTTCTGGCGTGCGCAGAATACTGCAACTTAAACGAACTTGCCAGAGTCAAATGGTAGTTCGGCCAGCGGGAGCGGTTGCTCGCATCGCTAAACAGAGATGAGGTAATTGCGCAGGATCTGGCTTGATTGATTGAAGAGACTGGCATTAAAGTTAGCACGCTTAGTGCCGCCTTGAACAAATCGAATGACTGGTGTAAACATCAGTTAGAGTGACTATTTGTTTTAGACTGATCGGATGTTATATCTGGCGGCTATAGTTCAGTTGGTTAGAACGCCTGACTGTGGCTCAGGAGGTCGTCGGTTCGAACCCGACTAGCCGCCCCATTAACTTAAACACAGATTCAAAGGAAATACGTTAATGCCTGATTCGCAAAAAACGGCGCAGCACGCACAGACCTACGTAGCAGACGCCGAGACCTTTTCATTTGACACCCTCGAACACGAAAACGGCCAGGCGACCGTAATCCGGTTCGCACTTAGCGACCCGCGATATCATGCCGGCGATGTATTATTGGTTTTGTCCGGCAGCGAAATTCACTTTCATGGGATGATTGGAACGATGGGTGATGGCATGGCCATCGCCTCGGATCCGCGCGGGTCTCTCTTACCCGCCACGGTGCAGTAACAAAGGTCCGGTAAGGCGCTGTCTCGGCCCGTTCTTGAAGAGCCGTGACGCCCGGCTTTTAGGAGGTAAACCATGAAGCGCATCCTGCTCATCGCGATTCTTGGTCTCTTGGCGTACGCGCCAAATGCCTCTGCGCAACAATCCGCGAAAAAATTAGTCAAGCGAGGCATCGAGCTTTTTAGCAAAGGAGACATCGCGGGCGCGATCGTGGAATATAATCGCGCGCTCACGATCGATCCAAAGCTGGCGGACGCTTATCTGAACCGCGGCAAAGCCAGACGAGCCGGGGGCGACCTTGACGGTGCGATCACTGACTACGAGATTGTCTGCGACTTGGATCCTCAGATGGCGGTGAACAATCACGACATCACTGAGGCCTATTTGAATCGCGGTTACATAAGATCGAACCGGCTGGATCTTGATGGCGCTCTCAATGATTTTGACCGCGCTATTACGCTGAGTCCGAACGACGCCGAAGCCTATTTCAAACGCGGACGGGCCTTCCTCATTGAGGGCAACTCAAAATTCGCGATTGCAGATTTTGATAAGAGCATCTCGCTCGACGATCGCAATCCGCTTGTTTATGCCGAGCGCGGTCTGGCCCATCAGACCCAGGGTCATGCGGGCGAAGCTCAGAAGGATTTTGAGCGAGGGCTGAAGCTGAACAACGATCTGCGGTTAATGCTGGATCTGCACCTGCTGGACCTGCAAATGCAAATAAAAGAGATGCGCCGGAGGCAAGCCGCCATTCAAAGAAACATAGCGCGGCTTACTTTGGATAGCCCGCCGGATGCCGGATTTCCGTGTCCCGCTCCAGCGGCTTGATCTCCAAACGATGAAACCCTTTTCCCGGGTGAGTCGAAAGATACGTCAGAGCTATCTGCATCGAAATAGAATTGTCGATTTCTTTGATAAAAGGATCAAAGCTAACCGGTGCACCCGTCCCTTCGAAGAAAGCGCGTCCTCCTGTTTCTTTCGAAAGTCTTTCCAGGCAACTCTGTCCGTTAAGCGCTGACAACCCTCCGGTCGTCCCGGCCGATGGCGCATAGATTGAATAGATGGCTACACTGCGCCGTTGCGCTTCACTGATGGCCCGCTGCAGATCCAAACTCTCTCCCGGTCCGGAACTATCGATTCCCCGGGAAATATCGACCCCGTCGGAGACGACTATCATCGCGCGCCGGCCCAACGGCTGCGAATCAAATCGCTTCAGCGCCTCAATAATCTCAACAAACGGATTGAAGGGACCGGCGCTGGCTAGTCCCATCGGAGGACGCACGCCCGTGGCCGCCTTTTCAAGATCGGAGGTGAACTTGCGCCGCACATCGAGAGTACCGGTCCGAATATAACCGACCATAACTCGCGAGCCAGGGGGAAGCCGTCGCACAAAGTTGGCAATCCCTTTCGCTTCAGTAGAGATCGATGAAACCAGGTCGTCCTGCAACAGGATCGCCAGCGTGATCGGATTCTCTGCGGGATTACGCATCGAAAGAATTGTCTGCAACTCGCCGTCTTCCTTGAGAATGAAATCCACAAACCGCATTTCAACCACACGTCTCGGTTCGCGCACTCGGATCGTCACCGGAACGGTGACCGGCTTTGCTCCGCCATTTTTTCGGCCGTCGCGTTGACTGCCCTGGCCCTGGGCTAATTGTCCAATCAACAGTACAGAAGCTATGGCCGCGAGTAGAATCGCTATAGTTTTTCCCGTTTTGATCATCGTGGTCCTCAATCCTGTTGGCCCAATCATATTACAAGGCCAGCAGGCGGGGAAGCCGAGCCTTTGGACCCCGAACTAGCCTGTCGTTCGGCACCCTAGTATGATTCCCGAGAACGAGGATCAATTTTCCTGCCTGGTAATCTGTGCCGGGACGATCCTGCGGCCGATTCTATGAATGAAAACGATCAGTCAGGCAAACTTGCTGTCCGCGAGATAAAGGCAGCCCGCCTTTGGCAAATGGCGCCATGGGTAGCTCTGTTTGGCGTGACCCTCGGCCCGCCGGCAGCATTCCTGATTGCTTACTTGTTGACGGGAGCCGCCACTGTGTACCTGGTGTTGGCGCTCACCTCGATCCCATTTGCCCTGATAGCGGCTATCGTAACCGCGGTCGTGCTCTTGTTCTTTAGACGCAGATGGGCGCAACAGCTTCGCGACCACCTTGCCTCTGATGGTATTACTGCCGACGAAGTTGGATATTTTCTTTCCGAACTCGCCAGCGGCGAAAGACGCGCTTTGAAAGAGATGGAGAAAAAGCAACCGTTGCTGGCCGACGCATATCGCGAAACTTTGGCATTGCGCCTGAATGCCTCGCGACTGACCTCGCGCGCGCGCCGCGATTTCCTGCTGGTGGAAAGGCGGATCAGCCGCGCGAGATATTTGAACGCGCCTGACACGGCAGTGTTGCTTGAAGAGCTGGCCCGCGATCGGACTCGGCTGGACGCGCTCAAACAGGAAGGCGCAGCGCGGCGCGCCGAGGCCGAAGCACGCTTGCAGATGATCGAGGCTGCCGCCAGTCGCGGCGCGAGCTGGGCCGAAACCAATTACATGCTCCAGCGTCTGAATGAGGGACGCAAGCAACTACCTTTGGCGTTGGAAAATGAGCGCGTCGAGCAACAACTGCGCGAAGATACTGAGCGAGAGTTACGCGAAGAACTGTCTGCGAGAGAGTAAGCGCCGGGCCCGCATGCCGGCGCCGAAACTTGTTTAGCTAAAAGCAACGGCGAGTCGCAATCGCTGATCGCAACTCGCCGCAGCATTCAAGTGCCGTTGATAAGCTTTCCTATCGCGGCGTATTCAGTGGCGCTCCCGCGCGAATAATGATCTCAGAGCCCCTGCCAAGCTCCAGACCATTTCGGCCTTCCACATAGACAGAGCCGGCGCCACCGCCCGCGCCTAGAATCGCGCCAATGGCCGCACCCTTTCCGCCGCCGGCTATTGCGCCAATGATCGCGCCAACCGCAGTGCCAATAGCCGCGCGCTGTTCAGTCTTTGTCGTTTGGTTTTCATCACGGACCGTGCCTTCAGTATCCACGCGCACGATGTCTCCATTGGCCGTACGCACGTTCTCAATCAGTCCTGCAAAGCGATAACTACGACCATCGCGTAGACGGACACTGTCAAAGTCCAGAGTCATCGTCGATCGCCCGGTTAGACGTCCGCTGCGCTGAATCTGCGAGACATGCCCTTCGATCGTAGCGCCATCGAATTCAGGAGGATCAGTCACTCTTAGCGTAAACCGATCACCCACCACCGCCGTGCGCGACGACAGAGTATCGTCCAGCACGCCGACGACACGAGCACCGTCGGGCACTACGAACCCACCCGTCGAGTTCGGATAGTTCGGATAGTTCGGATAGCTCTGCGGATTATAGATGTCGAACCTGGCTGTATCCGCAGTCTTCTGGTAAGTGCTTTGCACCACAATCGGCTGCGAGAGTCCCGGAACGTACACCTGTCGAGTTACTCTCAAATGCTGGTTGTCGATCGGTTGGAAAGTGACCGTGAAATCATTTCCGCTGTCGCCGTTTGCGCTCACGGTCAGCTGGTCAGAGCTAAGTGTCGCGCGCGCCCGAATTGTCCGCCCGCCGGGAGTCGTTTCAATCCGCTCTCGACCGTCGGCGTCAAACGTGATTTGCGACGCTCTCGTCGATGCCAACGTGACTGTTCGTCCCTGCACGTCGATGGCGATTTGGTCGGGCGGGTCCAATCGTTGATTTAGAGAATCCAGCACCCGGCGCCGTTCACTGGGCGAGAGACCGCGGGTAGCCCGCTCAGCCGCGAGCCGCGCATCCTCGCTGCGCGAAGTGTCGATTTGATAGGTTCCTGTCAGAATCCGGCTGCCATATTGATCGCGGTAGTTCGGATTGCCGTACGGCGGATTACCGTAGTTCGGGTTTCCATAGTTGGGATTGCCGTAGGTTGCTGTCGATGGCTGCCAGTTAAGGTTGTAAGCCCGCGCCAGTTGATTGAGATCGACGCGCATGCTCGACCAGTAGTTCAAGGTCTGCGAGTCCATAGGGTTTCGCCTCAAAGAGTCATCAATTTGCGAAGCCAGATTCAGGATTCCCTGAACATCGGACGAGGTCGCCTGGCGCCGATCGAAACGATCGCGAAGCCGGCGCACGCTATCGTTGAAGTCGCGCGCCAACCCGTTGATGTTCTCGCTGCTCCCATAGGTCGTGGTCGCGTTTTCCTGGTTCCACGCCTCGACACTATTGCGAAAGAGATTCGCGCGAGTCTCGAGCCGCAAAATCGCTGGCCGTGTCGATGGACTTGGGCGCTGGTAAACCCGCTGTTGTGCCTGAGCCAGCAGGCTCATCATTGTCAGGCACATGATCGACAATGCTGCTGTAATAAAACGTCTGCTCATTGTTCCTTCCTCCCGTTCGTTGGTCATCTCCTCAACACAATTTTCTTCTCTATAACTTGCACATCAAACATCGGGCCATGCAGATTTGAGGGAACGGGGAGAGACGATTCAGCCATGGAGGGGGATATACTTGGGATTCGCTGAGGGAGCGCAAAGGTTGCCGCTTAATAGGTCTTCCGTACTGAGCTGGCTTTAGCGATTTGATTGCAAAATATAGTATCAACGCCGTCCATCTGCGTTTTGAAAACGAGCATGTTATTCTTTTCTTTAATTTCCAGAATGAGCCAATGCCCAACAAAGACACAAAAGCTACGATTCATTTTGCCGGGAACGAATTTTTCATAGGTGTTACCCCGTCCGGACACGCGCAGGCGATCGAAACCGATTCGGATCGGGCCGCCGCAGCGACGCCAATGGAACTACTGCTGATCGCCCTGGGGAGTTGCACCGGCGTCGACGTGATTGCGATTCTGAAAAAGAAGCGGCAACACGTTACAGACTATCGCATCGAAGTAAGCGGGGAACGGCGCGAAGAATTTCCGAGGAGTTATACGCGTCTTTACGTCAGACACATTTTGCGCGGTCGTGGCCTTTCTGAGCGAGCCGTCGCCGGCGCGATTGAGCTTTCAGAAACAAAGTACTGTAGCGTAGCCGCGACCCTGCGGGGCAGCGCCGAGATTGTTACCAGTCACGAAATCGTGGAAGAGGATCAGGAAAATGGGGCGGTCTGAGCAATCTTTGAATTTACATTTGCGAACCTTTTTCGGTCTCTGCCTGGTCCTTGCCCTTGTCACCCTGGCTAATGCTCAAAGCGCAACTGATGCGGCACTGAACGCCGTACGTATCAATGATCGAGCCGATCGCGCCGCCAATGGAAAATTTGCCCCGCAGATTAGCGCGGCCGAGCACATGCGCCGGGCGGGAATTTACCTCGCCAACCGCGCGTTCGCGCCCGCCCGAGAACACTGGCAAGCGGTTCTCGATAACTATCCGAACGACGTCAATGTGCCCGCGGCGCTGTTCGGCATGGCGCGCTCGTACTATGTTGAGAGACGTTATGAAGACGCTCGGCAGGTTTACGAAAGAGTTGCGCGCGATTATCCACTGACCAAAGAAGGACGCGAAGGTTCGAACTTCGCCGCTTCGTCGCTCTTGCGCATGGGCCGCGGCGCCGAAGCCGCCGCGCGTTATGCCGAATACATCGAAAAGTATCCCAACGGTGAACGCCTCGACACCGCGCATTTGAATATCATCGACGGTTATCGTGAAGCCGGACGCCCACAGGACGCCATTGTCTGGATCAATCGCACGCGCGAGAGGTTTGCCGGAAAAGTAGTTGAGACCAACGCGATTTTCGCGCGCCTCAGGCTGGACATTGCTTTAGCAGATTGGCCCCATGCCGTCCAAACTGCGGATGAACTGTTACAAAAGTCTCTGCCAAGAGACAGCAATACCAGCGTCGATGAGTTGCTCTATCTTGAGGCGCATGCACTCGAGCGGGGCGGGAGAACTCAGGATGCCATTCGCACTTACCTGATGATTCCTGACAACGTCAATTCTTATTATGGAGGCTTGGCGACGAACAGGTTGGCATCGATCAATGATCCGACCGCGCGCCAGAGAGCGGCAGATCGATCGCAGACAGTCCAGGCTGCGTTTGCCGCCGCCGTCGCAGACTATCCGGTGCCTTACCGTTTTCAAATTGTCAGTGAAGCCGTAAAGCGCGGGCTGGATCCGCGTCTGGTCCTCGCAATCATGAAGCAGGAGAGCGCATTCAAGCCGAACGCCAAATCGCCTTCGGCGGCACGTGGGCTTTTACAACTAACCATCGACGCCGCCCAGAAATACGGGCAACGCGCGGGCCTCAATCAGCTTACCGACGACTCGCTCTATCAGCCCGCCACAAACATCGCTGTCGGCAGTGAATATTTGAGCGAACTGTCAAGGATGTTTGCCGGGTTGCCGGAAGCGATCGCCGCTTCCTACAACGGCGGTGAAGACAACGTGGCGCGCTGGCTCGGTCGTTCAAATCAAAACGATGAAGGCGTCTTTGCCGCCGAGGTCGGATTCACCGAGTCGAAGAACTACGTCTTCAAAGTAATGTCTTACTATCGAGCCTACCGCCAACTGTACGACTCAAACCTCAAACGCCGTTAAAGGAGCGCACGCATCCGGAGCGCACGCATCCTGCGTGCGGTTCGCAGGCATCCCTGCCTGCGACCCTTTCGTTTCCTCCTAACGCTGCGGACAATACTTCGGCTCGAAACCCTTCGCACGTTCGCGTCGATCCAGCACGTCCGGCCGCGGATAATCACGTGGAATAATTCCTAAACGCACTAACGCCGCCCGGTATTCATAGCGAATGACAATCTCGCCCGCCGGCCGCGCATCTAAATCCATCCTGATCCACTGCACGTCGTTGCGAACCGATCGGCCGATACCGGTCGCTGCTGATTCATCATCCGGCGGCGGATAGGCCGGGACGTTGCGCGCTTTAGCCGCATCGCTACTGCCCTCGCTCCGCGCCGGCGATTCTCCTGGCGTCTTCGGTGCCGGCGCCGATTGCTGATCACGGATCCGATCTTCTTCCTTGTACGGCGGAGTCACGCGCGTGATCGTAACCGGCTGTCGCTCGCGAAAAAAGACGGCCGTGATTAGACCAAGATTGGATGCCTGACCCAGTTTCGCTGCGTAAGAGTCCCGCTCAGTCGTGAAGTAAAAGCGCCGCGCGCTCTCACCGCTCATTTGCCAGCCGCGCACACTAATCGTTCCGTAGGGTTCAATGACCCACTTATGTGCGTCCCAGGCACTGGTGTGGCGCGCGTCGATTGAGTTCAAGCCGTCGACCGAAAGCGCCACGGCCACTCGCGCGCCGGTCGGATTGTGAACCCGCACCTCGTACTCGGCACCCTCGAGCGCTTCCACGTAACGGCGACCGCGCGCCGCATACTCCGTCAATCGACGCCCGTCGACCAACACCTCTACGGTAAATCCGTTTTCCGCAACTACGGGTTCGGTATATGACTCTTCCGGAGCCAGATTCACTTCGCCGATGTTTGCCTGGGCATTGCGCGAACCATATTTAAGGGCTAGACCTGCGAACACGACGAGGGTCATCGTCAAACCGATTATCGTCAACACTCTCTTCAGCATTTTTCTCGTTCCCTTCCTGGCCAGACTGGCTGATGTCGCTTGCTGAACGTCGCGAATCAACATTTCTTGCGTCGGGATTTGCAGATTCGGCCCGGTTCATAGCAATTTCGTCAGCCGGAGGTCTTATTTGAGTAATGCGGGGTTGCCGGGCTAGAATGGCGAGACGTTTTTTTCGCTAGTTATTCCTTGACGAGTAGGCAGGACTAGGTTTCAATGGCGCGTACATTTTAACTAACCAGCAATCATAAGATGGCAGAATACGTACTGACTGCAACGAAGAACAATGCTCGCGCGGGCTCGTTCTATGATCGGATTGAGGGTTTTTATGACCTCACGTTCAAGCTGAACGGTTATGGACGCTCGCTCGATCAATACTTCGAAGCTCATCATTTGCCGGTGTTTCCAGGGGCCAGCGTACTCGACGCCGGCTGTGGCACCGGGACTCTGACGCTGGCTTTGCTGAGAAATCTAAAGGTTCCGGTGAAACTTACCGCCCTGGATCTTTCCACTTCGTCGATGGCCACCGCGAAAAAGTACGTGGGCAAAAACAACCCGAGCGAACAAGCAGTGCGGTTCGCGCAGGGTAACGTGCTGGCGCTACCATTTGCTGACGAAGCCTTCGATCTCGTTTTAACCAGCGGCGTGTTGGAGTATGTGCCGCTCGATGAAGGTCTGAGCGAACTGGCGCGGGTGATCGCGCCCGGCGGGCACTTGCTCCATCTGCCGATGCGCCCGACCCCGATAACGTCGCTCCTGGAAATGCTGTTTCGGTTTAAGACCCACCCACCTCATGAAGTTGCCGAGACGACCGATCGATATTTTCAAGTAGTCAGTCACTATCGCTTCCCCAGGTTCCAGGCCATCGGCTGGAGCAAATCAGCAGTCCTCGCCCAAAAAGTTTAATTTGATTTTAAGGAGCGCGGACATCCTGTCCGCCAGCGTGCGCAGCACGCTCAAGTTTTGCGGAGGATCGCGTTAGGGTGTTCGCGCTACGCGCTCAGGCGGACAGGATGTCCGCGCTCCGGTAAACACTCCTCACTTCACCGGCGCCAACCTCAAGATCCGATCGTCATCCGGCGCCGGCCGGCCACGTCCGTCGCGATTAGAAGTCGAGAAGTAGATCAACCCATCCGGCCCTTCAGCAATATCCCGGATCCGGCCGTACTTCTCTTCCAACAAATTTTCCTGGCTGACTGCCGTCCGGCCATTCGTCACGACGCGGATAATTCGTTGACCAACCAAACAGCCAAAGAAGAAGTTGCCCTTGAACTGTGGGAACACTGATCCGCGATAGAACATGCCGCTCGCGGGCGCGCATGCCGGCGTAAATTCCAACACCGGCGATTCCATGCCTTCATGAGTCGCGCGATGATGAATCACCGGCCAACCATAATTCTTTCCGCGCTCGATGAGGTTGACTTCGTCGCCGCCGCCCGGCCCGTCGAAACCGCTCGGTCCGTGCTCGGTTTCCCATAAAAGGTTCGTGGACGGCTGCCAGTCTATGCCTTGCGAGTTGCGATGCCCGTAGGTCCAAATCTCCGGGCGGGCGTCCTGCCGGCCGACAAAAGGATTATCCGCGGGCACCGTGCCGTCATCGTTCAGACGCAGAAGTTTTCCCGCCAGTGAATCGAGTTTTTGCGCCAGCTCGCGTTGCGTCGCATCACCCGTCGTGATGTAAAGCTTGCCGTCGGGTCCGAATCGCAGGCGGCATCCCGCGTGAAACTGCGCCGCCGGAATATTTTCGATAATGACTTTGCGATCGGTGAAGCCGGCCGGCGTCTCGCGATAACGCACTACGCGCACAAGTTGGCCGCCGGTGTTGTAAGCATAAGAAAGATAGAGC
This sequence comes from Pyrinomonadaceae bacterium, assembly GCA_035601635.1. Taxonomy (GTDB): domain Bacteria; phylum Acidobacteriota; class Blastocatellia; order Pyrinomonadales; family Pyrinomonadaceae; genus UBA11740. The sequence continues at coordinate 16,819 of DATNNY010000318.1, forward strand.
AGATGATTCGCAGCAAACTGCGGGTGCAGCGCGACGCTCATCAGGCCGCTTTCACCCTTTGGTTCGACATCGGGAACGGTGAAGAGAGGTTCTGGCCGCAGCTTTCCACTTTCGTAGACGCGCACACGCCCCGGACGCTCGGTGAAGATCATTCGGCCATCCGGCGTCCAAACAATCGACCAAACTACTTCCAGATTGGGAATGACAGTTTCAACTTTGAAGCTGGTCTGTGATTGCGCAGAAGTTTCAACTTCCCCCGCGCCCCGCCCCGGCGGCGGATGGCCACACGCCAACGCGAACACGGTGATGGCGCAAAAGATCGCAAAAGTCAGCGACTTCATTTCGTTAGTTTGACGACCGTGAGCGATGGAAACTTTCATTCTTCTACGTATTGAGGTCAGTACCGAGAGCGGTAGCGACCGGGTTAACCTTGACGATCTCGCCGTCGCGTGGATTGAGACCCGGTCGCTACCGCTCCCGGTACTGACTCCTCTGTGTCCTCTGTGGTGAAACTTCATTGCTGGATATATTCATGCAGCAACTTAATCTCGTCCCCTCTGTCGCTCAACTCAACCCGCAGCAGGTCCCGCATCGACAACATGCCGACCCACTTCTCATCATCAACTACCGGCAGATGTCTGGTCCCGATTCTCTCCATGCGTTCGAGCGCCTGTTGCGGCGTCTCGTCACAACGAATCACCGCCCGCAGCGGACTGGTCACCTCGCCGAGCTTCATTACTGCAGGGTCGTGACGCGGCACAACGACCCGGTTCAGCAGGTCACGCTCAGAGAAGACGCCAATCAGCTTCCCTTCCTCGTCGAGCACGCACACGGCGCCAATCTTCCTCTGCGCCATAAACTCCGCCGCCTCGAGTACGCTTGCAGAAGCGCGCAAAGAATAGGGCTCGCGATTGCGGATGACATCTCGAATAAACATCGCCGTGCCTCCTGCCAAAAAATCAGTTGTTCGGGTGCGTGGGTATTATAAGTGAAGTTGGGTGGGTGTGTCTCTAAGAGAAGAGATAATTACATGAGACCTTGAGGCGGCGTTTTTTTGTCTTGTGCGAGAACCGCATGAGTAAACTCTTGAACCAGACTCAGCACTTCAGTGACCGAGGGATCCCAACGCCCCGGCTGCCGCGCGGGTGGGGCTACTCCTTTGCGAAGGCTCTTGCAGAGTATCAAGCTCTAACGCGGGACAGCCTTTGTACTCTTTCGATCTCGTCGAGGACGGCGCGGGGGCGGGTGAAAGGAATTTCGTGGCCGGTCTTTGGGAGGACGATCAGGTGTGATTTTGGGAGGGCTTGATGCAGGCGCTCGGCGTTGTCTTTTTCCGAAACGATCAAATCGGAATCGCCGGTGAGAATCGACATGGGAACGGTAATCTCAGCATACCGGGGACTTAACTTTTTCAAACTATCATTCAGCGATGCCTCATCAAGAGAGTACGCTTTTACTTTCTTCGGGTTGGTCCATTCAGCGAGCACGGAACGCAGATAGCGGGGCGGCACCGGATCCGGTGAGAATGCTTTTTTCAATTCGCGGCGCACGACTGAAGCCCCAAACAAGGGCGTGAACACAGAATTCACCGCGTCACCGAGGAGCGGCACGGCGGGAAGGCTCGCCAGAAACGAACCTCGGTGCTGGCTTTCATAAGCGGCCGGCGCAACCAGCACGACCCCAGCGACGTCTTTCGGATAATTGATCGCATAGACCAGCGCCAGCGCGCCGCCCCAGGAATGACCTACGATGATCGGGCGCTCGACATGGAGTTGTTTGAGCGCGTCGTGAAGCAAACGCGCCTGAACTTCGACGGTGGCGTCTCCGACTTTGGGCCTTTGACTGCGACCATGGCCGGGACGATCAAAAGCAATGACCTCGTGATGAGCGGCCAGCGGAGCAAACACGCGCGTCCAATCCTGACCTGAACCGGGGTTGCCGTGGATGAGGACCACCGGAGGTCCCGCGCCCCTAATGACAAAATGCAGAAG
>DATNNY010000319.1:0-4101 GCA_035601635.1 Pyrinomonadaceae bacterium
TGGCGCCGAATACAACCATCGCCAGCCGGGCGAAGAACAGAAGGACTGAGGTCACGCTGAGCACGTCAGGGCAGTAAAGATGTTTGCAAAAGCCCGCATCGCGGGCGGCATATTAGTAGCCCACAGCGCAAGCTGTGGGTCCGCGTACCGATCGAAACCAAGCTCGCGAAGCGAGCGACATAATTCGTAAGCAATCGATCGTCGCAAATAAACTCTATGTCGCCCCCTCCGGGGCTCCGGTGCATATGGTCGGGACCTTACCCACAGCTGGCGCTGTGGGCTACTGATATTTCGTTGGCTACGCCAACTGGTTGAGCCAGTCAACTCAACCGTTCGCCATTTATTTCCTCAGGGGAGTTAATGCATATGAGATTTAATCGGTTGGGTACGATCGCGGCGCTCGTCGTGTTGTGTCTTCTCGTCATTCAGTACGCGCCGCAGCCGGTCACCACCGCGTCCGCGGGGAATCCGTTCTTCACAGAAAGCACTTTGCCGTTCCACGCGCCGCCGTTCGATAAAATTAAGGACAGCGACTATTCGCCGGCGATTGAAGCGGGGATGAAGGCACAGCTTGCGGAGATTGAGGCGATCGCCAACAATCCTGCGGCGCCGACCTTCACCAATACCCTCGAGGCCATGGAGCGTTCAGGGGCATTGTTGACGCGCGTGACCAAGGTGTTCTTTAACCTCAGCCAGTCCAACACCAACGACGCGATTCAGAAAATCAAAGCGGAAGAAGCGCCAAAGTTAGCGGCGCACTCTGACGCGATCTATCTCAACGCCAAATTATTCAAACGAGTCAAAGCGATTTACGACCAGCGTGACGCAATCAAGCTGGATCGCGAGTCGCGTTTCCTCATCGAGCGTTATTACAAGGCCTTCGTGCGCGCCGGTGCAAACCTTTCAGAGGCCGACAAAACCACTCTGCGTGGTCTCAATCAGGAAGAAGCAAAGCTGACGACGCAGTTTGAAGAAGATGTTTTGGCTGAGACCAATAATTCCGCTTTGGTCGTTGATAATAAGACTGACCTCGACGGCCTGAGCGAAGCCGAAATCGCTGCCGCTGCGGAAACGGCGAAAGCGCGCGGCCTCACCGGGAAATGGGTGCTGGAATTACAGAACACGACGCAACAGCCTGCGATTTCGTCTCTTACTAATCGCGTAGTGCGCGAGCGGCTCTTCAAATCCTCGGTGCTTCGCGGCAACCACGGTGGACCAAACGACACCAAGGCGGTCGTGGTCCGGCTCGCTCAACTCCGGGCGCAACGCGCCAAGCTCTTGGGCTATCCGGACTACGCGACCTTTGTGCTGGACGATCAAATGGCCAAGACACCTCAGATCGCCGAAAAGTTGATGACCGACATGGTGCCGGCGGCGACCGCCAAAGCCCGCGGTGAGGCCGCCAGAATGCAGACGTTGATCGACGTGCAGAAAGGCGGCTTCAAACTTGGCCCTGCTGATTGGGAGTTTTATGCAGAGAAGGTGCGCAAGGCTGAGTACGACCTCGACGAATCGCAAGTCAAACCCTATTTCGAACTCGAGCACGTGCTCCATGATGGCGTTTTCTTTGCCGCAAACAAGCTCTACGGCCTCACCTTCAAAGAACGCAAGGACCTGCCCGTCTATCAGCCGGATGTACGCGTGTTCGAAGTGTTCGATGCGGACGGAAAGTCTTTGGCGCTTTTTTATGCCGACTACTTTCAGCGGCCGAACAAGAGCGGCGGCGCCTGGGACGACAGCTTTGTCGATCAGAGTTCTCTCTTCGGGAACAGGCCGGTGATCGTCAACGTTGCCAACTTTGCCAAACCAGCCCCCGGACAGGCTGCGCTGCTCAGCTTTGATGATGTGACGACAATGTTTCATGAATTCGGCCACGCGCTGCATGGAATGTTTTCGCAAATACATTACCCTGCGCTCGGGAACGTGCCCCGCGATTTTGTCGAGTTTCCGTCGCAGTTCAACGAGCATTGGGCGCTCGATCCGACGGTGTTCGCCAACTATGCGAAGCACTATCAAACGGGTAAGCCGATGCCGCAGGCTCTGGTGGATAAGATTAAGAAGTCGCGTACATTCAATCAGGGTTACAAGACCACGGAATATTTGGCCGCGGCCCTGCTCGACATGGCCTGGCACGCGTTGCCGGCAGAGGCGCCGCCGCAAGACGCAAACGCTTTCGAGGCTTCAGCACTGAAGCGATTTCAGATCGATCTGACACAAGTGCCGCCGCGTTACCACACGACTTACTTTTCACACATCTGGGACGGAGGGTACTCGGCTGGGTACTACGCTTACCTTTGGAGTGAAGTGCTTGACGACGATGCCTTCTACTGGTTCAAAGAGCACGGCGGCCTGACCAGAGCGAATGGACAACGCTATCGGGAAATGATTCTGTCGCGCGGCGGCACGGAGGATGCGGCGGCGCTTTATCGGGCCTTCCGCGGCCGCGACCCGAGTGTCGAGCCGCTGCTTCTGGAGCGCGGTCTCAAGTAGGTCAGAACCGCCTGCGGTAGCGGGCGGTTGAAGCGCACATTTAGGGGCCGCTAATTGGTATTGCTTTAGTTCGAGTCGGCGACGCCGATGGAAATACTAGTAGCCCACAGCGCTAGCTGTGGGTTCAGGATTCAATTGAATGAAGAGCCCGTGGAGCGGGCGACATAACGGCCCACGAAAATATATGTCGCTCCTGGGGAGTTCGGTTGATTTGTTCGGCTTTGCACCCACAGCTGACGCTGTGGGCTACTGATATGTCGTCGGCTACGCCGACTGGTTGCGGGGCTTCTCAATCAGAGCGCGACAAAGTCGCCGCCGTGAAAGCGGTGATAAAAGTACCGCACTCCAACGTCACCATCGCGGAGAAGATTTCATATGCGTCATTTTAAAGCGCGTCTCCTTGCCTTAGCGCTAATTCTTCTCTCAATCGGCCTCATCTGTCTCGGCTGGTATCAACTCCAGAATGAAGGCCGTTACTCAATGAAGCTGGCGGCATTTTCGCCAGTCATAGGCGTCGGGGGTTTCTTTCTCTTGATCTTTCCCTCGATGGCGGGCAAGCCCAACACGACCGGGGAAAGGATTATCGTACTCGTGGTGACAGCGATTGGGATGCTGGCAGGATTGATTAATTGGTATTTGATGGATCCTGGATTTTTCGGCCGGTAACAAAAGTGGTACTGGCGTTATTCGCGGTGTTTAGAGTACCAACTTCAGTTGGGCTCTTACTACGCCTAAAATGCCCGACTGAAGTCGGTACTCCAAACACTGTTGTCGAAGTAGCCCACGATTGAAGCCACGCTATTGCTCTCGGTTCTGCGCTGCTTCCTGATATCCTCTCCGCGTGACCCTGCTCGAAGCTCTCCAACTGATTGGGTACAGCATTGGCGCCGTGCTGCCGTTGTGGATGGGTTACCTCCTGCTCAAGCAGCGTCTGGGATTGGTGCCGATTCAACGCCTGCTGCTTAGCCTGGGTTGGTGCATGGCCGGTTGGCACGCGAGCAATCTGGTTATTACTCTCCGCAGCTTACTCGCGCTCGACGTTGAGCGATCAGCCACCGTCTTGCGGATAGCCAGTTCAATAGCCGTCATCAGTATCACCTTCTGCTACTCGCTGCTGCTGCACGTTCACATACATTTATGGGCTAGCGCGCAATCGCGCTCGCTGACTCGCACTGAGCGCATACGAGTTTATCTTTCTTACATTCCGTGCCTGTTCCTAATCATCACGCTGCCGCGCATTTGGATTGGGCCCTACCAACCAATGATCGCGAAGCTGTCTCAGTTTGTCCTTCCGTTCGCGGTGTGGATTGTTTACTCGCTGGCCGTTGTGGCGATAACTGAGCTGCTGGTCGCGCGCCGCGCGCCATCGCCGAGCGAAAGGCGTATTCTGCGCACACTCGCGGGATCTTTTATTGCGATTGCCGTTTTGATCCTCGCGGCTCTAGGCCTCGGGTTAGGCAAGGGAACTGTCGCGGGTCAATATCTGCAGACCTTTGCCAATCTGGGATCGCTGCTGCCTTCGGCGCTGCTGGCTTACTACATCTATCGCTATCGCTTTCTCGAACTGATTATCAAAGAAAGTCTGATTGTGGCGACGTTCGCCGCGATGGT
>DATNNY010000320.1:0-6430 GCA_035601635.1 Pyrinomonadaceae bacterium
AAAGGTAATTGACTGTGGGATCGATCCGCCGTCGAAATGAGGCAGGTAACCGCGACTGTGCCAGCCGTATCCTCTCGGTACCATCTTATGGAGCGCGGACATCCTGTCCGCCCGCGCGCAGCGCGCAGACTTTCGGAAAGCGATTCCTGCGCGAAGCTGAGCGGGCTACGCCCGCTGGCGGACAGGATGTCCGCGCTCCGTGGATTCGTCAATCCAAGAGAAATGGCAATGAATCGGGAGGGCACGACTTACTTGCCGCTGATCGCGTTAAAGAACAGCGGATAGGTCGCCAGCGACTGGCCGCGGTACTGCGGGCGGAAGCCGAAGAGAATGATGCGCCCTTTGCCCAGCCCAACTTCCACCAACGCGGCTTTGCCTTTGATGCGATCGCCGCCGAGGAGCCAGCCGGAAAGCAGAGCGTCTTTGTCTTTCGGATACCAGGCGATGATCTTCACCGGGAGCGCGGGCATCCTGCCCGCATCTAAGCCCTCCCTCACGGTCGGGCTACTGGCCCGCGCGCCTGCGATAATTTCAAATACCGGCGAATTCTCAGCCCAGGCGATCGATTCTTTCGGCATTCCCTTCGCGACTGGATCAGAAGTATCGAGTTCGATGCGCAGGATCGATCCCGGCACATAGAAGTCCGTGCGCGGCAAACCGTCGACCACATCACGCACCGGCAACTTGAACTGCTCAATCGCGAAATCCGAAGCGCGATTAAGACAAACGAGTGTTCCGCCCTGCTCAACAAACTCACGCAGGGCCTTCACGCCTTCCGCTCCCAGACCGCCGGTGTATTCGGCTGGCATCGCGCCGGGCTTGTGGCCGTTGAAAATCGCCGCGCGTGGTTGATCGGGGATGATGATGGTATCGAATCTGGCTTTTAGGTCCCCGCTTCGAACAGCGCCGTCCTCGACAGACAGATATCTGGTGCATCGCTGCTTGTCGAGAACCCACCTGGTCCAACCTTGATCCATCGTTGGAACGTGAGACTTGTAAATGGCGCGGCGAGGCGGCGCCGCCTCGCCACAACCGCCGTTGTTCCCAGCTCGTGCGGCTTGAATTGATGAGTATTCGATTCGCGCAAGAACCGGTCCGACATCAACCCCCATCAATAGCGACAAAGTGTGCGCGGTGACGTCATATGGCGGAATCGGCCTTCCAGATGAGTCGCGCAGGTCAGGGTAGCGTTGCGGAATAAGCAACGCACGAGCGAATCCTGAATAAGGCTGGTTCATCGGAATCACGGCAGTTCCAGTTGCAAATGTGCCGCCCCTGACAGACTGCACAGATGAATAAATCTCCACGCCGCCGATTCTCAGTGCGTCGAGCAAGAGATCCGATTCGCGGGACGGAAAAACACCCGCATAGCGCCGTGCAGACTCGGACGGCGTTACGACAAGCGCGGACAATTCTCCGTCCTTCCGCGGCCGCACCGCCTCTTTCTCAATCTCATAAAACCTCCCCAACCAGTGCTCGCGATTTTGCGCGGCGTGCTTCAGTAGAAAGAAGGCGGCGGTGGTCATGTGATTGGTAATGTCGCGCAGATGCCATTCGCCACCTTGCCAGACAGGCCCGAAGTTCGGCGCTTCCTTGCGTGGATCGTAACCTTCGCCGGGACGCAGTTGTTCGAACTTGACTGTGATCGGTGTGGCGAGCCGGCATGATGCGGTCTCCGAAAGAATGCGCACGCCGCCGTGATAATGCGAATAGGCGCGCGAAGGCGACCAGGCATCGTAAGTTGAATCAGTGGTGATGCCTTTGAAGCCGGAGGCCCGCATCTCCTTCGCGATGTATCGGCCGAGTTCGGTATAACCCTCGACGATCTGTTTGGGCACGTTCGGCTCGACCGGCTGCATGTAGGGCGGAAGGAAAAGACGCGAACCGTAAGCGCCCTGCTGATGTATGTCGTGGACGATTTGCGGATGCCACACGTTGAGAATCTTATCGACGACGAGTTGCGTCTCGACCTGGGTGAACGCGTACCAGTCGCGATTGTCATCGTGTCCCGTGTACTTGTGATAGAGCTCGGGCGGATCGGTTCCTTCGTAGGGCGTGCCCAGAGTTTTCTGATACCAGTTGTTGACGATATCGACACCGTCGGGATTCGTCGAAGGCACCAGCAGAATGATCGTGTTCTTCAGAATCTCCTGAACTTCAGGATCGTTTGACGAAGCCAATCGATAAGCGATCAGCATGCTGGAAAGATACGAGCCGACTTCCGTCGAATGGATGCCGCAGGTGATGGCAACGATCGTTTTGCCGCGCGCGATCAGCGACTGCGCTTTGCGATCAGCCAGCGCGGGGTTCGTGGGTGAACCGATGATGCGCGGGTCGGCAAGCTGCCGCTGGATCTCTTTGAACTCTTCAAGTCGCTTGAGGTTCTCAGGCGCGCTAATCGTGGCATAGACAAAGGGCGCGCCCATCGTCGACTTGCCAATCTCTTCAAACTTCACGCGATCGCTGGTGGCGGCGAGCTTTTGAAAGTACTGAACGACCTGGGCCCAGCTGGCGAGCTTGCGATCGTCGCCGGGACGAAAACCGAGTGTTTGCTCGGGCGCCGGTATCGAACTGTTTTGGGTGATCGCGATGGCGCGCCGAAGGCTCGCGTCGGATTGAATCGAGAGGGCGAGGAAGAGGAGAACCGTTAGTAGTAACGACAGGCGTTTGTGCATGGCTTTCCCTCAAAGGGCATGGTGGAAAATCCCCTTAAAGATACCACGCAACGGGTCATCGAAAGATGTCGGCAGAGTTCGGATCGCGGACATCCTGTCCGCCCGCGCGCAGCGCGCAGACTTTGGTGAAGATTCCTGCGCGAGTCCGAAGCGGGCTGCGCCCGTTGGCGGACAGGACGTCCGCAATCCGCACCTAGATACCATGCAGCCGCAAGCGAAACTCATCATTGAAGGCCACCATCTCCGGCAGGCGATTCGAAAACGCTCGCGCGTCGCGCAAGAGCATGGGCAGTCCGCCGGTTGGCAGGGTCAATCCATAGGCGGGGTTGGTAAACATTGCGGCTATCTGAGGATTGAGTCGCTGCGGAATTCCGTAGCGAATAGCCTTTAAGGCCGTTGGCGCAAACCCCGCACTGCGACGCGGGTTGGCAATCTCGATCGCCCGGTCGAAAATATGAAGACGAGTTGTGACTTCACGCAGAGCCATATCTCTATGGATCAGAGCGTTCGCGATCGCTTCCGTAACCGCACGCCGGTGGTAATTCGCGCGCGCCGGCACGGGCGTTTCCTCGGTGGGGTTATTACTAATTCGCGCCGGGCGCGTTTCCAATAAATCGACATAACGGGCTGTGAACCGTAGAGCTGATTCATAAATGGTCGCCAGGTTACCGCGCAATTCGACCCGCTCGACGACCGGCGCCTGAGAGTTGTCGCCACCAAATCTGGTCGCGATCAGTGCAGCCCGAGGCAGCAATTCCGCTACCCGTTCGTCGCGGCCAAATAACAGAAGGCTCGCCACCGTCGGCACAATCTCGTCGCGGCTGTTAGTAGCCAGCATCAGGTGTCGTTCCAAAATCTCTGCGGTTGGATAATCCCTGACGCGGGTTTCATCAAACGCGCCGCCTTCGAAGCCGCGCATGAAACTCCACAGATGCGCCTCGTCTATGTCGGCGAGCGTGGCTCGGAGCGCCGGAATGCTTTCGTAGAGCAGCGGTCGGGAATCATCCAGCAGTGTTGATAATTCTTCCGGTGACGCTTCGCGTTTCTCGGCGCCAATCCGAATGAAGAAGCGCCCGTCGCGCGTCCGATAGGGGCGGCGCTTGCCGTTTACCTCAAGCGCCATGATGCGCCGCCCGTTGTCGAAAGCAATGCGATCAATGAAGGGAACGATCGACGGCACCACCTCTTCACGGCAGATGCGCACTAGTTCATCCTGCACATTCTCGCCGTCTTCGATCCCTTCGACGCGCAACTGATCGTTAACACCGAACACGATCACGCCGCCACCGGTGTTGGCCAGCGCGACGATCTCCTGGGCAATCTTCTCGGGATTGGAAAGCTTTACTTTGAGTTCAAGGAAGGTATCTTCACCGCCCCGCACCAGGCGCATCAGCTCAGTGCGGGAGGTCTGCGGCGCGGCGGTCGAGTAAAGGTACTCCTGGAAAGAGCGTTCGGTGACCGGCTCGTGCCTTTGAGTGCTGCGAAATCGTTTGCGAGCCATTTGTGTAATGACGGGGCCGGCCAGCCCGCCCGGATGCGAAGGCCTGGCAGTTCGCATCGCTGGAATTCAAAAGAGCTGAGGGGAACTTAACGCTTTACGATTCTCAGTGTAGCATAGGCGCGGATGGAGCGCCGATGGAGCGCGGACATCTTGTCCGCCTGAGCGCGTAGCCTTTGATGGATATTCCTGCCCCAGTCTGAGCGGGCTGCGCCCGCCGGCGGACAAGATGTCCGCGCTCCACAAAGTTGCGCCACAAAGTTGATCGCATGTTCACACATCGTAACCACGTCAAAGCTTACATTAGTCTCGGCTCGAATCTGGGTGACCGCGGCGGGAATCTCCTGTTGGCCGTCCGCGGAATGATGGAAGCCTCGATTTGCGTGACTCGTCTGTCATCAATTTATGAAACTGAGCCGGTTGGAGAAGTCGACCAGACACCTTTCCTGAATATGGTTGCGGAAGCGGATAGCCCTCTGCCCGAACCTCAGCAGGTGATGGCACGACTGCTGCGAATCGAATGGCTGCTTGGCCGCACTCGCGAGGTCAAGGGCGGGCCACGCACAATCGATCTTGATCTATTGCTGTATGGCGAAGTGGAAAGCAAGACTGAATTTCTGATGCTGCCGCATCCGCGAATGCACGCGCGCCGGTTTGTGCTGGAGCCTTTGGTGGAGATTGCGCCGCACCTCGTGCACCCAACTTTGAAGTGCGCAGCGTCAGAGTTGTTGGAGAGTCTGGAGGATACCTCTTCCGTGAAAAGGTGGGAACCTACATTAGCAATCACGGCACGGTCGCGATGAACCATTCAACGAGCCGCGGAGCGGCGGCAGAGTGTAGCCCCGGGCGTAAGCCCGGGGTTGAGCATCATTTAGAACAACCGAGCCCGCGAAGCGGGCGACAGAAGATTGGACATTTTCATCGAAAAGATTTACGTGACGACCCAAACGCTGCTAAAGTTGCCCCATGAACGCGAATAGTCAACAGCAAATACGGCTCAACCAATATCGTTTTCAACAGCGCTACTGCTTCGCTGAGCATTGGCACAAGTGTAACAGCCTAACATGTATGCTACGGATGCTTCATTGTGCGCCAGAGTTCGTGAATCATGGTCGATTAGAAGAATTTGACAATTGGCTTTGGGAGTCGATCGAGAGCGATTTACTAGCGAACAAAATCGATGGGGCCGAGGCAGAACGCCGGGGTAAGCTCGGCGCGTTATGGACCGCGCATCTCAGTGACTTAGTCATAACGACGAAGGTAGTGGAGGCAGGGACGAACAACCTCCGGGGAAAAAGCAATACTGACCTCGTCGCGATTAAATCGACGTATCGAGCCGAAACAGGCGGCCAAGCTGAAAGAAGTTATGCCAAATCCATTCCTCTGAAAACTCAAAGCCTTTCCAAATCAGTTTCTGCCGCCCGCTTCGCGGGCTCATAAATTCACTGGGGTGGCTGATCCACGGGCTTACGCCCGTGGCTACTAATATGCCGCCTGTAATATGCCGCCTGCTTCGCAGGCTCGTTGAGAATCAAGATGACGCTTGAGACTATTTCAACGTAACGAACCAAAGCGGTGTCGCGCTTCGCTTGCCACCGCACTCCAAATCTCAGCCCAACTTCGTCGTCGGCAAGAACTGTGGGGCGCGGCGCGCCTTCGTTGCTTGCTCAAAGGAGTAGGCGAACTTAATCAGAGTCGGTTCGCTCCAGGCCCGACCAAAGAAGGAAATTCCCACCGGCAATCCAAACACATAACCTGCCGGCACAGTGATGTGCGGATATCCGGCCAACGCGGACGCGGTCGAATACCCGCCGGTAAAGTGATCTCCGTTGATCCAATCAGTCGTCCAGGCAGGGCCGCCCGTCGGTGCGATCATGGCGTCGAGTTTGTTCTTGTCCATTACAAAGTCGATGCCTTCCCTCCGTGACAAGCGCTGATCTTTCGCCAACGCATCGCGATAAGCTTTCTCGGTCAGCGGCCCTTTAGCCTGGGCCTTGATAAAAAGGTCCTGACCAAAGTAAGGCATCTCTCGATCGCGATACTGTTCGTTGAAGTCGATGATCTCTTTCAAGGATTTCACCGGGGCGCGGGGGCCGAGCGACGCAAGATACGAATTCAGGCCGGCTTTGAATTCGTAAAGCAGTACTTCCAATTCGGACTCGTCGAACTTGCCTTGCGTGGGAATGTCAGCCGGATCGACGATCACCGCGCCGCGCTTCTTCATGATGTCGATGCAGTCGCCCATGAGTTTATCGAC
>DATNNY010000321.1:0-4723 GCA_035601635.1 Pyrinomonadaceae bacterium
ATATCAATGCGTCATGGGATGGATCGTGGCTTTCACAAGGACACATCGATGCGACAGGATACGTGGTGGAGATCGCCATACCATTGACCACACTTCGCTTTACTGAAGGGATCGAATCGTGGGGCCTCAATATTTCGCGCATCATTCGTCGTAAGGACGAAAAAGATCTGTGGACTAGTTGGCAGCGTTCGTTTGGTCTCGAACGCGTCTCACAGGCAGGCGTGCTCAGTGGAGTGGAAGAGATTCGAAGGCGTCGGTTGCGCGAAATCAAGCCTTACGCCTCGGGAGATTGGCGTGAGGGTGCTCCGCTGGTTGGCACAAACGGATTTGACGCGGGAGTGTGCGCTCGTGCCGGTATCGAAGTCGCGAAACTCGGTATCACGCCATCGCTGACCGCAGAGTTCACAGTCAATCCTGACTTCGGTCAAGCGGAAGTAGACGATCAGATCGTCAACCTCTCGCGCTTCTCCGTCTTCTTCCCGGAGAAGCGCGATTTCTTTTTGGAGAACTCAGGAATCTTTCTCTTTGGGCGGCAGGGAGAAAACCAAGCCTTCTTCACGCGACGCATCGGCCTGACTGACAATGGCGCGCCTGTGCCGATCGATTACGGTGTGAAAGTCACCGGCAAAGTTGGTCCATACAATATTGGATACTACCTTCATTGATGTACCTGAGCGCGCTTACGTCGAAGGACTAATGGGAGTCTACGAACTCAACCGCGTCGATCTCCTTCGCGATGTCTTTGTTTGGGCATACGAGCGTTCGGCCCAACGCTACGTCGCGATACGTCAATCACAGGGCGAGCCAGACAAGTTCCGACTAAGGTTTCGGAATGAACTCATCGAAGTAGTTGGTGAAATTGTGCGAGGAAGAAAGAGCCCAACCGTAGACGAAGTAACGAAGGCGGCAAGCGAACGCGTGCCAGCTGAGCATCTGGATGATTTCGTTAGGATGACAATCAAGGAGTTGGACAATTTACACGAAGGGAATTTTGCCCGTTTCAGACTTCGTCCCTCTGAATATCATTCCTGGAGCGAGCTTCCCACAAAGGAAGCAAATACGCTGAAAATAACTTGATACTGCTAGCCAACGATTAGCTTCGGATTCTTATTACCCCTTGCTTACCGAGAGGAGAGCAATGTACACTTCCCTCGGTAACCGATGGAGAGCTATGAGTAAACCAACAGACCTTGTCCAGGGAACCCTGGGCCTTCTGATATTGAAGATGCTAGCCCTGGAGCCGCTTCACGGCTGGGCGATCGGTCAACGCCTCAAACAGGTCTCTGACGACACACTGCAGGTCAGTGACGGCTCGCTATACCCAGCTCTGCACAAGCTTGAACAAGAGGGCTGGATCAAGGCCGAGTGGAAGCCCAGCGAAAACAACCGACGCGCGAAGTTTTATACGTTGACGCGTCCTGGCCGGAAAGAGCTAGAGCGGGAGGCTGCCAACTGGAATCGTTTATCGACGGCCATCTCGCTGGTGGTGCAGCTAAAAGAGGCTTGAGCCATGCGTTTGGAACACTGGTTTTACACTGTGCCGTTGCGGCTTCGGTCACTGTTTCGCCGCGGTCAAGTCGAAGCCGAGCTCAATGAGGAACTGCGCTACCACCTTGAGCGGCAGATCGAGGTGAATACCGCCGCCGGCATGTCGGTAGAAGAGGCGCGCTACGCTGCGTTACGCGCAATGCACGGTTTGGACCAACCAAAGGAAGAGTGTCGAGATATGCGACGCGTGAGACTCATTGAAGACCTTTGGCGGGATTTTAGATTCAGTTTGCGGAGTTTGTTGAAGCGCCCGGGCTTTACGGCGATCGCACTCCTCGCACTCGCTCTCGGAATTGGAGCCAACACTGCAATCTTCAGTCTAGTTAATGCCGTTATACTTCAGCCGCTTCCCTATCGGGATCCCGATCGACTCATCTCGGTATATGGCACCCGCAACCGCAGCACCCAGGGAAGCGTTGGACCAACCGATTTCCTCGACTATCGCAGTCAGAACAAAACGTTCGAACAATTTGCCGCGTCGGGCTCGATGATGCTTCCCATGAACCTCACGGGCAGCGGTGAACCCGAACGTCTCAACGCATCCATCATAACGGGAAATTATTTCGACACGTTTGGCGTCCGTCCGGCTCTCGGTCGTGGCTTCTCGCTCGAGAATGAAAAGACCGGTCAGGATCATGTAACCGTGCTCAGTCACGCTTTTTGGCAGACGCGCTTTGGCGGCGACCCGAACATCGTTAACAAGACCATCAACCTCGACGGCAAAGCTTACGAAGTTCTCGGCGTGATGCCTGCAGAAGTGGTCCTGCCACAGCCTGCGCAGTTGTGGGTACCGATAAACTTCGACGCCGATCCTGAGATGAAAATGCGCAACGCGCGTTTCCTGCGAGGTATAGGAAGACTCAAAGAAGGCGTCACCTTGGACCAGGCGCAGACCGACACCGATCTAATCGCAGCTCAACTCGAACAACAATATCCCGACTCAAACACAGGTTGGAGCCTGCGTCTCATTCCTTTGCGCGAGATACTCGTGGGTGGGAGCCGAACGATGCTCTTTATTCTTTTCGGCGCTGTTGGTTTTGTGTTGCTGATCGCGTGCGCCAACGTGGCAAATCTGTTGCTGGTCCGTGCTGCTGCCAGGCAGAAAGAGATTGCGATGCGAACGGCACTTGGAGCCAGTCGACTACGAATCATCCGTCAAATGATTACGGAGAGTCTTTTGCTCGCGATTTTCGGTGGCGCGCTTGGCGCTTTGCTAGCGGTGGCGGGAGTCAAACTGCTCGTAAGTCTCGGAGAAGACAATATTCCTCGCACCGCTAACGTGAAGATCGATGCTACGGTTCTGGCGTTCACTCTTCTCATTTCGCTCGCAACGGGTCTGCTATTTGGGCTGGCGCCCGCCATCCGCACGATGAAAGAAAATCTCGTCGACGCCTTGAAAGATGGAATACGAGGTGGCAGTGAAGCGACGGTGAAGAATCGCACGCGCAGTTTACTCGTCGTGTTCGAAAGCGCTATCGCTGTGATGTTGTTGATCGCAGCCGGACTCCTCATCCGGAGTTTGGTTGCACTGCAAAACGTCGATCCCGGATTCGATCCGAACAACGTTTTGACTCTGCGCGTCGACTTGCCCCGGCAGAAATACAATACGCCGGAAAAGGCGTCGAACTTTTTCGAGCAACTCGAGACACGTGTCGCCGGCTTACCGGGCGTCGAAGCTGTCGGTTTGATTACCGACCTGCCACTCAGTGGTGAAGCTAGGGACATGCCTTACAGAGTCGAAGGCCGTCCGGCCACGTCCGATATAGCTTTTGTTGACTTTCGCCGCGTGAATAAAAACTACTTCAGCGCGATGCGAATCCCTTTGCGGCGCGGACGGAACTTTACTGAGCAGGAAGTGCGCCAAAGCGACAAGGCGATCGTCGTCAGTCAGGCTTTCGTCGACAGCGTCTTCCCGAACGAGGAAGCACTGGGCAAGCGACTGATCATCTGGTCCGGAATCAGGAACGAGCCCTATGAGATCATCGGCATCGTTGGCGACACTCGCTATCAATCATTGCAAGGTGAGCCATCCGCCACGATGTACGTGCCGACCCGAGAGCTCCTTTTTGTCAATCTCGTTATCCGCACGCAAGGGGATCCGCTGAGCCTCGTCGGTGGCGTACGCAAAGAGGTGAATGCGTTGGATCCGGACCAGCCAATCGCAGCAATAAGGCCGATGACGGAGTGGGTAGCTATGTCGGCTGCCGGAGCGCGCTATCGCACAACCTTGCTTGGACTGTTTGCCCTGCTCGCGATGATCCTCGCCGCGACGGGAATCTACGGTGTCATGTCTTATTCCGTTGCACAGCGAACACAGGAGATCGGAGTACGAATGGCGCTCGGCGCACGACCATTTGACGTGTTGAAGCTGGTGGTGCGGCAGGGAATGATGCTGGCGTTGATTGGCGTCATCGTCGGACTCGCCGGTGCGTTAGCGCTGACCAGAGTTATGTCGTCATTGCTGTTTGGAGTTACGGAGCGAGATCCAATTACGTTTGTTGCAGTAGCGGCCTTGTTGATTGTGGTTGCTTTCATCTCGTGCTTCGTCCCGGCACATCGCGCGACAAGGGTCGATCCGCTGATAGCACTACGCTACGAGTAGATATACCAATAAGCTCTTCATAGATAAGTAGGAAACATGTATTAACAAATTGCTTTTTGTGATGCGCCCTCCTTTCGCGGGCTGCCGGCTCAGCGTCCTGATGAGTTTAGAATAACTCGAGGATTGTTTCGACCGTGTACCGCAGGCCCAGAATAGTGGGCTTGCCGTGGCAAATCTCTGGATCCATCGTGATGCGTTCACTCAAATTCATCTGTCTACTCCGCGAGAGAATTCTAGCATCGAGCGTCACCAGAGTTGGCTTGGACTCGTCAGAAACGCGGCGGACCAACGACGAGAAAACGTCTTGACCTGAGTGTAGGTGACTTGGTCCCTGCTGTGGAAATGCGGAGGCCACGCGGCTAAAAAATGTCACCGATTCGTCACTCGACTCCATGCAAATCGATGAAAATCGATGACAAAAGACTGCTAAAGAAATTGCTCCTGCAATGGCTGCAACCTGTTGAAGAATTGTAAGTTTATGTTGCCGAATGTCACTGCATGACCGCAGTGGACCATAAAACCGATTCGCAATGCGGAGGTCAGGGGTTCGATCAACCTCTGCTCCACCAGTTA
>DATNNY010000322.1:0-11779 GCA_035601635.1 Pyrinomonadaceae bacterium
CGATCGAGTTCCTCTGCTCTCATTTCCACGTCTTCTGTTTTCCAGGTTGTGCGCACGACGTTGTGGACGGCTTCGGTGTGCAGGAGAAAGCCGCGCGCTTCGCAGTACTTTGCCAGGGCGGGTAGATCGTCGAGATTTTCAAGATCGACGGCCGCGTTGATTTGGATCGTGTTGTGCCGAAGGTTGCCTTTGATGTAGTCGAGCGCCTCAAGGATAGCCGGCAGACCGTCAATGCCTCGGCGCTGCGCAAACTTCTTGCGGTCAAGCGTATCAATCGATACTTCTAACTGGTCCAGCTTCACACAGGCTTCGGCATACTTCTTAAGCGCCAAACCGTTTGTTGGCATTGAAGTGTAGAATCCTTTGCGCGCCGCGTACTCAATATAGTCGGGCATATGCGGATTCATCAGCGGTTCGCCGCCGGAAAAGCTCCAGGCAAAAACACCGAACTCGGCCGCCTCTTCCATGCGCGCAAAGACCCGATCGCGCACCGCGCGATCCTCGGGCTGCTGGTTCTGCCAGATGGCGCAGTAACCGCATTTCATATTGCAGTGCAGGGTCGTTTCAAACATCACCATAAAGGGACGGTTGAAGCGGTGCCGCAATTGACGCAGCGCGTTCGTGGCCATTAAGGTTTTTTTCAAAGCTTTCCTATTCCCCGATCATCCGCGATCTTTCGTCGCAAGTAATCAAAAATGAGATGACTTGGATCAGGTATTGTTGGATCGCACACCAATTCGCGCGAATGAGGAGCAAGGCGCATACCGCACCGCATTTGAGTTTGGCCAAGTTCAGATTGTTCATTTTGGCACGGAGCGCGGTAACCACGCGGCAACTTCTTGACCCAGCAAGGAAAGAGTGTGGCGTTTCTGATGAGGCCTTTTGTTTGCGGTGTGGCTTTTTTAGCTTCGCCGTTGGCGACCCAGACGTGCCGCTTCTAAAGTCTTGCGGACAAACTCGACCCAGGCTAAGCGGGGTGTTAGCCCGACAGTAAGGGAGGGTTCATGGGTTAGCAGGCTGAGCCCTCCCTCACGGTCGGGCTAGTGCCCGTTTATTTATCAACTAAACGAATTTCTGAAACCAACCTCTAGAGTTCGATCCCAAAGCGAGCCGCCATGCGATACAGCGTCTTGCGATTTATGCCAAGGATCTCTGCCGCCCGTTTGCGATTGCCATCCGTGGCTGCCAGGACATGCAGTAGATAGCGGCGCTGAATCTCTTCGATAGGTGGTAAGCCGGCAAAGAGGGGTGCGAATTCATCACTCTGAGTAAGGGGCGCTGCCTGGGTTTGGGGCTCGAAGATCTTTCGTGGCAGATCCACCGCCGTGATTGGTCCGCTTTGATTGAGCGTGACTGCGCGCTCGAGAGCGTTTTCAAGCTCGCGGACATTGCCGGGCCATGCGTAGTGGTCGAGATAAGAAAGCGCGGTCTCATCGAGCTGCGGTGGACTTTGGTTCCTGGGAGTATGCTTGCGCAAAAAATGCGCAGCGAGCAGAGGGATGTCCTCGCGCCGCTCCCTAAGCGGTGGCAGCTGAATGTTTATTACATTAAGGCGGTAAAGCAGGTCGTGCCTAAAAGTCTCGCTCGACATCAACGTCTCTGGATCGACGCTACTCGCGGCAATGACGCGGGCATTCACGGCGATTGATCCGCTGCCGCCCACTGGCACTAACTCGCGCTCCTGTAAAACTCGCAGCAGCTTTACCTGCAGCCCCGTGCTCATCTCACTGACCTCGTCAAGCAATACCGTGCCGGCCTGCGCTTGTTCAAATATCCCTGATTTGTTGGCCACCGCGCCGGTAAAGGATCCTTTAACGTGTCCGAACAGTTCCGATTCGAGCAGACTCTCCGTGAGCGCGCCGCAGTTAACAGCAACGAATGGCGCCTGGTGTCTTGCTCCATGCACGTGAATCGCCCGCGCCACCAATTCTTTGCCGGTCCCTGATTCTCCAGTGATCAGCACCGACGCCGGCGAGTCGGAGACCCGCGCAATCATTTTGTACACCTCCAGCATAGCCGGAGTGCGTCCGACCAGGCCCGGCGCATATTGCTCATCGGCATCGAAGGGACGCTCCGGTGCTATGATCGATTTTGCCAGCAGGGCTCGCCGCACCGTCGCCACCAGCGCGTCAATGTCGAAAGGTTTACTTACATAATCGAAGGCACCCTGCTTTACCGCGCGGACAGCTGTGTCGACTGATCCAAACGCGGTCATCAGAACCACCGGCAGGTGCGGATATTGCTGGCGCACGTGATCAAGCAGGGCCAATCCATCAAAGGGTGTCTTCATGCGAATGTCGCTCACGACGACGTCCAGGGGCTCGTGGGCAAGCAATGACACAGCGGCATCGCCGCTCTGCACAAAGCGCGAAGCAAAACCTTCTGCGGCGAAGACCTCGCACAGCATTTCACACGTGACTGGATCGTCATCAACGATCATCAGACGAGGTGGGTCAGGCAGCATCAGTTACTACCTCCAGAGCTGACGCTACGGAGACCGGAATAGGAAGGGACAGGCGAAACGCGGCGCCCTCACGTTGTTCAGGAACTATTTCGATTTTTCCACCATGTTCGATTGCAATCTCGTGGGCGATGGCCAACCCGAAGCCACTTCCCGCCTCTTTCGTCGTCCACATTAGTTCGAACAGATGCTCAACTGCGGACGGCTCGATGCCTATCCCGCTGTCGCAAAACAGCAGTTCTGCGCTGCGGGAAATGCGATCGAATCGGGTCGTAATCCTCAGCTCGCCCCCCTTTGGCATGGCATCAATGCTGTTGTTTGTCAGATTAAGAAAGAGGTGCAGCAGGCTATTACGATCACCCGGGATTAAAGGCAAATCGCGATCGAAATTGACTGTAACCGATATGTCATGCGCGTCGAGCGTGGGCTGGACCAGCCACAGCAATTCCCGGATCAAAGCATTCAGATCGAGTGGCTGAAGCTCGGGACGCGGGCGTTGGGTCCGGGCCAGGAGACTCCTGATGCTCTTCACAACTGAATCGATTTGCGAGTTGATGATTTCGACGCGCCGCCGCGTGTCCTGATCGTGCGGATGTTTGCGCGCGAGCAGCGCCAGATGGCCTGAGATCGCATTGAGCGGAGTACCGATTTCATGAGCCAGAGAAGCGGCAATCTGGCCCACCGCCGCCAGGCGCTCCGATCGGGCCAGACGCTGCTGCGCTTCGAAGAGCTCTTCGTTTGAAGCGCGCAATTCTGTGGTGGCCCGTTCAACTTCGAGTTGCAGCTCGTCGTTGAAGCCACTGACCTGCGATAACAGTCTTTCCCGTTCTTCATTACGCGAACGGATTTCGTCAATCATTCGATTGAAGCCTTTTGCAATGGTACCGAGTTCGTCATCCCGGCGCACCGCGACGCGCGCAAATAAGTCTCCGCTGCGGGCCGCGGCCATCGCTGAAGCAACGTCCTGCGCCGGACGACGGAAGAAGATCACAAACAGAAGGTATAACAGCGCAACTGATGCCAGCGATCCCCCGGCGAGCACAATGTTCTGTTGAAACTGGAGGCGATTGATAAAATTGTTCGGTGAGTTCTTTTGCACCAGAGCGGTGACATAGCCCTGGCCTGCACCCTGCTTAAGCGCCACCGTAATCACCCACTCGCGTTGGCCGTCGCGCTCAACTTCCATTGTCGTCACGTCGGGGAACGGACGTTCCATCTCACCGAACTCATTGTCCTGTGACTGCTCATTGAGATATGGGAGACGCGGTGCGTCCGGAGCGTTCGTCGCCACGAGCCTCACTCCATCTGCCACATTTTGGTAAACATCGACCTGAACGACCTCCGGCCGCGCGTTCACCAGAAACTCAATTTCTTGACGCAGGTCGGCCGGGCTATTGAAATAGTTGTAAGTCTGAGTCCGTTTGCCAACGGTAACGACTTGCCTGATAGCGTTATTATAACGATATTCTTCACTCAGCGATTTTGTGAGTAGCCCGTGCAAATAGGTTGACGCCAGCAGGATTGCCGTAATCGTGCCTGCCACGAGCAGCAGGACTTTCCACTGAAGATTGAGTCTCAGTTGCATGACCCAGAAACTTTCATGAGCTCTCTGCGTCGTCTAAAAACCCTGGCGCACACCGGGCGAGTGAGTATTCGGCGATGGCCCGCGAGAGATCTTGAGATGTAAGGCGCATTCTAACCGTATCCGGCATCGGCAGACTACTCCCGGAGGTTCGTGCGATAATGAACAAAGCCGAGAGGTTTCCCCTTCCGGCGGTAAGCGAAGGTTTGGACTTCGGCGCACGCTTTCGAACGGGCGCCTTTCCCACGTTCATTTCATTTGACGCGCAAGTGACGGAAGCTTTAACTTTCCCAGGTTCATTCCCAAACTCGAAAAGAAAGAAGGTACGCGTCGGCCCGCTGCGTTTTATATCACTATCCAGTACAATCCTATTAACCGTGCGGGAACCACCTGGCACTTGCAATTTGGAAGGTTTTTCCACAATCTTGCAACGTCCGTACGCAGTAAGTTTTGAAATAGAGTATTGATGCAAAGGTCGAAGACCCCCTATTCTTTGGCGAAACATTGCTTCACCCTGGCAGTGTTTTTGGTTTGTGCTTTTAGCACGGTCCTGGGTCAGCAATCCCAGAACGACGGCTTAGGCGTGCGGGTGTCGGTCACCGACGCGCAGCAACGCCCCATAGCCGGCGCTGTTTGCTCATTGTGGCCTGCCAACAATAACGCAAAAGTTGCCGCCACTGCGTCAACCGACGAACAGGGCGTCGCTAAATTTCCAGCCACTCTCACGCCAGGCAATTACAGACTGCGCGTTGAGAGTGCGGGATTTGAAACCTTCAATAGGAATGACGTCGTCGTCAAAAATGGTGAGACGACCGAGGTTGCAGTCTCGCTTAAGATTGCCTCGGTAACCGAGAATGTAACGATCGCGCTCATTCCTGACGAGGCTACGAATGTCCAGGCGGGTGCGTCGACCGCGGCCGGTACGCTGCAACGCCAATCACTTCAACGCCTGCCTCTCGCTGCTGCCCGCGTCGATGAGGCGCTGCCCTTAATCCCTGGTGTTGTGCGCTCATCAACTGGCGAGATCAGTATTGAGGGAGCAACAGAACAGCAGAGCGCGTTGTTGATAAACGGTCTCAACGCTTCTGACCCCGCCAGTGGTAACTTCAGGTTGAATTTGCCGATTGATTCGGTCGAATCGGTGCAGGTATTTCAGCATCCTTACACCGCAGAATATGGCGCCTTTACCGGTGGCGTGGCTGCGGTCGAGACGCGTCGGGGCAAAGATCGTTGGCATTTCGAGGTCAATGACTTCCTTCCTGATCTGCGCTTTAAGGGCGGACACATCCGCGGCGTTGCCGAAGACACGCCCAGGGTGAACTTCAATGGTCCGCTGATCAAAGATCGTCTATTCCTGTCCCAATCGGTTTCATATTCCATTGCCAAGCAGCCCGTGCGCGGACTGCCGTTTCCAGTTAACGAAACGAAGAGTGAATCACAGAGCTCCTTCTCGCAACTCGACCTGATTCTGAGCAATCGCCACACGCAAACTGTCACTTTCGGCTATTTCCCTCAGCGCGATCAATTTGTCAACCTGGACTTTTTTCGACCGCAACCCGTAACACCGAACTATAAGCAGAAAGATTTTGTCGTCACTGTGCGCGACCGTTTCCAGATACGAGAAGGTCTCCTGCAATCTGCCTTTTCGTTCAAGCGATTTGACGCCGACGTGTGGGGACAGGGTGAGAGCGAGCAAACACTGACTCCGACCGTGGAGCGGGGTAATTATTTCGTTGCCCAGGCAAGACATTCACACCGGCTGGAGTTGTTCGAAGTCTACAGTTCTCCGACAAAACACTTTTTAGGCGCGGGTCATGAGATCAAAGTTGGCTTCGACTTCAACAAAGTCGATAACCTTCTCAACTACTCCGCCCGCCCGGTCAACGTTGTGCGGCAGGACGATACGCTGGCCGAACGAATCGTTTTCAGAGGAGTTCGAACCATCCAGGCCGAGAACCGCGAATACGTCGGTTTCGCGCAGGATCGGCTGCTGTTGCGGTCAAATCTAAGTATTGACGTCGGACTACGGTTCGAAGATCAAAGAATCGGCAAGGAAAGCAACCTCGCGCCGCGCGCCGGGGTTGCGTGGTCGCCGTTTAAGAACGACCGGACCGTCTTGCGAGGTGGCATTGGTTTCTTCTATGACAAGGTCCCGCTGAACATTCGTAGTTTCGGGCGGTATCCCTCGCGCACTGTGACCACGTATGCCGCGGACGGCGTGACGGTAATCGACAGCAATCACTTTGTGAACGTCTTAGTGGACACCCTGCCGATAGAACCTCTGGATTTCAGAAAACGAGCTGGCGGTGAAGCCGGCTTCGTCCCCCAAAATCTTAAGTGGAACGTTCAGGTGGATCAGATTGTTACCCGGTGGCTCGATCTGCGCGCCAATGTAACCGGTAGTCGTACGGATAATATTTACATCGTCAACCCGGAACTGGACTTCAGGGGGCGGAGCGGCATCGTGCTGCGCTCAGCCGGCCAGGCCACCTACCGCGCGCTCGAATTGACTGCGCGTCTTCGCCTGCCTCATAAGGACCAATTCTTTATTTCCTACGTGCGATCGCGCGCGCGCGGTGACCTCAATGATTTCAACAGCTACTTCGGCGACTTTGGCGCGCCCGTGATCCGGCAAAACCAATATTCGAACCTTCCGTTCGACGTGCCGAACCGTTTGCTTGCCTGGGGCACAATCAATCTCCCGCGCCGGATTACGATAGCGCCGATCTTCGAGGTGCGTTCAGGCTTCCCCTATTCCGTGCGTGACGCGGAACAGAATTTCGTCGGCGTCCGCAACTCGGACCAGACGCGGTTTCCTACCTTCCTTTCACTCGACGCGGAGATAGCGAAAGAGTTTCAACTGACAAAGAAGTATGGTGTGCGGCTGTCTCTGCGAGTATTCAACGCCACCAATCACTTCAATCCGCGCGATGTGCGCGCTAACACCGCCGACCCGCGCTTCGGGGAATTCTTCGCTTCTTACCATCGATTTTTCAGCGGCGGCTTCGACATTATCTTCTGATAGGGATCCCAATTGTATCGTGAGCGAGATATCGGAAACTCTGCAAAGCCGTGCCTAACGATTATTGGTACACCTGACTGCTCGACGTTCGTGTGTGGATTTCATGGAAAATGCTTCCGATCGTTTCAAACCGCGCATTCATGATCGGATATTTCTGCCAGTCCTTGTAATCAAAGTGCCACCATTCGGCTTCGTAAACGGTGAAGCCTGCGGATTCCATCGCGCGACGCAGCAACTCGCGATGCCAACGCTGGAGTGAAGTGCCGCCGGGATAATTCGGATAGGCGCGATCGGTGGTCTCGTCATAAGTGCTAACCATCTCGACAGGTTTGCCTGTTTTCAAATCGTAAAGCGTTACGTCAACTGCACAACCTCGATTGTGACGCGAGCCTTTCGATGGATCGGCAACGAAAACGTGTTTGTCCGGCGGCGTCGCATCCCAGAAAACTTTCGTCACATACCACGGCCGATATGCGTCGTGGACCAACAGCCCATAGCCTTGTGCTTTGAGTTCCCGACTCACATGTACGAGCGCCTCGGCAGCGGGGCGCTGCATGAACGCGCGCGGCTCTGAGTAGAAAGGAGTACCGAGAAAGTTGTTGGTCGTGGCGTAGCGAATATCAAGCTTGATGGTTGGATCGAGTCTGGTAAGTTCGACGAGATCAGGCTGGCGAAAATCTCCGGTTTCGTTTGGCGGCTGTGCAGCCATGGCTTCCTTCAGCAACTCGTTCACTGGTCTTACTGGAGTAATGTGAAGTTGTGCCGCGCCGTCTTCCGGTCCAACCTGCCGGCGCTTTAAAGTTACATCCCCGACTTTAGCTTTCGTCGCGTGTCCCTGAGCATCCCGCGCGAACACGAGTTGTGTGCCTGCATGCGCTCCGCTCGCAGGAAACCTGAAAACGTTACTTGAGACTTCTTCGAGAATTTCGAGTTCAACCTTCTTGAATAACGCGCAGAGCTTCCCGTCTTTTTCGAGCACATAAGTAATGTCATTGTCGGGACCATATTCTCCGATCAGTCCACGCCAACGGGCGGGTGGCGGTGAAGGCTTGGCTTGTTCAGTTGCGTTTGATTTGATCTTGCCCGGTCCCCACAGCGCCCTGCCTGGTTTTGCGCCGGTGTGCTCACCGTCTTTAAGCACCTGAACACCGTTGACGAAGACATGCATAACGCCGACTGACAACTGATGCGGATTTTGAAAAGTGGCGTGGTCGGCAATCGTTTGCGGATCGAAGACGACCACATCGGCAAACATTCCTTCTTTTAGAAAGCCGCGGTGATCCAATCCGAGATTGGTCGCGGGCAAGCTTGTCAGCCGTCTAACCGCTTCAGTGAGCGAGATCACCTTCTCTTCGCGTACGTATTTGCCGAGCAGTCGCGCGAAGTTGCCGTAAGCGCGCGGATGTGCGGAAGACTTGAGAAATATTCCCTCGGGCGCAATCGAAGCTGCGTCCGAACCGAACGAAACCCACGGCTGGCGAATCTGCTTCTTGATATTGTCTTCGCTCATCAGGAAATAGATCGTGCCGATGCGAGAGCGATCTTCGAGCACCAGGTCCATGATTGTCTCAACAGGATCTTTGCCGCGCATCTTCGCGACTTCGGCGAGCGTCTTGCCCGTGAGAGGTTTCAGCTTCTCAGTTTTGAAACTGGCCAGCAGAATTCGATCGGGCGAGCCGGCTAACAGGTAGAGATTCTCCCAATCGTTTGTAGGAGTGCGAATCGCGTCAGCGATCTTCTTGCGTGTTGCGGGATCCTGAAGACGCTTGTAAGCAGCCTCGCGTCCGCCATCAAAAACCCATGGCGGCATGGCCGCGTCAAGACCCGTTCCGCCCGCCGGATAGGTGTACATGTTCGCGCTGATTTTCAAGCCCTGGCGACGCGCGTCGTCGATCATTCTGATTACCTGATCCATCTTCGGCCAGTTGGCTTCGCCTGAGGCTTTGAGATGATAGATCTCGACCGGGAGACCGGCTTCGCGACCGATGCGCATTGTTTCCCAAACGCCCTCGATCAACTGGTTGCCTTCGCTGCGCATGTGGGTTGTGTATTTACCTTGATACCTGGCGGCCACTTTGCACAATTCGATTAGCTCTTCAGTCCTGGCAAAGAAAGCCGGCGGATAGATTAACGCAGTCGTGATGCCGAGGGCGCCGGCTTCCATTTCGCGCCGCACCAGTTCGCGCATTTCGTCGAGCTGAGCCGGAGTCGGCGGTTTGTTTTCGAGACCAATGACGTATTCGCGGATGGTTGGCGCGCCGATGAATGATGCGACGTTTTGCGAAACGCCACGTTTTTCCAGATAGTTGAGATATTCGGCGAGCGTCGTCCACTCGATTTCGTACTTAACGTCGCCCTGCGATTCGCGCAGACGCCGCTTCATTTGATCGTTGAGCGGCCCCATCGAAAGCTCGCCGAGTATCTGCGTGGTGACACCTTGCTTGAGTTCGCTGAGCGAACGAGGGTCTACAATCAAAGACGATTCAGAGTGTGAGAGCATGTTGATGAAGCCCGGCGCGACGGCCAAGCCTGTCGCATCAACAATCGCCGGCGCGGTCGCCCGACTTAAATTGCCGATAGCGGCGATGCGATCGCCTTTGATTCCGACGTCTGTTCTTACAGGCGGGCGGCCGGTTCCGTCAAAGACGGTGCCGCCCCTGATGATGATGTCGAAGAATTGAGGTTGTGATTTCGCGCGAGGCTGTCCCTCCGCGATTGCCGTGAGGGACAGAGCCAGGATTAATTTCAGAGTCAGAAGGTTTCGGAAGTTGATTCTCATTTCGATAAAAGATGCCCTCAAGATTGTTTGCATGTTAGTTCCTTGGGGACCAAATGTTTATAGACGCGTACAATTCTCTCTTAATGAGAGTCCCTTGCGCCATATTCCGCTCCTGACGGAGCCAGGATTTTTATCATCCTCGGATCTATAAACATCTGACTCCTAGCGGAGTCAAAAAAAGAATTTACGGTGTGGCCGCAGCTGGTTTCTCCGCGCTACTGTACTTCTCCATCGACGCTTTCAGCGTCTAAAACTGCTGGCACTGGTGCTCCTGGCTCATAACTCAATCGAATAGTTTTCACTCTTATAAGGCTGAAAGCCTCGCTTCAAATAATTCGGCAGCGCGGCCTTATCATCGAGCGTGCAGGTGTGCAACCAGACGCGATTCGCGCCGTCCGACCAGGCTTGCTCAACCGCGCAAGTCAGCAGGTGCTTGCCCAATCCGCGTCCGATGAATTGCGGCAGCAATCCAAAGTACGCGACCTCGACCGAACCATCTTCGCAACGACGTAATTCGAAGTAACCTACCGTCGCAGCATCGTCAGTCATTAGCCACAAGGAAATCTCGGCCTGGCTTAGATGAGACAAGATGTCGGCATCGGTCCACGGCAGCCGATCGATCCACTGATAGTTCCGGCCTACTTCAACGTAGAGGTAACGGAAGAATGAAGCCGGGCAGTCATGCATCTGCTCAACTCGAATGCCCGGATCGTCACAGCGCGCGGGCTGCAACTCTGCTGGGTCGCGCATTTCGAGATAGGTGCGGGTGACTTCGACGGTTGAGACTGGGTTCATTGTTAAGAGAGATTAACCACGAAGTCACAAAGACACAAAGCACACAAAACCGCATAAAGGAGAGGCTGCGACTGCTCCGCTGTGGCTTTGCTTTGTGTCTTCGTGTCTTTGTGGTTAATCCTTTCTTACTTATCCTTGCCCGCACCGCGCGCCCGCGGATGAAATCGATCGTAGGCCTTGCGCATGTGCAGGTCGGTGATGTGAGTGTAGATTTCGGTCGTGGAAATGTCGGCGTGGCCCAAAAGCGCCTGCACCGAACGCGAATCAGCGCCGTGCTGCATCAAGTGCGTGCCAAAGCTGTGACGCAAAGTGTGCGGAGAGATGTCCGGCACGCCCGCTTGAGCAGCGTACGTCTTAATGATCGTCCAGGCAGTTTGCCGCGTCATTTGCCGGCCACGATGCAGGAACAACTCGGCCATGCCTTCGGTACCCAGTCGGCTGCGGATTCCCAGGTAACGCTGGAGCCAGCGCACCGCGCTCTTACCGATCGGAATGCGGCGCTGTTTGCTTCCCTTACCATGACAAGTTAAGAGGGCCGAGTCTATATCGATGTCGCTCGTCTTCAACGAGCACATTTCTGAAACTCGCAGGCCCGCCGCGTACAAGATTTCCAGCATCGCTCGATCGCGCACACCGATATCGGTCTTCACATCGGGCGCTGAGAGAAGCTGCTCCATCTCTTCCTCTGTGAGAAACTGTGGCAAGCGAGAATTTTGTTGCGGCGTGTGGATGTCTTCGGCCGGATGCCGTTTGATGTGTCCGTCCAGCATCAAAAAGCGAAAGAAGCCGCGCGCGGCGCTGACCGCCCGCGTCACGGATGCCGGCGCCTGGCCTTCCCGTGACATGCTCGCGATCCATTCGCGCAGATCCGTGCGCTCGAGCTTTTCGATCTGCTTATGGTTTTTCAACGACCAGGCTTGCAGCCTGCTAATATCACGGGCGTAGCTTTGCAGCGTGTTAGTCGAGAGGCCCTTCTCGACCTGAATGTAAGAGAGAAATTCGCGAACCAGATCGCGTTGGTGCAGTCGTTCGGACATCCTCACGAGGGTAGCATAAGTGGCACAGACTTCAGTCTGTGATTTGTATGCCTTTGATCAAAACGATCACAGACTGAAGTCTGTGCCACACAAAACATCCTCC
>DATNNY010000323.1:0-2101 GCA_035601635.1 Pyrinomonadaceae bacterium
GACAGAATCGCCGCCAAGCTAAGAAGCTTGAAGTTAGTCATTGCCGAATCCCTCCACGTTGTTGGCCCAGTGCACACCATGCGCGGGCCCTGACAGAAGGACTCGAATCTGTTTTATGATATTCCCGAGCACGCGAGATCGTGAAGTCGCGTTCAAGCTGTCGATGTCTTTGCGCAACTTACTGCCGTCGATATTATCCGGCACCGGTCATGCGCGCCTGCGGTTGGTTGTTCTATGAGCGTCGTGACTGGACGAATGTCAGCTTGCGCACGAATATATTATTGCCCCAAGAAATATACATTTCTGGATGGCAACTGAGTCCGCTTGCCGGCTTGGTCTGCGGCGGGCGACCAGCCGCCGCTGCCAGTCAGTTGTAACAAGCAAAACGCTTCCTGATTCCATCAAGCCGTCTGTCAAGCGCGTCAAATCTGGCAAGGTTTTTGTCGTGAAGATGAAATGTATGGCCGGATCACGAGAACCCCAAAAAAACCAGTGATGACGCTCCAAGTACGCCAGAACCTGCTCGGTCGTGCTGGAAGTAGTCGGCAGAAAGAGTTGCAGCCTCTCAATCCAGATTGACCGCCCTGTTATGCGTACGTCGCGGTGCCTTCGCGTCGCTAGTGGCGCCTGTGAATTGTCCAAGGCGCGCGGCGCCGCCAGCGGCGAGCTGCAGCAGCACGCCGACTAACCACCAGAAACCGATCCCGACATTCCAAATGACGGGCGGAGCCTCGTCGAATATGATCATATACACCGACACGAGTGCCGCAAAGGCGGCGAGGAATGTGCCGGCGCCGCTCGCCAGCGCAATAGGAGACACCTTCGGAAACGATGAGCCGTGTGGTAGGGAGCGGCCGGAGGCTCCGGCAGGCAGTGAAGGAATGTTGGTTCCAAAATAGAAGCCGACAGAGCCGTAGAGGACCGCCGATAAGAGAACTCCAATAGAATTGATCGCTTCGATATTTGCTCTAGCCACAAGCGCGGCAACGAAAAGTCCGCATAGTGCGCCCATAATCGCAAGACCAATTCTCTCCATGACTTGAGCAAACGCATTCAGGTGAGAATGGGTGACTGTTGAGGTATCTATTCTATTCAACATGATCGGCTTCCTTCCTCGATTGAAAGACTGAATCGATTTCCTGCGCGCAGACCCGGATTTGCACGGCGTTTCGGAAAAACGCCCCACCCGGGCTGCGTTGACGTAGGTCCGTTCGCAACCAGTAGGTTGCGGGCTTAGCTTCCGGCGAGCCGGCGGATTGCCGAGCCATAGGGTTCGATCGTTGCTATTCCACTTCACTCAGGAGACTGGACAGACGATCAGTTTATTCCGGCGAACTTCGTTTGCTGGGATAGGCATCGGTGCTGACGATCTAACATTCACGCGACTACAATTCATCGATCACATTTTTGTTCTTAAGCGGAAATGAACGTGTGGCATCACACGAGCGATGCGATGAGAAATTGTATTTTTGGGAATAGAGCCCGAGAAGACCGAGTCTCCTGTGTAACGGCGCAATTCAGCGCCAGTTGGAGCCGCCTGGTTCCCGCAGGGAGATGTGACATGTCCAAAAAAAGCTTTGACGATTGTGGACAGGGATCAGGCCGCCGGGAAGTGGGTATCAAGCCGTTCGCGATCATCGACAAGACGCCAGCCGATCGATGTAAGGGTCCGACATGCGAATTCTGATCACCCACTTCTGCGCCGCGACGGCCCGGTTTGCCATCAGCCGCTCCGTCATCGTTCCAATGTTTATTGGTCCAATCATTGGGGCAATGTTGGCAGTGGCTTCGGTAGCCGCGCTGGATGCCACGAACGTGGTCACCATCCACAATTTCACCTTCACGCCCTCGGAATTAACGGTTGCCGTGGGGACGACGGTAAAGTGGGTCAACCATGACGATATCCCGCATTTAGTAGTCAGTAAGGACAAGACGTTCCGGTCGAAGGCGCTCGATACCGACGATTCGTTTTCCTATACATTCGCCAGCGCTGGCACCTTCGATTACTTCTGTAGCCTGCATCCGCATATGGTCGGAAAAATCATCGTGAAGTGACCGCCAAAGCACTGAGAACCTTAGTGTGCCAAACATGACGACACCC
>DATNNY010000324.1:0-5289 GCA_035601635.1 Pyrinomonadaceae bacterium
AAATACCAACACCGTCAGCATGGCCACGCCTGAGCCGACGCCCGACAAGGCGGCGATCGAGGCTGAACTGACAAAGATCGAGAATGACTGGCCGCGCATCATTAAAGAGCACGATGCGGCTACGGTTCGCCGAATCGAAGCTGATGACGCGGTCTTCGTTTATCCTGACGGTTCACTCGGTGATAAAGCGCAGGATGTTAAGGACATGGAGTCCGGTTCCTTGAGTGCGGATTCCTGGGAAGTCCTGGATCTCAAGGTGAACGTACTCGACAGCGATTCAGCGGTCGTCAGCGGCCACAATGTCGTTAAGGGCGGAAAGTACAAAATGCCCAATGGTAAGGTCCAGGACATCAGCGGGGAGTATCGTTGGATTGATACCTATGCCCGGCGGAACGGACAGTGGCAGCAAGTCGCCGGTTGCTCCACAAGAGTTCAGAACGGAGCGGCCGCTGGGCCAACGCCGAAAGCGTCGCCATCTCCGGGAGCATCACCGGCCATGAAGGCCATGCCTTCGCCGAAGGCGATGCCTTCCCCGAAAACCACACCGTCAGTGAAGGCCCCGCCGCCCGCGAAGGCGCCAGCCCCGGCGACGATGCAGCCAATTAAGCCGATGCCCGCTCCGACGAAGACAAAGACGCCTTAACAAAAAAGGCTTAAGACTCGTTCAGTTATCGGAGCGCGGACATCCCTGTCCGCCTGAGCGCAAAGCGCGAACATGATCTATGACGTGTGATTAACTCAGGCTGAGCGTGCTGGGGCACGCTGGCGGACAAGGATGTCCGCGCTCCGTTCAGGACCAGATGCCGGGAATTCTCTCGCTACATGAAGGGCATCTTCCCGCTGGTGTGACTTTCATTTTCTTGATCAGGTATCCGTAACGCTCTACCAACAGTTCGTCGCACGACGGACAGAATGTATTTTCCCAGCGCCCTACTCTGCCCGGCAAATTTCCTGCGTAGACATAGTGCAACCCGGCTTCCCGTCCGATCTCGCAGGCCCGGACCAACTGGGTGGCGGTCGTGTTCGCATTGTCAGTCATCCGGTAGTCCTGATGAAAGGCTGTCACATGCCAGGGAATATCCGGTGAAACGGAAGCGATAAAGTCGGCCGCACGTTTCAACTCATCTTCGGAATCGTTGAAACCGGGAATCACCAGTGTGACTATCTCCTCCCAGAAACCACGCTCATGAACCATCCTGACGGTGTCCAGAATGTTGTCCACTACACCGCCGAGTTGGCGATAATTACGATCACTCATCGATTTCAGATCGATCTTGTAGCAGTCAGTCCAGGGTTTTAGATAGTCGAGCACCTGTGGCGTCGCATTTCCGTTCGAGATAAAGGCCGTACGAAAGCCCGCGACCTTTGCCTGCTTGAAAACTTCGACCGCCCACTCAGCCGTAATCAAAGGTTCGTTGTAACTCGATCCGACCATCGATGCGCCGTACGCCCGGGCCATAGCAATTAGTCTCTCGGGTGTGACCATCTGTGGCGTGGACACTGCAGCGTCGTCGCGCAGCGCCTGGGAAGTGAGCCAGTTCTGGCAGTAAGCACAATGCAGATCACAACCGAGCATGCCAAACGTCAGCGTGTCTGATCCCGGCAGCGCGTGAAAGAAAGGCTTCTTCTCAGTCGGGTCGCATTGGAGCGCCGCCACATAGTTCACCGGCACGCGCAGCTGGCCGCCTTCATTGAAACGTACTTTGCAGATGCCGCGCTTGCCTTCCTTGATCAGACAACGATGACCGCAGGCGAAACAGCGCAACGCGTCGTCGCCGCGGTGCTCGGTCAATTCAGGCGCGCCTTCGACGGTCATCTCGTCCAGGACTTCGGCGAGCGAGGTTGCTGTAGCGCTCAGTGGCATAATCGTCTAATGCAGAAATTTCTCTGAGGAATTATACTCTCTTGGATGCGAGAAACTGATTGTCTACCGGCTGGCTTCAGTAAAGGAAACGGCCTGGGGTTTCGTGATTCTTGGTGTGAGTTAGTGGATTCATCCGCAAGGCCAGGACTCGATCCACGAAATCACACCGAAGGCGAAGGAAAAGAGACCCGTGAGATCAAACTGGCCACAACATGATTATCGAAGAAATCACCCTCACTGCTTTCCAACAACACACGCGCATCGTCGGCTGTGCGAAGACAAAGCGCGCCATCTGTATCGATCCAGGCGAGGCCTCAGCGGAGATCGTTAGCGCAATCGACAAACATGGCTTTGAACTGCAGGCGATCGCCTGCACGCATGCGCACATGGATCATGTCGGTGGTGTGGCCACGCTCAAACAACTGAAACCGGAAGCAAAGATCATCATTCATTCCGCTGATGAACCTTTGTATCTCGAACTGCCGAACCAGCCGGGATGGCTGGGCATTCCGCCCTCGCAATGGACGGCTTACGGGTTTGATTATGCGCAGCCTCCGCAGGCCGACGAGTATTGGAGCGACGGACAGACGTACCAGGTCGGCGAGTTAAGTTTCAAGATTATTCATTGCCCGGGTCACACGCCGGGACATGTTGTGCTGTTTGAGCCGAGCGAAAAAAAAGTCTTTGTTGGTGATTGTCTGTTTGCGGGTTCTATTGGCCGAACGGATTTACCAGGCGGGTCGACAGAGCAATTGATGGATTCACTCTTCAACAAAATTTTGCCGCTCGGTGATGAAGTGGAAGTCTATTCAGGCCACGGACCAACCACGACCATTGGACACGAGCGCCGGACGAATCCGTTTCTGACCGGGGCGTATACGCTTGGCAAGGGTAGCCGGTTTTAAGATAAGTGGGCGCGTTCAAATCCGCCCTTTGTCCTTCATTTACAAAAGGAATCCAGCGACCTGCCTCGCAAAATCACTTCTCGACAATATCCTTTCTAAGGGTGGCAACAAACGCCAGAAGATCGTCCTTCTCTGCTTTCGGCACGTTGAACTTGTCGAGCGATTCGACCAGGTGCTTGGCCGCTGCGTCCCAATCGTCCCCCGTGATTCCCAAACCCTTGTGCGAAGTTTTCATGTCGCGCCCAGTGTAAAGACAAGGGCCGCCCGCCGCCGCGCAAAATTGATCGACGATGTGCTGGCGAATCTTCTTTAGCGAGTCTTCGCTGTGACCGACAAAGAATTTTGTGAAGCGTTTGTCGGCCACCAGACGACCGATGAAGTCATCGACCACGGCTGCAACGGCGTTGTATCCACCCAGGCGATCGTAGAGAGACTTTTTGTCCTGAGTCGTTAAAGCCGAAATTGAGCCGGACTTCGTAGCCTTGATTGGTTGCTGCGCCGCGGCTATGGCGACAAAAGTCAGCAGACCGAAAGCAATTGTAAATCTCTTCATCATCATCGTCACCTCTCTTAGTTGTTAGTTGCTTGCAGAAGAACAAAGCGGCTGGCACTGCTTCAGCCCAGCCGCCTTGATAGTTCTCGTCCGATTCGAACCGTCTAGTTGGGCATTAGTACTGCATTAACCACGTGGATGACGCCGTTCGACTGATACACATTGCCGACCGTGACGGTCGAATTACCGCCCTTCTCGTCGCGCAGCACGATGTTGCTGCCATCCATCATAGCGGTAAGAGTGCCACCGCTGACCGTCTTTAGTCGGGCTTTTCCATGGCCCTTCTTGATCAGCCTTGCCAGAGTCTTCGAGTCATACTTTCCAGAGACCACATGATAAGTCAGGACTTTAGTCAGCATGGCCTTGTTTTCCGGCTTG
The DNA here is from genome assembly GCA_035601635.1 of Pyrinomonadaceae bacterium. GTDB lineage: Bacteria > Acidobacteriota > Blastocatellia > Pyrinomonadales > Pyrinomonadaceae > UBA11740. The sequence continues at coordinate 3,701 of DATNNY010000324.1, forward strand.
AGCAGAGTGTCAACGGTTCCGGCCGGCAATTGCGCGAACGCGTCGTTGGTTGGCGCAAAGACCGTGAACGGACCTTTGCTATTGAGCGTGTCGACCAGACCGGCGGCCTTAACAGCCGCGACCAGGGTCGTATGGTCGGTTGAATTCATAGCGTTGGAGACGATCGTCTTAGTCGGGTACATCGCCGCACCACCGACCATTGGGTTCTCTCTCATCATCTGCGCGAAAGCCGCGGAACTCCCGATCGTAAGAGCCGCCGCTGCGATCAAAATTGCGAGAAACGTTTTCATTCTTCCTCTCCTTTTGTTGCTTTGAAATTGTGAACTTCTGAGTGATATACGGAGGTGCGACAATATCGGATTTTGCGATCGATAGAGATTGATTGTCCATAGAACGCGGCCCGTGAAGGGTTCAGCCTCGATTCTAGAAACATTTCATTTCTCGGGAAATGAAAGCGGGATTGCAAAGGCAAGAAGGGTCGCGTCGCGTCAGCGACGATTGGGTGAGAGTTTCAGCCGTCGCTGACGCGACGAAGTAGGTAGTGTTGGCGCTGATCCCGGCCTTGAAAGGGCCGGGCTAAATTCAAGCCGCCGCTACGCGGCGAATACTAAGAGCTGCGCGATACCTTGAAAGGAACCATTGGATTTAAAGCTAGGAACTGGGACTGCTGAGATAAATCGCACCGGTGGGAACGGCCGATCCTTTTTTCGGTTCGAGGGTAATTGCTATGACTGAGTTTGCCATTGCCTCAGACGGCATTTGTTCCGGAAGCATCGCATGACCCGAAGCGTCAACCGTAAATATTCTTCCGGCCATTGGCGAGTGACCTTTGGGAATAAACCACAGCTCATATGCCTTGTCGGCGGGAGTTGCCGGCAGTCCATCCGCCATCAGTAATGCCCGGCCAGTCTTCTGATCGTAGACGAAAGAACCGTGGGCGCCCTGCGCCGTTTGCGTGCCGGCCAACTCCATTTTCTTTGCGGAGGGCATGTTGAGCAGCGTCAGGGCTTCGCGTTGTCGCCCCAGCACATCGCGATCCCGCACCAGCTCGTGTTGCTGCGTGTTGACCTGCCGCGAGAGCTGTGCGATTTCCTGCCGCATTTTCACATCACGTCGCCAGAATACGATTAGGCTGACCAGCAGTGCGACGACAGCTACGCCCGCTGCCAGCCTCAGCCCAATCGGCCGGATGTTTCGCCCAGCTCGCGGCTTCAACGGAACAACCTGGGGCGAGGTGACCGCAGCCGGCCGCGCCTGCGTTCGTTCCGCCCGAACACTGGCCAGGAGTTGATTGCGCATTTCAGGGCGAGGCTCTGCCGGCGAGGCGGCGTGCGCTAATAAGGCGGCTGCATCACCCAGGCGGATCAATTCAGAGCGGCAGTCAGCACAGGTCTTGAGATGTTCTTCGAGCCCACGCGCTTCAGACGCCTCTAGTGCGTCGAGCGCGTGAAACTCCAACAGCTCCTTATATTCCTGATGTTCCATTAGACTGAATCGCGTGACTGTCCGAACAATTCCCGCATTTTCATCATTCCCGAACGCATTCGCGTCTTGACCGTGCCCAAAGGATCGCCGAGCCGCGCGGCAAT
>DATNNY010000325.1:0-4755 GCA_035601635.1 Pyrinomonadaceae bacterium
TTATGAAGCGAGCGCGACCGAAGCCTTCTATAACATCACGCTGCCGGATCCTTCGTGGCCGAAAGATAAGCAGGAGGAATACCTGCAAGGCTACAACTACCCGCTGTTGAGCAATGTCTCGGTGCATGAAGTTTGGCCCGGGCACTACACACAGTTTCTCTGGGTCAAGAACAATCCTGATCTTTCGAAAGTGCGGAAGCTGACGGGCGCGGGATCGAATGCGGAAGGCTGGGCGCATTACAGTGAAGAAATGATCCTCGACGAAGGCTTCACCAATCACGATCCGAAATATCGCCTGGCGCAATTGGTGGATGCGCTGTTACGCGATTGCCGCTACATCGTAGGCATCAAAATGCACACGCAGGGAATGACCATGGCGCAGGCCCAGGAATTCTTTGTCAAAGAAGGACGGCAACAACCGGTCGTGGGCGAGATGGAAACTAAGCGCGGCACGGGCGATCCTACTTATCTGATGTACACGCTCGGCAAGTTGGAAATTCTAAAGCTGCGCGCGGATTATCAGCGAAAGATGGGGAACAGTTTCTCGCTCCAGGATTTTCACGATCGCTTTATCAAAGCCGGCAGCCCGCCAGTCAAGATCGTGCGCCGAGAGTTGATGGGCCGCGACGGACCGCTGCTGTGATTGCGCCTGAGTGAATCGCGCTGCGGCTCTGCCGCTTGATGTGCGGTAAGGCTTCGCCTTACCGTCGCTCCGTTATTAATTGTGCGAGGCTCCGCCTCGGTTTGTTCAGAGGCAGAGCCTCCTTATGTTTATTGATCCGATCGGAAAGGCCGAGCCTTTCCGCACATCAGGCGGCAAAGCCGCAAGATTCAATGGACATCGAAACGCGACCGATATCTTGCGCCAGGCCAACCAAATCCTGCGCCGCGTGTCTATTGCGTTGAATGTCCGCCATGAAACTCCTACATCTAGCACCGCTGATGACCAGCGAAGATGACTTGATTAGGCGCGCGCAATCGGGTGATATGGACGCATTCTGTCTGCTGGCCCAACGATTCGAACGCCGAATCTATTCACTGGCGCTGCATTATTGCCACAACAACCACCAGGATGCAGAGGATCTCTCACAAGAGGTGTGGCTGAAGAGCTATCAGGCACTGAACACGTTCAGAGGTGAATCCGGCTTTTATACCTGGCTGCGCAAGATCACGATTAACTGCTTCCTCAACCACCAGCGCGCGCGTTCATTTCGCTGGCGCGGCCAAGCTACCGGCATCCAGTTGCTCGATGTAGACGCGTTTGAAACCAGTCACCATCGGTCTCCGGAGGGAGACGCCGAAAACGCTCTACTCAATCAAATCATGATAGGGAAGGTGATGCAGGCGCTCTCCGAACTAACCGCGCAACAGAGATTGATCTTTCTGCTCAAGCATCATGAAGGAATGTCTTACCAGGAAATAGCGAAGGCGGTTGGCTGTTCGACAGGGACGGCAAAAAAATCAGTTTCACGCGCGGTGATCAAACTGCGAGACCACCTGAATGTTGAGGTCCAATCAACAACTACGCTTCGGGCGCTGCACTTGGACATAAAGACAGGAGCTTAAGGAAAATGCACAACTGCAAAGCAAACCGAGACAGCTTGATCGCGCTGGCGTTGAACCCGCCCGATCAGACCCAACCATTGTCCGTCGAACTCGAAGCGTGCGCCGCCTGCCGTGAAGAATATACTGCTCTGCGGACTTTGCAGCGCATGGTCGACCAGACAAAAGAATCGGTCTTGCCGGCGGAAGGCTTCTGGCCTGGTTACCACGCCCGTTTGCGACAACATCTCGAGACAGGATCGAACGTGGGAGTGCGGTCAGCCGCTGCGGAATCGCGAATCAGCTTGAGATCGTTGCGGGGAAACCTGTTGTCGAGTTCGGTGCGCGTTCCCATTCCTGTAGCCGCGGCGCTGTTGATTTTCCTGGGCGTTTCACTTGTCTTCGCCCTGAATTCCCGTCGGCCTGTAAACGCTCTCACGCCAATCATCGTGACCAGGACGGTTGAAATACCGGTAACCCGGGAAAAGATTAGGGACAGAGTTGTGTCTCGATTTATCTATAGCGAAAAAGTTCGCGGCCAATTGGTGAGCTCAAGCACGAATTCCATGCCCAGACAGTACAAAGAGCCAGCCGGAGAAGAACCGATCAGTCTTGCCGGTTTCACGCCCACAAATGAGGTCAAGCTAACGATCATTAAAGGGAGTTACCAGCGATGACAGGGAAGGGTTTGACCCTGGCGGTTTGCGTCCTGTTCGGGGGCGGCATGGCGTCAGGGCAAGAAACCGCGAAGCGCCAGTTGATTGTGCCTCTGAACGAAGGAGGCTTCGTGGCCTTCAAGAGCGAAACCTCCTGGACCGACGCGAAGAAGGCAGCCACTGAGTTGCAGCGAGGGTCTGCGGTGCTTAGCTCGCAGGCAGTCATGGATGGGAAGCACATAATTCACCGGATACTGGAAGACAATGCCGAAGGTTTTATCTTCGGATACGATCTGCTGGTGGTGGCGAATCCCACGACAAAACAATTCAAGATTGAAGTACGGCCACTCGATCGCCAATTTGAAAGCAAGCTGCGCGCGGAAAAGACTGCGGGAGGAGCATCCATCCGGGCCGAGATGGCCGCAACCTTTCCCACGTCCGTTACGACTCAGATGCTCGACGACGGGGACGCCTTTTCCCTCGACCTGCTGGTTAACCAGAGCACTGGCATTAAAATCGTAGATGTCGTGAAGGTAGCCTTCGATCGTGCGAGCCTCCGGGATCAGGGCCCGCGAATGATGCCGCGCGATTTCACACTCGACGCAGTCGAGTTGGCGATGAAAGATTACCGGTTGCTGATCGATGGGAATGCGATCGCGGCCGGCAAGTCGGCTAATGGTTTCGCCGGAGCGTTGTTGTGGTTCTATGTTCAGGATCGAGGGCGCTTTATCTTCTCGCTGACGCCGCGCGCAGGTTACGAGTTTCAAAAGGTCGGCATCATCGACGACAATCGGATCGAATTCACGGTGGATGGCAACCGTTACGAGTGGCTCTCGAGCTCACCGATTCTCCCGGGCGGCGGCACGTGGAATCTTTGGGTCCTGCATGATCCGAAGTACGCGCCCATCTTTGGATCCGATCCGGCCCTGTCACAGAAGAAAAGCGTCTGGCAAAAAGTAGACGACGCGGTAAATCTGAATCAAACCAACGGTCCAGGCATTCGTCCCAGGACCACTCTTCAGATCGGCACTACCACCCAGACGACCCAGAGCAATCCCGTGATAAAGCGCCCTCGGGTAATGGTGGGCGGCGCCGACCGAATTGAGAATTTATGGCCCAGGGATCCGTGAGGTCCTGGTCAGTGCCACATTCGCGGGCCCAGTTAAAAGTCTCCGACAATTAATTGCAGAGAGACTCTTCGGTATCTGAAACCTGGGGAGGCGGGAGAAGTGTGCGCTCTGCTTGCCCAAAAAGGCGGAATCGAGATTTACAAATGAGTCCGTGAAACGCACGACTGAGGGATCGGTACAGAACCGCGAGCCGTAGCGAGCACGATAAGGATTCAACTTGCGCGAAGTCTATTAAAGATAACTAACTTTCTGAACTTGAGTCTTTATCCCGCTCGCAACGGCTCGCGGTTCTGTAACGTTCACCATCGCACGGCGGACCACGCCAGGGCATGAACAGAAACAAATAGCATGGAGATTAGTATGATCAGAAAATTCCCGATCGCTATCGCGATTATCACGGCTTCTTTCTTAGCCGGCCCTGCCCGCGCTCGCGGGCAGTCCAGAGACATTCCCAGGTTCGAGGTGGCCGCCGAGTTCACTTCGATCACTTTCGATCCCGGACTGAGTGAGCCAGGCATAGGCGGAAGAGTTACCTATAACCTCAACAAGCATGTTGCGCTCGAGGCCGCCGGGTACTTCTTTCCGCGTCAGTGTCACTTTTGCGGCAGGGTCGAGGAAGGGCAAATTGCCCAGGGATTATTTGGGGTGAAGATTGGAAAGCGCTTTAAGAAATGGGGTGTATTCGGAAAAGCCCGGCCTGGCTTGATGAACTTCAGCCGAGGGGCCTTTGATATTGAGCCAACGGGCGGCACAGGCTTGAATGCCTTCAGAATCAATTTCCGCCGTCAGACAAATCTAGTTTTTGATCTGGGCGGAGTCGCTGAGTTCTATCCTTCAAAGAAATTCGTCCTGCGCCTCGATGTCGGCGACACCATCATCCGCTATCCGCAAAGCACACTCACCTTCCTGACGATAGACCCGACCACCGGCGCGGGCTCGCTGGACTCTTTTATCTTTCCGTCATACTACCGCCGCACCATTCAAATCATGGCTGGTGTGGGTATTCGCTTTTAGATGAAATGAATTCACAGATTACGCAGATTACAAATGGACACAAAGTTCCAAGGGATAATCGAAACGGTAAGCGGGTGAGTTTTGAATTACGCGCTGTGTAATCTGCTGCAACCTGCGGATGATCACTCCGGACAGGCGGCTCCAAAACGCGCCCAGTCCTGGAACCGGCGGGCGAATTCGTCATGAGGCATGGGCACTGGCGCGCGGCCTTCGCCGGGATTCCAGCCCCACATGACCAGCTTGTCTGAGGTAACGTGCTCGACGATCTGGGCAATGCTTTTGCCGTTGTTCTGTTTGGGATCCTTTATCTGGCGGCAGATTTCGCCCGGAGTCTTTCCCTCCCAAATCATCGGCATTCGGGCCGGTGGCAGATGCCAGTTGGGTGCGCCCGGCGGCATGTTCAGGCCGGCTAC
>DATNNY010000326.1:0-2347 GCA_035601635.1 Pyrinomonadaceae bacterium
CTGAAAGACGTATTCAGCGACTTCGTCCATCCGTCCGTAGTGTGCGCGCCCTCGAAGCGTTGCGGCGTGCTTTGCCCAGGTCATCAACTCTATTTCACGAGTGTTTCTGCGATTCGACTTAAGCTCGTCGCGCCAGTAATCGACCTCTTCAGGCCTGAACAGGGATAATACTCGAACTGCGCCGTCCCGAATCAAAGCCGTCCTTTTCTCCCAATAATCAGCATTCATAAATCACTCTGTGAAATTTTCGGGCAGAGGAACTGGCTCCTAGCCGGTGATCCGGCAGAATGGATGAGATAAACTAATCAGCGGAATTTGGATAGATTGCTCAGCGTTTAAATTCTGGCGCGCAAAGAGCGTTATTGAATCACTTTTTCGGTTTCAACATTAAATAAAGAGACCTTTTCCAGGTCGAACTGGACGGTGACTTGTTCACCCAAATGAAACAAACGTTCGCCGTGAATTCGGGCGATCAAGTTACTTGTACCTGCCTTCAGGTACACAAGAGACTCCGAACCCATCGGTTCGGCGATATCAACGGTCAAAGTAACCGGCACGCTGGATCCCACCTTCGGCTCGTTCGTGATGTGTTCGGGACGAATGCCGAAGACGATATCTTTATCGATGTATCTGTTTGCTAGGGGTTCCAGGCGGCTTTTGAGAGGAAACGTCAGAGCGCTTTTCTCGCCCGCTTCCACAAAGAACAAACCACCATCGCGCCGTTGGACCTTCCCTTTGAGGAGGTTCATCGGCGGGCTGCCGATAAAGCCGGCAACGAAGAGATTTTCCGGCTGCCGATAGAGAGTCAGCGGATCGGCGACCTGCATAATGAGACCGTCGCGCATAACACAAATGCGATCCCCCATGGTCATCGCTTCGACTTGGTCATGGGTAACGTAAATCATCGTGTTACCGAGCTGAGCGTGAAGTTTAGAGATCTCCGAGCGCATCTGCACACGCATCTTCGCGTCCAGGTTGGACAACGGTTCGTCGAAGAGGAACACCTTCGGACTGCGCACAATGGCGCGACCGAGAGCTACGCGCTGGCGCTGGCCGCCGGAGAGAGCGTTTGGTTTGCGCTCCAGCATGTGGTCAAGGCCAAGGGCCTTCGCCGTTCGTCCGACGGTTTCCGCAATGAAATCCTTCTTCTTCTTCGCCAATTGCAGGCCGAACGCCATGTTGTTGAACAAGGTCATGTGCGGATAGAGCGCATAGTTCTGGAACACCATCGCTATCCCGCGATCTTTCGGCTCAAGTTCATTCACTACACGATCACCGATCGAGATCGTCCCGCTCGTGATTTTTTCAAGCCCGGCAACCATCCGAAGCGTAGTCGACTTTCCGCACCCGGAAGGTCCGACAAGCACCATGAACTCGCCGTTCTCGATGTGTAGGCTGATATTCTTTACTGCTGTGAATGTCGGGCGGCCCCGGTCATCCACATAGGTTTTCACCAAATCCTTGATTTCTACGGAACCTTCACTACTCATGGCATTTCGTTCTTGTCACTTTGGCCGCTAATTGTCAACGTTTCTTGCTCGCTAGCCGCGTAACCATCACTTTGGAGGACGCCCTCAAAGTTGCCAAGGAAACGCCTCGGCCCTTCCCTTTCCCGGCCCATCCGGAAGTCGAAGACCACCACTCCACTCGGCCGGCTGTATTGCCACAGATAGGCTTGGTGATTTTTGCCACGCACGCTTTCAGGCTGAACGCCCACCGGCGTTTCATCGGCCTGGATATAGTTGCCGGCCAACAGCTCTTGAGCCATTGCCCCGCTGATGGGCCGTAGCAATTCACCGACCCGCATCACCCAGCCATCCAAGGTAGCCCGGGACAAGTCAATGCCGGTTTCCCGACTCAGAATTGCACTCTGTCTATACAAAGGACAGTAATCTGCTTACTTGCTCACCACCGTGTCGATCACCAGCCGATCACTGGCCAGGCCTTTGTCGATGATGCGGGCCGGCAGCGGCGCACTCAGCACTCCTTGCTCTGGCCTCAGGATCAAATCAGAACTCTATTCGGTGCTGTAAATACCTCGTCCAGGATATCACGGCGCTTGGCGAGTAGGCGCAATGCATCGTTATAGCTACCCTATAGGGTCCCCTTTTCACAGTTACAGGAGTCAGCGAGTCGCCTAGTTCATCCGAGCGTTCGCCAGAGCGAATTTCTTGAACTGTTCGACGACTGCCGACGCCGGCTTTTTGAGCGAGGCCAGGGCGATTTCAGAGATCGGGATTTTATCGAGGATCTTGCACCCGACTACTGTCGCTGTACTGATCTTCACCGCAGACACAGGCAACAGCGAGATCCCGATCCCGGAGGCGATCAGGGAAATCAGCGTCGG
>DATNNY010000327.1:0-4231 GCA_035601635.1 Pyrinomonadaceae bacterium
CGTTACAGTTTTCATCTACTTGGTGTACTCGATGAAAGAAACAAAAACATCACCCCAGCTAAAGGCTGGCATGGAGCTAAGTGCTCAAAAGTGTAAACGATGTCCCCGGTTTGAAACGTAAACCATGTCCGGCTTGCACAAGACTCTATGCAGATTCTCGAAAAGAATCTTCAAGTTCTTTGGTTGCACTCTCGACTGCTCGCTTCGCGTCGTCCAGGATCTTGGTTGCTTTAGTTAATTCGGCGGCGATGCTTTGCGCGCGCAGGGCTGCATCTGCGGATGCGGCGCTCGCTTTTTTGAAGCGCTCCTCTGCCTTGCGCTTGTTCTGCGCGGCTTCCTTCGCTGTTGCTTCGGCCTTTTTCTGCGCGACCTCCAAACTCCTGGCCGCGGCACGAGCAGCAGTGAGCGATTTCCTGGCCTGCTGTAATGAAGCTTTCGCGCCACTTATCCGAGCCTGCCGCTCTTTCTGCCGGCTCGCCTGGCCTGCGGCCTCTTGGGCCTTGCTCGATACAGTGACTGCCTTTTCTGTAGGACGGACGTGCAGCGGTTCCGCCGCGCGCTTGGTTATGTCGGCGCTCGGCGTGAATGAACCTAACGAATCAAAGCCCGGAGGATCGATGTCCTCCGTAAGTCGCCCGAGAGTAGAGCGATCTGAGCGTGAAGTGGCGACGGACAACGCCTCGAGTGTAGTGCCAATGCGCCGCAGTGTATCCAGCGAAGGATTGTGACCGGCATCGCGCAGGGCTTCGGTCGCGAGAGCCGACAGGTGCGAGAGTGCTTCGCGGCGCGCGCCGAGAGCTTCCCGCATGTTCACCATCTTTCCGGTGACTTGCGCCTTGCGAAATCGCTGACTCGTCGCAATCAGCTCATCGAATGTCTCACGATGCCGCCAATAGAGTTGATTCACCATCCAGGCGGAGATTGATGGCTTGGTCAACGCCTTTACGCCTTCGGCCTCACTGACGAAACCGCTCTTTTTCAGTCGAGCAGCTAGTGCTTGGCGGGCAGAAATGAACTCTGTCAGCGGCAGCTTGAACAAGGCATCAATATCATCGTCGAGTTTGGGCATCGATCTCGATCCGGTATTGCGGTAATGTCTCAATCTAATTTATCCGCAGATTACGCAGATTCTCAGTCAGAGGATAACTGTAGCTATCGTGGGCTTGGGGATCACGCATGCTATCTGTGATTACGTTAAAAGCAGGTATAGCCGCAACGAATGGCTGGCCTTCACTCTTGATCAATTTGCGCATTTACTCCTAATTGCAGCGGCCGCTGTTGCGCTCACTCCCAACGGTCTTAACCAGACAACGATCACCCTCCGATACGCTCTCCGTTCGGAGAAACTTTTTCTATTTTTGTGTGCCTATAGTCTGGTTGTGTTTGGCGGCGCTTATTTCGTGCAAAAGGTCACAAAGTATTTCATGGATCAAATCGACTCGACACTAATCCCTTCAAAACCAGGTCTGCCGAAGGCGGGAAAGTACATTGGATGGTTGGAACGATCCCTCGTACTTACGTTTATTGTAACGGGGTATCCTGAAGGAATCGGATTCTTGTTAGCCGGCAAGGCTCTTGTTCGTTACCCGGAGATCAAAGAGGATCAAAAGGGCCATTTCGGTGAGTACTTCCTGATTGGAACGCTCACAAGCGTGGCTCTCGCGCTCTTGGCTGGTTTGGCTTTGGTGAAACTGAAAGCACGCTTATAATCCTGCTCAAATATCTGGTATTACTCCAGTGCCTTTGCCGCTTCCAGCATCTGTTCAGTTCGCGCGCGCACCCACAAATTCTCAGTCAGGTTTAACCAGCGAACGGTGCCGGACGAATCCAACAGAAACTCAGCCGGCCGGGCAATGTCCTGGCCATTAATTCCTTGCCCCGCATGAACGAGGTCGTAGCGGCGAATAGTTTCAACTTTAGGATCGGAAAGAAAAGTAAAAGTGTAGCCTGCTTTTTGGCAGAGATCGCGAGATACTTCAGGAGTGTCCACGCTGATCGCAACCGGTCGAATTCCTGCCTCAGTGAACTTATCCAAACTCTGCTGAATGCTCCGCAACTCGGAGTTACATGAAGGTCACCAGTAGCCCCGGTAGAAGATCAGCAGCACGCCCTTTGCGGGTTTTCCCTTGATTCGAGACGCGAGCAGTTCGGCAAGTGATACGGACTTGTTGTTCGTGTCCGAGAGCAGAAATTCCGGGGCCTTCTGGCCGACTTGTGGCGCACCGTGTGCTGCCGGCAGCCAACGCCCCGCGACGAAGAAGGAGAAAACAAATAATCCCAGCACCGCGGCGGTGAGCGTGGTTAGGATCGAAGCGATGACTTTCGATCGCTTACGCCGGTCAGGCGCGAATGCACGGCGCACCCCGATAAACATAAGCAGAGCGGCAGCGCAGAATATCAGCAGATTGGCCCAAGGGAAATCGCGAGTGACAGGCCATCTGACAAAAATGAACGGGTAACTCAGAACCGCAAACAGGCTGACTAGGAGACCTGTCCAGATTGGCCAATTGAATCTTTGTAGTTTCATGGACACTTATCTACCACAGACGACACCGAGGAATAAAGAGAACCAGAATCCAGGCAGCGGAGGGCAAATGTGTGTTGGCTGAATCTCAGTTCGCCCAAATCGCCAATATTAGAAAGATCAACCCTCCGATGAGATAAAAGACTCGGTTGACGGTTTCATTAGCGGCCGCGCCTAGTCCGATCATTCTTTGCCATGCCGCGGTCATGCGGCCAAGCGGTTTGTTGAGAACCAATATTGATATCGCAAAACATACGACGGCTATCCTAATGGCTGGAGTAGTCATTTCAATTGACCAATAGTTCTCAAATCCCAAACATGCCTACTAATACCTGGGCATTAGCCAGGTGTGTAAGTATGCGGATCGGCGTCTTAATGCTGAACCAAATTATGTTTGGATTCAATGACGCGCCCATAGTCAGGATGAAGATAAGCGACGCGCCCGGCGACAAGAGTGGCTACGGCTGCGCCATGGAAGGTATACCCATCGAACGGTGTGTTGCGGCTCTTTGATTTTGATCGCGACGCATCGAAGGTCCAGGCGAATTCAGGATCCAGGATAGTTAAATCAGCGCGCGAGCCGGCACGCAACGACCCTCGCGCTTCCAAACTGAAAATCCGAGCCGGATTTGTCGAGCACAGTTCGACCAAACGCTCGAGTGAGATCACGCCTTTGTTAACCAGATGCTCAAAGGCCAGGCCGACCGCCGTTTCCAATCCGACAATACCGAAGGGCGCCTGGTCGTACTCGAGCGCCTTCTCATCCGCGTGATGCGGCGCGTGGTCAGTCGCGATCGCGTCAATCGTACCGTCACGCAAGCCTTCGAGAAGTGCTTCAATATGATCCTGACTGCGCAAAGGCGGGCTCATTTTTGTGTTCTGGTCATAGTCCTGGACTGCTTCATCAGTCAGAGTCCAATGGTGCGGCGCGACTTCGCATGTCACCGGCAAACCTTTTTCTTTGGCGCGTCGCACCGCCTCGACCGTTCCGCGAGTTGAAACGTGAGCGAGATGCACACGGGCGCCGGTTAACTCCGCCAGCAGACAGTTGCGTTCGGCGTCTACTTCTTCCGCGGCGGCCGGCATGCCTCGCAGACCGAGCACCAGCGACCAGTGGCCTTCGTGCATCACTCCACCGCGAGCCAAGGACTTGTCCTCGCAGTGATCGACGACGGGCAAGTCAAACCCGCGCGCGTACTCCATCGCCCGGCGCATCATGCCGGCCGTGGGCACCGGACGGCCATCATCCGAAACAGCGATGATGCCAGCGTCTTTCATCTCTCCCATTTCAGACAGCTCAGTGCCGGCGGAATTCTTGGTGATCGCGCCAATCGGAAAGACGCTCGCCAGTCCCGCGCGCTCAGCCTGTTCGATGACGAACCTGGTAACCGCGGCGCTGTCGTTAATCGGATCGGTGTTCGGCATGGCGCAAACCGTGGTGAACCCGCCGGCCACCGCAGCCGCGGCGCCGCTGGCGATAGTTTCTTTGTATTCGTGTCCGGGTTCGCGCAGGTGCACGTGCATGTCTATGAATCCCGGCGCCACGATTAGGCCGGTCGCATCAAAGACCTCGGCGCCTTCGGGTACACCGTCGCTTTGGCTCGAGAGTCCGACCACGCGGCCGTCCTCGATCAAAAGATTCTTGCCCGTATTAGTTCCCTGCGCGGGATCGACTACGTAACCATTGGCGATTAGTAAGCGCATTGC
>DATNNY010000328.1:0-7839 GCA_035601635.1 Pyrinomonadaceae bacterium
GCGTTACAGTTTTCATCTACTTGGTGTACTCGATGAAAGAAACAAAAACATCACCCCAGCTAAAGGCTGGCATGGAGCTAAGTGCTCAAAAGTGTAAACGATGTCCCCGGTTTGAAACGTAAACCATGTCCGGCTTGCACAGTGAGGGTGCTCAGCATAGCGACCGGTTAAGTCCGCGGAGCGGACGCCAGCATAAAGCCTGGGGCGTAAGCCCCAGGATCAAAGCCAACAATTAACATTGAGCCCGCGGAGCGGGCGACAACCTCCTTGCAAAAAGCATTACGTGACACGCGTGCTAGGCTAAGCACATGTCCGACTCCTACACAAATCTCCTTTATCACATAGTCTTCTCCACGAAGGATCGGCGTCCGTTCATTACGCCCGACTATGAAGTGCGTCTACATGATTACCTGGGCGGAACGATCCGCAAGCTGGGCGGCATTTCTTTGGAACTGAATGGCACCGAAGATCACGTTCACATATTGGCTAAGCTTCGGCCGGATTGTGCTCTGTCTGACGTTTTACGAGATCTGAAGGCAAACGCGACCGGATGGATGCATGACGTCTTTCCGTCGTTAAAGCACTTTTCGTGGCAGCGTGGTTACGGCGCGTTTACAGTAAGTCAATCGAATGTTCAAGCAGTACGGCAGTACATTGCTCGCCAAAAGGAACATCACCAAAGAATTTCCTTTCGCGACGAGTTCATTCAATTCTTGCAAGAGAATGGAATCGAATACGACGAGCGATTCATTTGAGTCCACGGACCAGAACGCCCGCGAGTAAAATATTCCGCGGAGCGGATGTCAGCATAAAGCCTACGTCGTCTAGCCTGCGGAGCAGGCGAAAGCATAAAGCCTGGGGCGTAAGCCCCAGGTACCAAGCCCCCAATAAATAATTGAGCCCGCGAAGCGGGCGATAGAAGTCAGAACCGGGAGCGGTAGCGACCGGATCATTAACGCAACTCACGCTCTTGATCTCTTCGCTACTGATTCCGATACTGGTTCGCCTGTCGCCCTCACCGCGGGCTTTGATTATCTTCACCTACGCGTCCCTGGGGTTCCGCTTCGCTTCACCCCAGGCTTTATGCTGACACCCGCTTCGCGGGTTAGGAACATGTGATGCCGTTCGTTCGCTGCGCGGACTCGCAATCGCAGAGTCGAAGGACTGACCCTACTTGTTTTACTGGTCGTAGCCTGCGGAGCAGGCGAAAGCATAAAGCCTGGGGCGTAAGCCCCAGGTACCAAGCCTCGAATAAATAATTGAGCCCGCGAAAGCGGGCGATAGCGGTACAGAAGATCATTAACGCAACTCGCGCTCTTCTTCGATACCGATTTCCTGTTCTGCATCGGCTGTCGCCCGCTCTCGCAGGCTCGGTTCATTTTCCCAACGCGCACCTGGGGCTCCGGGCCGTCGTCTTTCCAATCTTTCAGCCGCGCGGTCGAGAGTTATTACGACCTTTCCTCTTGCATGTCTTGTTTCCAAACGCCGGAAAGCCTCAGGAGCATCGCTCAGCGGGTAGGTTCTGTCGATGACCGGGGTTACCTTTCCTGCCTGCATGAGATCGCTCAGGATGGTCAGGTCCTCATTCCGCAGTCTCGCAACAAATATGACGAAGCTCTGGCTCACGAATCGCGACAACACCAGCCCTTTGAGCGCATGACTCAAAAGGGTCCTTACTTTCTTTCCTCCGACGATGACGAATTTGCCATTCGGATTTAAGACACGTCTGCACTCTGACAACGAATGGTTACTAATGCAGTCGAAAATCAGATCGTAACGTTCCGTTCGTTTGGTGAAATCCTCGCGGGTGTAGTCAATCGTCGCGTCTGCGCCAATGGATCGAACCATGTCAACATTTCCAGTGCTGCACACCCCGGTCACATCAGCACCGAACGACTTGGCGATCTGCACCGCGAACGTACCCACGCCTCCCGCCGCACCGTTTATTAGAACCTTCTGCCCCGGCCGAAGCTGTCCCTTATCGCGAAGACCCTGCAATGCGGTGAGCCCCGCGATCGGCACCGAAGCCGCTTGCTCAAACGTCACGTTATCCGGCTTCATGACGAATGCGGACTCGGACGCGCATGCATATTCGGCCAAGGCGCCGCTGCACGTGCCGAACACTTCGTCACCTGGTTTGAACTGCGTAACGTTCGTGCCCACCGCTTCAACCACGCCGGACACATCGCGGCCCAGTCGTGTGTCCTTTGGTTTGCTCAGGCCGATCTTTATGCGAACGAGGTACGGCCTGCCTCGGTAGAGCCGGTCAACTGGATTGACGGAAGCAGCGCGGACTTTGATCAAAACTTCATCGTCCGCAGCTGTTGGTTTTTCAATGTCTTCCAACTTGACAACATCCGGTGGACCATAGTTGTGATAGACGATAGCTTTCATGAGTTCCGTCTACGAGCTTGCCGAACCTACCGTTCGACCGGAGCGTCACGGTCCATCAGATTTTTCCCGACGACCCTACCATGAAAGAGGCTCCGTCAATTTCTCCGTTGAAGGACGCCTCCTGCACGAAACGACTTGTTCCCTGGCAGCATGAAAGTAGACTCTTCGTTATGATGATTCGCATCAACGATCGTAAACGCGATACGGTTCATGAATCCTTTTTCGGTATTCCCAGTTATGTCGAAGAGGGTGAATTCCACACTGTTACCGTCCGGCGAGATCTTCCCTTCCATGCGGGGCCGGTTCCCGGAGTCACAATAATGCGTCAAGAGCAGGCGGTCTCCGTCCACATAAATCATCGTGATCGGATTGTCCGGAATTCCACTCGATGTCATCTCGTGAAGAATTGCGTTACCTCTGGATGTCACCCGAATTGTCGCTTGCACGGACATGCCCATTACGCTTCC
This sequence comes from Pyrinomonadaceae bacterium, assembly GCA_035601635.1. Taxonomy (GTDB): domain Bacteria; phylum Acidobacteriota; class Blastocatellia; order Pyrinomonadales; family Pyrinomonadaceae; genus UBA11740. The sequence continues at coordinate 2,862 of DATNNY010000328.1, forward strand.
TTGCCAGGAACCGGCCAGAGTCTTCAGTTTCTCAAAAGCCTTTTGTGCATCGGACTGTGCACCAGCCGTTTTCGGCATCGGCATGGGTATCTCCTGCGCCGACACAAGGGCGGCCGCCGCTAGTATAATTAGGATTGTAAGTTTTCGCATACGTTCTCCTTTTCAATTTCAATGTTAGTACGCATAAACCATCCATCAGGGAAACGAATGAACATGACGCGACGTATCAAGGACATGACCGTAGGTTGCAAGGAGCCAGCAACAGATGCCTAACCCGACGGTTGCGGCCGGATATCCCAAAGCCCTTCTTGATTTCGCCGTCTCGAAAGGCGCCGATCGCCAGATGCTGATCGAGCGATCCCATATCTGTCTTGACGATCTCCAGGATCAGGACAACCGCATTCCGCTGGCGAATTACATGGCCTTGCTGAAAGCGGGAATCGAATTGTGCAACGAACCTGCTCTCTCACTGCTGTTCGGCGAGGCGGTCAAACTGCAAGACATATCGATCGTGGGGCTGATCGGCGTGGCTTTTGATGACGTGGAGTCAGTCCGCCGGCAAGCGAACCGCTATGCACCTCTGACGCTCGATGCAGACGAGGGCGGAACCGCAGATGCAATTGAGTTGGTCCGTGAAAATGGCGATGTGTGGATGAAATTCACTGGCAACATCTACGCCGATAATCCGCTGCTGATTGAATCCGGCTTCGCGCGCAATGTCTGTGGCGCCCGGGAACTACAGGCGTCGCTGTCGGCATCGATGCCTGGTCTCGCGAGCCTGCAATTTCCCAAAGCTATCCGCTTCACTTACAAAGAGCCGAGCTACCGCGCCGAATACGACCGCATCTTTGGCGTGCCGCTTTTCTTCGAGAGCCAGATGAACGGCTTCCTGATCGATGAAGCCCTTCTGAACATGAAGCTGCCGCGCACGAACCCATATCTTTCAGAGATATTGAGCGCTCGTGCGGACGAACTACTCAAGAGTCTGGAGAGGTCGAAAACCACTAGAGGGCGCGTCGAGAACCTTTTGGTTCCCGTCCTGCACACTGGCGAAGCGACGGTGGAGATGATCGCGAGTAAATTAGGTCTCAGCCGTCACACGCTTTTTCGCAAGCTGAAGGCGGAAGGCGTAACCTTCGAACAGGTTCTGGATGAGATGCGTCACCAACTGGCGCTTTACTACTTGAACGGAAAGAAAGTCCCAGTCAACCAGACCGCGTATCTGTTGGGGTTCTCTGAGCCGGCCGCGTTCTCACGCGCGTTCAAGCGTTGGACCGGATCCAGCCCGCGCACAATGCAGTCTTCAAAGATTGAAAACAACCAGAACGGTGATGCCGATCAAGCGGATTGACGACGTGAGTTTCGTTGATTGGATCTTCCGCGACGTTCGCACGAAGCGAGGTCGTGGAAGCAAGCGATTCGATTCTATTCCGTAACGTCAAGATTGAACCGGCCGAGAAAGGCCGCAGCCTGAACTCGCGGCCGACGTGGGTAAGCCGTTACCAAGTAATTTGGCCGATTGAGAATCGCAAGATCGCAGGCCTGACCCCAATTGTGCAGCCACGGAGAGGTGCAGATGAGATTCGAGATTTTATCTATCGAGATTTCCCTCGTTTCGCTTTCCCGCTCCGCTTCGCGGGCCCACCCAGTCTGACATACATTCGCTCGTATGTATCCAGTAGAGACCCAAGACCCTTATCCGCAGCGTCATGTTTCTGCGGGTTTCGTAGCTTGGATAGCCAGCCTGCAAGTACTGAGGCCGGCAGCTTTACGATTACTCGACGTTCGTGTTCATGATAGATTTCACGTACCCACTGGAGTTCTCTATTCGTTTCCAGGCTAGCCACCTTGGCGTGCAATGAGTGTAGGAGTCGCTGGGTTATGCGCTTGCCGACGCGTTGCCACAGCCGCGCGAATTCGATAGTGTTCCGAAGATCGGTTTCCGAGCGAACTTCATAATTCTCTGACAGTTCGCTGAGAATCTCTTGGAGGAGCGCGTAACGCCACGCAAGTTTACAAGCTGCTCGGAGGTAGGAGGGTTTTGTTCCGAAAAGCGCTATGATCGGACGCAAGCCGATCACATCCGTGTCCCACTGGCGTAAGCTCTATCTGAACGGTCTTGGGCTCGGCATGCCAGTGACTTTGAAGTTTATAAAACATCGCACTCTTTCCGGTGCCTCGTCTCCCGACCACAATGCGTCTCTTGTGTTCTTCTAAGATTGACAGATAATCCGGCGTCTCATAGAAAACTTTGTCGAGCATCTCGTGATCGTTTTCTGCTCTAATGTCGCCTAACGGATTGGTTTTCATCTATGTTTTGGGTTCAACGTGTCCATATTCGGGAGGATGATAACTCGGGGAGTTGATATTGCGCCAACGATTCTTCGCTGGCTCGTATAGGGGGCTTGAATTCTTTAAGATCTGATCGCTGTAAAACCGAACCCGCGGTCAGGATTGCGATTCTGCTATTCTCAATCAGTAGAGGGGCCACCTCTTTTCTCATCTGGGCTGGGACAAATTCTCAATTTGCATTTTTCAATTTACAATCCCCAAGGCTTATGACCCAACCACTTTCCCTTTTGCTGACCCGCCGCCCTTAACCCGATGACTAGTCCGCCGCTCCCCGAACAGATCGAACTCCATCGCGACCGCATGTGGCGACGCGACGAAGACCTGAAGTCAGTGCCGGGAGCGATAGCGACCGGGTATCTTGATCGCGATCCTCGATCGTGTGTATGTTGCACCCGGTCGTTACCGCTCCCGGTACTGACCTCGTGACCCGGTAGAGATCTCACGAGACCCGGTCGCTACCGCTCCCGGTACTGACTGCTTGATGACTCCGCCAAATACGCTGACAGATGCCCGTCGCGCAGGTCCATCGTTCCGACATCGCGGTCTGCGGTCGGCGGGATGTTAGTTTGCCCCGCAACGGAGTCAGTACCGGGAGCGATAGCGACCGGGTCTCTTGATCGCGATCCTCGAGCATGTGTGAGTTGCACCCGGTCGCTACCGCTCCCGGTACTGACCTCACGGAACGGTCGCTACCACCACCCCACGCGGGCAGCCCGCGCGGGGACCCCGATCCGCTCCCGCTACTGACCTCATGACCCGGTACTGACCTCACGAGACCCGGTCGCTACCGGTCCCGGTACTGACTTCTGGTTCGCAACTTTCATTACTTGATCAGGATGAGATGATCAGGCGATGTGGAACGACACAGACATCCCACTCGCTTACCTGATCACATTTCGCTGTTACGGCACGTGGTTGCACGGCGATAAGCGCGGCTCAATCGATCGCTTTCACAACGCTTACAAATCGCCATACATCGAGCCGAATCCGCGATGGCATCGTCACAATGCTCAAGCGCTTGAAGGAGAGCCGGTAATCCTCGATGCACGACGGCGGACTTCAGTTGAGCGCGCCATTCGCGAAACCTGTAAACTTCGGAAGTGGCATTTGCATGCCTTGAGCGTTAGAACAAATCACGTCCACTTGGTTGTTTGTATTGGCACACTAAAACCAAAACGAGCCTTATCCGCATTCAAAGCCAAAGCTACGAGAAATGCGTCAGGATCGATGTTGGCTGGAAGATTCGACGCCTTGGGCTGAAAGAGGGAGTCTGAGGTATCTGTGGAATGAGCAAAGTGTAGCGCAGGCGATTGAGTACGTGCTGTATGCGCAGGGCGATGAACTGCCTGACTTTGACTGACCCGGTCGCTATCGCTCCCGGTACTGACTCAGATCTCGATCGCGCTATCCTTAACCCAATGACTACTCCGCCTCTGCCCGAACAGATCGAACTCCATCGCGACCGCATGTGGCGCCGCGACGAAGACCTCCGCGTTGAAAGCGCTGTTGACGCCGAACGTTTCATCGAAGACGTCGGCTTTGCAAATACGCTGACAGATGCTCGTCGCGCAGGTCCATCGTTGTACATCGCTGTGTGCGGTCGGCGGGATGTTAGTTTGCCTCGCAATGTCCAAAAGGATGAAGAGACGCGCCTTGCCTGGCACCTCAAGGACGAAGTCATGCGCCGAGGTCGCGTTTACTACGCGAAACTCGCGGGCGGTCGCTCGATGTTTGTCGCGCCGGCTTTGATAAGCCATTTTGCCGCGGTGTGGATGCCACGGCGCAAAGACGAGCGCGAAGCTTTGTCAGACACAGCCCAGCGCGTTCTCAAAGTCCTCCGGCGCGAACATGAACTGGCCACGGGCGACCTGCGCGCGGAAAGCGGAGTCACCGAACGGGCGGCATTCACACGCGCCCTCGATGAGTTACAACGCCAGATGAAAGTGATCCCTCAGGATGTCATCTATCAACCGTTTTCCTACATCTGGATCCCAGCCGAAGACCGTTTCCCGGAAGAGCTAAGAGAACCGATTCGCCGCAAGACCGCACTGCGAGAGATCGCTCGAGCATATCTGGCGGGCGCCGGAATGTCGGTACTCGGCGAGACCGCGCGCGCTTCCGGTTTGAGCCGCGTTGAAGCGGGTTCCGGAAACCATCAACTGGTAGATGAAGGATATGCGATCCGCCTCAGACAAGGGATCTACGCGCTGGCATCATCGAAGAACGGCTAACGCTTTTCCCTCTCCCACTGGGAGAGGGCTTAGGCTGCGAACTCCAATTGATTACTTTGTCGTTGAATGCCATTCGCGCACAGAGATCTAAAAAAGGATTGCTCCGTAAACCCTATCGCGCTTCTTCGGTTTGAGCAGTTTCTGAATTGGCAGATTCCGATTCTTCTACCACAACCTTCTCACCCATCAAGATGCGTACTTCATGGATCTGGCCGTCATCGACCAAAGCAATTTCATCGCTTGACTGATCGAGGCCATCAAGGAAAACGCGCTCGATACCGCGACAGAGCGAATGCGGATTCTCGACTTTGATCCGATAGGTCGTTGCGCCACGGCGATAGTTGATTTCAAACTCGCGCCAGCCACGCGGAATGCACGGGTCGATGCGTAAACGA
>DATNNY010000329.1:0-4027 GCA_035601635.1 Pyrinomonadaceae bacterium
TAGAGCTCGACGAAATCGAAAACCGGAGAGTTGAGTAATCGTTGGCGGCCGTGGCCGGCAATTGCCGGAAACCGTTGCCGAGTTCCGCGGACGCTGCGAGTTCGCTGAACCGGAAGCGCAGCTACCGCAGTCCGCCTGACATGGCCTTTCCAAAGCAGATGATGATACGCGATCAGATGCGTCAGCCGGCGACGCCTGTCTTCGCGTGAAGCTTGTCGGCTTGAGCGTTCGCGGGAGACCGCAAAAGCTTTCCGCTTGGTCCGGGACTGCGTCATGCCTATGCGGGCGGCCGGCGGAAAGAGTGACCGCGCAAGATCCTCGCATGCACGAGCCACTCACATGTGGTGCTCTTCCCACGCAACAGGCGAGGGTGCACAACGATCCGGCCGTGACCGGCGCCAGCGGAAGGATGCCGGACAGGAAAGCCCCGAGCAGCACCGTAACCAACACGGCCCTTAACCCGGATCTGATTCTGAATTTCCTTGAGTGAGATCGATCCATTAAAAGAATTAGCCGAGGGATTCTGCCACGCACTGCGTGGGCTTGCAAGCATTACCTTTCGCTCTGAAGTGTACGAAGCCTAAGCATCAGCGCGATTGAACAATCGTGGGGCACATAATAGAATCCCGTCTCCTGGAGCCTGGTTCGTCCGAGAATATGAGCAGCGGTGCAGCGGTGTCTTCAGACATCATGTATTGCGCCGATCCTCTGTTTCTTGAATAGGCCTGAGCCAATGGCTCGCGAGTGTAATGCAGGTTGAGAATGGATGAGGAGGCGGTTTGCAAAACAAGGAACGTGTTCTGGTAACGCTGGGTGTCGTCGGTCTGCTGGCGGCTCTCGTCCTGCAACTGAGTCTGTCGGTGTCGCGGGATTCGCCGACCTGGGACGAAGGCGACCATATTTTCGCCGGCTACCGGTCTTTGACAAATAAGGACTTCGGGCTCAACCCCGAACATCCGCCGGTCGTGAAGATGCTCGCGGCAGCGCCGCTCCTGTCCATGCCGCTGAAGGTCCCTGAGGTTCGCAATCGTTTCTTCATGCACGAGGCATTTTTGGACGGGAAGGAGTTTCTTTTCGCCAACGACGCGGACGCCATGATGTTTCGGGCCCGCATGACGGCGTCGATCCTCACCGTTCTGCTCGCGCTGCTTGTGTTTCTGGCGACGAGAGAGTTTTTCGGCACCGGCTCAGCCTTCATCGCTCTCACACTGATCGTGTTCGAGCCAAACCTGCTGGCGCACGGCGCTCGCGTGACCACTGACGCCGGACTTTCGTGCTTCATGTTCGCGACGATTTACGCGTTCTACCGATACGTGAAGATCCCGTCGGCGTGGCGCCTCGCGGTAGTCGGCCTGGCGACGGGACTCACGCTCGCAGCAAAGCACACCGGCATTCTCGTAATTCCCATGCTCGCTCTGCTCGCGATTTGTGAAGTGTTGCGCGTCCGTTTAGCGAAGCAGCACTACTCAGAAGGGTCGAGGGGAACTGGACGGCACGCGGGTTTACTCGCCGTCTCCCTGATCACGTCGTTGGTCATTGGGGTCGGCGTCTTGTGGGCGTCGTACGGCTTCCGCTTTGCAGCGCGTCCCTACGGGCTCCAACTGAATCCGGGATTTGCAGAGTGGGTCGGACAATTGAAGCCCGTCGAGGCCCACCTTCTCTCGTTCGCGGCGCGATGGCATCTCCTGCCCGAGTCATACCTTTACGGCTTGGCGGCCGTGCGGCTGAGTGCCGAGACCTATACCACTTTCGTGTTCGGCACAATCTACCCACACGGCGTGTGGTTCTACTTTCCAGTAGCGTTCGTGATCAAGTCGACGCTGGCGTTCCTCGTCCTTCTGGGTATTTCAGTCTTCGCGATCGCAAGCCGAAAGCTGACCGGCGCGAGAGAGATCTTGTTCCTGACAATACCTCCGGCGTTCTATCTCATCGTGGCGATGAATTCGAAGATAAACATTGGGGTGCGCCACATTCTGCCGCTATACGTCTTCTTCTCAGTATTGATCGGCGGAGCTGCGTGGAGTCTTGTACGCCGCGACCGGCGTTGGCGATACGTCGTGGCGGCGCTTTTGCTCTTCCACGTGTTCTCGTCGGTGCGGTCGTATCCCAACTACATGGCCTATTCGAACGAATTGTGGGGCGGGCCTTCGCAAACCTACAAATACCTGACCGACTCGAACGTTGACTGGGCGCAGCAACTCAAGTCTACGAAGCAGTATCTCGACGGGCGCGGGATCAAAGAGTGTTGGTTCGCCTACTTTGGGCAGGGAGTGCTCGAGCCGCACTACTACGGCATTCCGAGCAAGCCGCTGCCGACGGCCGACTCTCTTTGGATGAACGAGCAGATCGACGTTCCCCCGACGATCGATGGAACGGTCCTCGTGAGCGGCGGCGTGCTCTCCGGATTCGAGTTTGGTCCGGGCGCTCTAAATCCTTACCGCCAGTTTCAACAGCTTCGGCCGGTTGCGGTCATCGATGATGGCGTCTTCGTCTTCGAGGGACACTTCGAGATTCCGTTGGCGTCGGCGCTGGGCCACGCGCAACATGCAATGGTTCTTCTCGAAGGAAAGCAATTGAACGAGGCGCTCGTGGAAGCACAGGCGGCCGTCGCACTGGCGCCGGATTCCGTAACGACGCAGTCGGCACTGGGAGACGCGCTGACGGCGCTGAATCGCCAAGACGAAGCCCGCCCTGTCTACCAGCGGGCGCTTGAGCTTGCCAGGACGGTCGAGCCAGAATTCCAGGTGAGCTGGATTCCTACACTCGAGGCGAAACTCGCGTCGAAATAGCGAAATGTCTGAACCTCGTGTTCGCATCACCGAAAGGACGTCGGTGCGCGTGATCAGTGTTTACACAACCAGACGCTAACGAATCTGGTGTCATGCGCTTAAAGACGCTTGGACAGACTAAGCCGGGCAAGGTGGTGAGACTCAAGCGGAAGAGCGCTTTGGGATCATCAGACCAATCCGCTGCCAGACGTTACTGACCTCAATGACCGAGAAGCGCAAATCGGAAATCAACAATCGGAAATCGGCAATGGAAGTGGTGCCCCCGCAGGGATTCGAACCCCGAACCAACAGATTATGAGTCTGCTGCTCTAACCGTTGAGCTACAGGGGCACAAGGACTTACAGGCGTCCGCTCTCGGACTGTAGCGGAATTTGCCGCGACTTGGCATCGGCTTCCATCTTCAACCGCCGTTTGGTTCAGATTGGCGAAACGCTCGAAGGCGCGTTCCTGGCCTTCCGACGTGGAGTGAAAATTGTGCTTCAAGATCGCAACGTTGCTATACCCGCTACCTTCTTAATCGTACACGCGTCTGCGCCAGCTTAACCGAATCTTACCAAAAACGTGTGGCGCAAGTGAGTGTATCACGCAGTCCGTCGCAAGCAGCAAATGCTCTCTCCTTCTTATCCTTTCGCAGTTTCTTGTGAAAATGATCAAGCGAAATGACGAGATCTGGTCCCGCGATTCGCGTCTCACCGGGACACAATCCCGTTTCAATAACGACCTCCTATTGACCGATGAAATATCCCAAGCTCGCTAGGTCGAGCTTAAGTACGATCGTCTTTATTCGTTCCAATGGTACTTGGACGCTGGCATCTCGAACACAAAAAGGCCGGCCCTCTCGCACAAGCCTGACCTTTCCAACAGTGACGAACGCACTGTATAGAAAGCGCACTCACCTTTACCCACTCTCGTTCCAAAAGCACCCAGCCCTAACTGCAGAGAGAACAGTTTAGATCTAATAAATCGCCAAATAGCTGAGGCGGGCGCTCATCCAAAGTCTGGCACGGAGCGTGTTATTCCAGGATCGACCAGAGCTGCTTTGAAATTACAATGATTCGCACAGGAACGCCCTTCCCATACGGAAAAGTTGCGATGAACACGATTCAGGAAATTGATGATTTAATCGGCAGGCCAGTTCTCTCAGTTGAGACAGCCAACAAGCTCGGTCAAGTCCATGACCTGATTGTTGATCCGACAAAAGGTGAGATGGTCGGTTTCTCAGTTCAGACCTCGGATCA
>DATNNY010000330.1:0-2113 GCA_035601635.1 Pyrinomonadaceae bacterium
AGACAGGTAACGCGTCAGATTTGGAGCTGCTTCAGAAAACTTTCGATCGCATGAAATGACAAAGCCGGCGGCATTGTCATCCTGAGAAAATTCATTTCTGGGGAGCACCCCGCTTCTCCTTGGCTCGCCGTAGCCTCGGCGTGCTGGCGACGGCGTCCTCGCCATTGCAGACTTTCTTCTGCATCGCAGCAGGTCGTCCGGGGCTGCACGGACGGAGCACGTTCTCCCGCAAAAGCATCGCGACTTAACAAATATGTAGCTATTGTGGGAGGCGACTCTTGGTACAGTTCCTATCCTAGCCCGTGAAAGAGGAACCGATCGATACCCATTCGAAAGCGCTCAAGATTAATCTCGATCCGCGCTGGTACGGCACGTTTGCGGAGATCGGCGCGGGACAGGAAGTAGTGCGCTGGTTTTTCCGTGTCGGCGGCGCTGCGGGCACGGTCGCCAAGAGCATGTCGGCTTACGACATGAAAGTGAGCGACGCGATTTACGGGCACGCCGATCGCTACGTTTCGCGCAACCGGCTCCAGGCCATGCTCGATCGCGAATTCGATCTCGACGTCGAACGCCTGGCCCAGGAGCGCGGCGACAACACTTCATTCTTCGCTTTCGCCGACACCGTGGTGGCGCGGAGCTATCGCGGCACTAACGAGTGCCATGGCTGGATGGGGATCAAGTTTCAGAGCCGCGCCAATGACGAACCGAGCCAGATCGTCATGCACGTGCGCATGCTCGACGAGGAGACATCGGGCCAACAAGAGGCGCTCGGGATTGTGGGCGTGAACCTTTGCTACGGTGCGTTCTTCCTAAGTCACGTCCCGGAGGAACTCATCGAATCGCTGCTGGACAAGCTCACCACGGGACGCATCGAGATCGATATGCTCGAGTTCAGCGGAATCGAGTTTCGCAACGTGGACAATCGCGTCATGGCCCTCAAGCTCGTCCAGGTCGGATTGAGCGGCGCAGCCATTTTCGGCCCGAACCGCGAAGTCCTCCAGCCTTCAGACCTCTTGCATAATAAAGCCGTGCTGGTCGAGCGCGGCAGTTTTCGTCCGGTCACCTACGTCAACATCGACATGATAGGTTGCGCCCTGGCGAAGTTTAAAGAAGACCCTGCGGTGGCGGACAAACCCATCCTTGCTCTCATGGAACTGACCATGCGCAATCTTCTGGCAGGCGGCACGGAGGTGGACCGTCGCGATTTTCTCGGGCGCGCGGAGGTCCTCGGCGCCTGTGGCATGACCGTACTCATCTCCGATTATTTCGAATACCACCGGCTTGCAGCTTATCTCTCATGGCGGACGCGCGAACGCATCGGCATCGTCCTGGGTGTGCCGAGCATTTTTGAGTTGTTTGACGAGAAATATTACACGCAACTGCCCGGCGGCATTCTTGAGAACTTCGGCCGTCTGTTTAAGAACGACTTGAAGCTTTATGTCTATCCGCTTCAGCGAAGCTCCGGCGAGGAGTTACAAACCATTCACACAGTGAAAGTGAAACCTGACCTGCAACCACTCTACGATTATCTCGTCCGTCGCGGCAGTTTCGTGCAGCTTGATAACTATAATCCCGAATATCTGCCGATATTTTCACGCGACGTGCTCAAGCGAATCGCCAGCGGCGACGAAAGTTGGGAAGAAATGGTTCCACCGCAAGTTGCCGACATAGTTCGCCAGCGCGGTTTCTTCGGATACAAGAAACGTTAGAGGCGGACTGGGCTCTCCGTGAGGACAACCGGCGAGAAAATCTCAGTGGTATCGCCGATCATGTTTTTGTGGCCCTCTACTGATCACCCATCACTGATCGCCACGTTCTCCCTGCCCCGCCTCCGCTTCCGTCAGGAAAAGGCTGATCACTTTCATGTAGTGCGCTCGCTTCATCTCGCCGCTTCGAATTCCACGCGCATCGCCGACACACTCACCTCGCTCGGCATGAAACCCGTATCAGAGTAGGTGATGTTCACGCTCTTCCCGTCTTCTTTTGACAATAAGATTGTGCCAGCCATGCGTTCGAGTGAAGCGACGTCTTCTTTCCACCCCGCGTCGCGAAACTGTGTGCGCAACGATTCAACAGCCGCTTTCGCCTTCCCTTTGCCCACGGTGAACTTGAT
>DATNNY010000331.1:0-5167 GCA_035601635.1 Pyrinomonadaceae bacterium
AAATTCGAATCGCGTTTACGCGCTGATCGAAACCGGGGACGGCGTGCCTTACAAAGGACAGGAAACCGATCGTGGCAAGCTTTGGCGTTCTGATGACGGCGGCGAGAACTGGCGGCTGGTTAGTTATGATCGCAACCTCGGGGGCCGCACGCACTATTACTTTCGCGTGGCTGTTGCTCCCGACAACGAAAACGAAACTTATTTTCTAACCTCCGGCTACGCAGTTTCACTCGATGGCGGTGAAACCACGCGCGCGAGCGCAGGCTTTGGCGGCAGCCCGGGCGGCGACAATCACGACATCTGGATCGATCCCGCCGATCCGAATCGCCTGGCGGTCGCTAACGACTCTGGTGTCAGTCTGTCGATTAACCGGGGCCGCAGTTGGCAAAGGGTTCAACTTCCCATTGCGCAGATTTATCACGTCACTGTTGATAACCAGATCCCTTATTACGTCTATGGCAACAAACAGGACGGGCCATCTTATCGCGGACCGAGCCGCACTGGCGGCGGCGGCGGCGGCGGGGGCGGCGGAGGATTTGGCGGCGGCATTCCACGCAGCGCCTGGATTGGAGTCGCTGGTGGCGAGAGTGGCTGGGCCACTCCCGATCCCGTTGATAGCAATATTATCTGGTCGAGCGCGTCGGGCTCAGGCAGTATCGGCGGCATCGTCGAGCGTTTCGAACTGCGCACCGGCCAGTCACGCAATGTCGAAGTGTGGCCCGATCAGGTCAACGGCTCAACCGCGGCGGACTTGAAGTATCGCTTTGTTTGGACGGCGCCGCTGACGATCTCGCCGCACGATCACAACAAGGTCTACGTCGGCAGTCAGTTCGTTCATCAAACGACTGACGGCGGGAATAGCTGGCAAGTGATCAGCCCCGATCTTACTTCGAATGATAAGAGCAAGCAGGGATTCTCAGGCGGTCTCACCGGCGACAACATCGGAGTCGAATACGCTCCGGTCGTTTTCGCGATTGCCGAATCACCAAAAGAAGCAGGGGTTATCTGGGCCGGTACGAATGATGGCATCGTCCAACTCACCCGCGATAGCGGCAAGAATTGGACCAACGTTACCAAGAATATTCCCAACATGCTCTCTTGGGGCACGGTTAGTAATATCGAGCCCTCGCGCTACAACGCCGGCACGGCTTACCTCACAGTCGATGGTCATCAGGTCAACAATCGCGATCCCTGGATCTATCGGACCACCGATTACGGCAAGACCTGGAAGGCGATTACCAATGGCATTCCCCACACGATGCTCAGCTATGCCCACTGTGTGCGCGAAGATCCAGTGCGGCCGGGTTTGTTATATGCAGGCACCGAAGGCGGTCTCTTCGTCTCGTACGATGACGGCGCAAATTGGCAACCACTGCAAAGCAATTTGCCGCATGCGCCGGTTTACTGGATCACGATTCAGGAAAACTTTCACGACTTGGTTATAGCCACGTATGGACGCGGGTTCTGGATTCTGGACGACATCACCCCACTGCAGCAGGCAAACGCCGAGGTGCTGAACTCACCTGCGTACCTCTTCACTCCGCGAGCAGCTTATCGTTTCCGCGGTATCACGGTGCCGTACTCGTCCCCGGATGATCCGACGGCAGGCCAAAATCCACCTTACGGCGCTTCGATTAATTACTATTCAAAAACTGCGCCCAAAGCAGAGCCCTCGATCAAAATTGTCGATGCAGAAGGAAAGACGGTACGTACTATTCGCGGTACGCGCAACGCGGGCATCAATCGTGTCTGGTGGGATCTGCGCAGTGAACAGTCTAAAGAAGTTCGCCTCCGCACTAGTCCCGCTTATGCGCCGGAGGTTCGCGTTGGTCCGGACGGCTGGCGGCCTCTGCCCGAGGGCGGGCGCATGGCTCTGATAGTGTCCCCCGGAACTTACACCGTGAAGCTGACGATCGACGGCCAGGAACTCAGTCAGCCTTTGACAGTGCTGAAGGATCCGAACGTCGCCGGCAACGACAGCGATATTCAGAAGCAGGTTGCGATGTTGCTTGATCTGCGCAAGGACCTCGAGGCAGCCGCTGACATGGTCAACCAGATCGAATCAATTCGGGCGCAGCTGGAGAATTTAAGGTCGCTGCTGCGAACCAACGCCGATGTGCGATTCGCGGCTGACGATCTCGACAAGAAATTGATCGACGTCGAAGACAATCTGGTGCAAAGAAAGATTACCGGGCAGGGGCAGGACACAGTCCGTTTCCCGCCAAAGCTGATCAGCAAGATTAACTACCTAGCGAGCGGCGTCAACAGCGGGGACTTTGCCCCCACCACCCAACAACTCGAAGTCGATACAATGTTCAAGGCGCAGTTGGCTTCGCTGCGCAAGAGGCTGGACGATATTGTCAGCGGAGACGTGGCCAACTTTAATCGTCTGCTGCGAGAGAAAAATATTGGGAATGTGATTGCTTCGGGACAATAGCTTGAGTGATTAGGTTTTAGCACTGCGAGCAGCGTGCACTAATGTGGTGACTCTAAAGTCCGATGAAATAAATGCTACTAGCCTGTGGAGCAGCCGACAGCATAAAGCCTGGGGTGAAGCGTAGCGAAACCCCAGGTTCCGAGTCAGGAACAATGATTAGCCCGCGAAAGCGGGCGGCAGAGCGATGGTTTTGAATCGGCGGCTCAAACACACGAAGCCGAGAGTTAGCAGTGCCGCTGTCGCCCGTTTCGCGGGCTCGGAGTCCTGGTTGAATCCTCCCTGGGGCTTACGCCCCAGGCTTCATGCTGTCGCCTGCTCCGCAGGCTGATAGGGGATCTCAAATTCGGCTTTACTTCGTTTGTCACCAGCCTGTAGAACTCTGACATTTGCGGGCGAGCGGTTGTGCCCTTTCCAACTACCGCTTATCCTTTCAAGACCCTAATAAGTTGAAGGCGTGCTTGCGTTGTCCGACAAGGCAGGTTTGACTTCCGAAACAGGTTTCTCAAGTGAGCTAAATGAAATGGGCAAGGCATCCTCGTACGCGCACGCTGTTCGCCGCAGTCGCAATCCTCGTTGCGATCGCAACGCTGGTTGCGCGGCTGAGCAGAATGTCGAAAAAACGGCCGAACGACGTAGTCACATGGTCCCAATCTCAAACACCTGGCGCATCGCCGATGGCGCATTTGCCGGCTCAGGCTCAAAATAATTCTGCTGATGTTCAGCCGGCTGAGCCCGCAATCGTCCCGCCGCTAAACAAAACCAGCCCGGATGGTCCGGGGGTAGTGTCGCCATCACCGGCGAGCTTAATAATTCCAGTTGCGGGCGTTCGGCCTGAGCAGTTGCGCGATACATTCTCTGAGTCGCGTGCGGAAGGACGGATTCACGACGCGATTGATATCCCGGCTCCGCGCGGAACTGCGGTTATTGCCGCGGCCGACGGACCTATCGTGAAGTTATTCCAGAGCGCGCGCGGCGGCACGACCATTTATCAACTGAGCGTGGACGGCAAGCTCGTCTATTATTACGCGCACCTCGATCGCTATGCCGAAGGTCTGGCCCAAGGGCATTTCGCCAAACAAGGGGAAACCATCGCCTATGTTGGCGATTCCGGAAATGCCGGTCCGGGAAACTACCATCTGCATTTCTCGATCGCGGAGATCTCGAATCCCAAAGACTTCTGGCACGGCGTCAACATCAATCCCTATCCACTGCTGCGAAAGTAAGACGCAGTCTCTCCAAACAGGATTCTGAACGGAAGTCATTTAGAGCACCGTTCGCTTATCGTCCAAAGCCAGGGGGGATTACGAAGGAGCGCGCAATGTTTCGCGCCAAGGCGCAGAGAAAAATCTAAGACGCAAAGAGGATTTGGCCGCACGGCACAGGCATTGCCGAACAAAGCCGCATAACAAACAACAGGGAGAGTACCAGGAATGAAGCAGTATTTAGGATCGGTCCTTCTTATGGCGGCTTGCCTGCTCGTGACAGCATGCGTTGCGGAACCGACGAACCGGGCGAATAACAATGCGATTGTCGCATTAACACCAACGCCCACCGCCACTGTGTCGCCCGCGCCGATCAGCGAAAAGACTTCAAATACGCAAGCGCTGACCTTGCCGGTGCTCGACGCGTTCTTGGCAAACGAATCTGCTTCAGGTTTGCTCAAGAACCGTCTGCAACTTACGGATGACGAAATCACTGAGTTGAAGCAGGCCGCTCATGCTGAGACCGCCAAACTCAGCGAAGCAAACGCCGGCACCTCCACCGGAGAGACGGCCAGCGCGCGCACCACCGCAAAAGAAAAGATCACGGCGCTGATCGGGGCGGAGAAACAGCGGCAACTCGAAGCGTTGATTGCGGAGCAGTGGAGTAGTGACAACGAAAGTGTCACGGATAAGACTGCTACTCAACCAGCTCTAAACGAAAGCAGGGTAGTTCCAAACGATGTCCGGAGCCCTAACAGGGTGCCGACGGATTCGCGGATAGTGGTAAATGCGCCGGCCTACCGGATGGATGTCTTTAAAGCGGGGCTGCTGATCAAGTCTTACAAGATCGGAATCGGGTATCCGCAGTTTCCGCTACCGACGGGTTTGCGCAAAGCGCGGACAATTATTTTCAATCCAACCTGGACCCCGCCTGACGAACCCTGGGTGGCAAAGATGAAAGATGTCAGCGTGGGAGAAAAAGTCGAGGCCGGCAGCAAGTTGAACCCGCTCGGCCCGATCAAGATTCCGATTGGCGGGCCGTCGCTGATTCATGGTGGCAAGTCGCCGGCAAAACTTGGCACCTTTGCTTCACATGGATGTGTTGGACTAACCACACCGCAGGTGCAGGACTTTGCGAAAGTTCTGGCTCAGCTGGGCGGCGCACACCTGACCGATACCGATATCGCCGCCTACGCGCGCGACAAGACTGAAACGAAACAGGTGAAGCTCCCTAACGCAATACCGGTCGAGCTGCGTTATGAAACGATTGTGGTCGAGGATGGAAGACTTCACATCTTTCGCGACATCTACGATCAGGACACGAACACTGAAGAAAATCTGAGAACGGTGCTCGAAGCCAACGGAGTTCGCTTGGAAGATCTGACAGAGGAGCAGCGAACTCAAATCTTAAACGCTTTGGCGCAGATGTCCGGCGCCAGTACCGCCCAGCCAAGGCCCAAGGCGAAGCAGAGTGCAATGGCTGACAAGAGCGCAACCGCTTCGTCGTCGCCATTTGAAAAGAAATCAA
>DATNNY010000332.1:0-11219 GCA_035601635.1 Pyrinomonadaceae bacterium
GTATGACTTTCATGGTTGGCACGGCGACACCTGGTACGATCAAGCTAAGGAGCAGACTATTCATGGGGAAATCAAACTCGGCATGTATCTGACGGACGTTAAGAGCGGCGCGTTCAAGTTTGTCAAAGGAAGCCATCGAAAGAAACATCCACGCAATTTGGATAAGACCGAAGTCGGGGCTTTGCCGGTGTCTGATGTAATTGAATTAACGGGCGCTGCCGGCACAGTATTCATGTTCGACACTTCCGCGATTCATCGGCAGAACATACCGATCCTCGAGCCGCGACAGGCGATCTTTTTCGGCTATCATGATCCGAGAGTTCCGCTTCAGCCCGAAGACATCGCTTATTATCGTTACCATCCATTGCTGCTCAACGCCGCATTCCTCGGCGGTATTTCGGCCGAGGATCAGCGCATCCTGGGATTTGGCAACAAGACCAACTTCCAGCCGGCCTTTCAGCGGCGAGATCAACCTCCGCTGATTTATAAGATGTTCACCGCTTCCCATGCGGCCGGGTTGTACTTTCAACATTTGCAGCAGAGGATCTTCGCGAGGCTGAATCGAGTCTTCAACTATAAGTAGCACCGCCGTACTAACGATCGCTCGGGGCTATATTGATGAAAACTAACGGTCACAACTCCAGTTATAAACCAACGCTGATTTCGGTTTTCGGCGTTAAGCCGCTTCGCATCGGAGGCACTGAAACCTTCGCGCGCGAGTTGTCATTGCAATTGGGCGAGCGCGGGTGGCAAAGCGTGCTGTGCTTTCTTTCTGAGCCAACGGGTGAAGTGCGGCGGTTTCTCGAGCTGCCAAACATCTCGTTTGAAGTTCTTCCGAACTCGACCGATGGTAACCGGAGTGCCCGCAGAAATCTGGCCGGGATCGTGCGTAAGCACCGGGCAGACATTCTGCATCTGCACTTCGTGAGTTTTCTGAATCTGTATTCGTGGGGCGCCCGCTTTCAGTCCGCCAGGCAGGTTTTTTTTACCGATCATCATTCGCGGCCGGCGGGTTACGTTCAATCCCGAGCGGCATTTTGGAAGCGCGCTGCGGCGCGGCTAATCAACCAACCGCTCAACAAGGTGGTCTGTGTCAGCAACTATGGTTACGAGTGCATGACTGCGGTCGATCTACTGCCGCGCAGCCGTTTTCAAATGATCTATAACGGCGTAGATCTCACGCGCGTCAAAACGGACCCTCTGTTGGCGACTAAATTCAGGGAACGATATTCGATTCCTCCGGAGCGGGCGATTGTTACCCAGGTGAGTTGGATAATCCCTGAAAAGGGCATTGCTGATCTCCTCGAGACGGCCCGGCTGGTGCTGCGACAAAACCGCAAGGTGCAATTTGTGCTGGTGGGAGAGGGTGTGAATCGCGAACAGTACGCGCGGGACGCAGCCGCCATGGGACTTGGCGATCACATTACCTGGACGGGCATGATCGATGACCCATTCGGGGAAGGAGTTTTTCACGCCGCCGATCTCGTGTGCCAATTTTCGCGCTGGGAAGAAGTCTTTGGTTGGATGATTGCGGAGGCGATGGCCCACGGCAAACCTGTTATAGCCACTCGGGTCGGCGGCATACCTGAACTGATTACTGACGGCTTGACGGGCTACCTTGTGGGCCGCGGCGATGCGGCGGCGATGAGCGATCGCATCCTCGATCTTTTGAGTGATCCGGCATTGAGAGAGCGAATGGGCGCAGCTGGTCGCGACGACGTGGCGTGCAAGTTTGATTTACGAAAGAATGTGGCGCAGCTGATGGAGAGTTATGGAATTCCGCAGCCGGCGCGCCAGTAGACAGCTACTCGATTGGTTTGATCAGCACACGCGCGGGATTTCCGGCTACACTGGTTCCTGCTGGTACGTCCCTGGTCACGACTGCGCCGGCGCCCACCACGGCACGCTCGCCAATCTTTACACCGCACAGAATCGTTGCTCCACTGCCCACGCTGGCGCCGCGCCCAACGATCGTTTCCACGACTTTCCAATCAGCTTCTGACTGCAACGAAGCGTCCGCATTGGTAGCGCGCGGATACTTGTCGTTAATAAAGATAACGCCATGGCCGATAAAGACGTGGTCCTCAATAATCACACCTTCACAGATGAAAGTGTGGCTGGAAACTTTGCAGTTGCGTCCCACGACGGCCCCTTTTTGGATTTCAACGAACGAGCCGATCTTTGTGCCCTCGCCAATCTCACAACCATAAAGATTGACGAAGTTGTAGATAATGACGTCGCGGCCGAGCTTGACGTCAGGAGCGATTACGCAGAATTGTCCGGGCATGAAAGTCGAGGATCGGGAACGGTGTCGCCGGTAAAAGTCTTCAGACAGTGAAATGAAGTACGCAGGTTGCGGGAACGCCAGATCGAATGAGCTACACGCTCGTTCAGATGCTCTTTGGGTGCGTGGCTTCAGTTCGAGACAGTCGGAGCGGCCTTATCCGCTGCCCGGTCGTCATCTTCGCCGTAATACTCTGATTTGGCGTATCCGGCGTACCCTGCGTAGTAATAGTCGTGCGATTCTATCTTGACGTTGTTGAGAACTACCCCGAAGATGTGGGCGCCGACATCAAGTAGTTGCTGCTTCGCGCGACGCACAACCGCACGGGAACTTCGGCCACCATGGACAACGAGGATGACTCCATCGACAAAGGTCGACAGGATCGAAGCGTCCGTGAACGAAATTGCCGGAGGCGAGTCCACAATGATGTGAGTAAATTTCTCGCTAAGCGTGGTAAGCAAGCGGCGCATTTCATCAGAGCCCAGCAGTTCCGCGGGGTTCGGCGGTATGGGACCCGAAGGCATCAGCTTCAGGTTGGGCTGCTTCTCATAACTGTGAATCAATGAGTCGAGATCGTCCGACTCTCCCGAGAGACAACTCGTCAACCCCCGAGCATTCGACAAATTAAAATGCGCGTGCAGCCGCGGGCGGCGCAAATCACAGTCGATTATCAAAACCTGAGCGCCGGTTTGGGCCAACATGAAAGCTGTGTTTATGGCGGTCGTGGTTTTGCCTTCGGACGGTTGGCTCGAGGTGACGAGGATAGTCTTCGGCGGAGTACCGGCTGACGAAAGCAACAAGGAGGTGCGCAAGTGACGATACGATTCGGCGATGGGCGAACGCACGTCGCTCACCAAAGCCAGCGCAGTTGTGTCACTGGGAGTGGCAGGTTCGCCGCCTTTCAATCTGGCTTTTTCATTTCGTCCGGCCGGGATCAACGCCAGGGCCGGAAGATGAATATAACGATCGACGTCGTCGACGGACTTAATCGTGTCGTCCAGGAAATCGAGCAGGAAGGCGAGCGCGATTCCGGCCACGAGTGAAAGTATGAAGGCCAGGATAATCATGCGTAGCCGCTGAGGCGCCACCGGGCCGCGAGGAAGACGGCTGTAATTAGAAACCGTAACATCGCTGGGCGTACCCCCACCGGAGGCCAGCGTCAACTCGCGCAGCTTTTGCGTGAAAGTGGTTAGAAGTTGTCTGTTGGCCTCCAGCTCGGAGGTTATTACGGCCATCTCGATCTGGTCTTTGGTCTGTTGAGTCGTCGTGTTGTGCTGGCCAGTGTATGTCTTGGTCAGACTGGTTTCACGGGCCGCATCCCGCTCGGCCCGCGACTTCAATGAAGCCAGAACTTCCTTCGGGGCCCGGGCCAGTTCCTCCTCAGCCGGCTTAATCTGCGCATCGATTTGTTTGACTGCCGGCCATTCCTTTGTGTAGGTCTGCAACAAGGCTTCGCGCTTCTCCTTCAAATCGCTCACCTTCTGGCGAAGGTTCTGGATGCGTACATCTGATTGTACTTCCGGAGCCGAGAAAGGATCGGGGGCGTTCTTTGCCGCTTCATAGGTCGCCACCGAAGTCCGCCGCTGGTTTTGGGCCTCCATGAGCTGTTGGGCGTAGGTTTGTAGTTTAATCGACTCGAGATCACTGCCCGGCTTAGCGTCGAGCGGCAGATTGTGTGCCTTGGCAAAGGCAAACCGGTCCTTTTCTTCCTGTTGAATCTTGGTCTGCGTTTCGGCGACTGTCTTGAGCAGTTTTGTTTCCGCTTCGCTGCGGTTAGAGGTAATTCGATCCGTGTTGTTGCCAATGAAGACATCGGCCAGAGTGTCCGCCACCTTCTTTGCCAGATCGGGATCCGTGTGGTGATAGCGAATGGTAACCAGGTTGGTATTGATGGTTGGCTCGACAGATAAGTTTGCGGCAATCACGTCTTCGTAGGGCTCAAGCTGGGCCAACTCTTCGGGCGTAAACTGTTTGTCCTTTAACTCCTCCATGCTAACCGGTTCGACGTTGGCTCGTTTGGCCGAAGCCGATGGCAATGGTTTCTCGTGCGAAAAAATTCGCTTCAGCGAGTCGAACACACCACTGCGCGCCTCGCCACCCAGGAAAGCTGGATTGTTCTGCAGACCCAGCGTAAGCACAACCTGACGCGCCAACTCCGGGTTTTGCAGCAGCTTCAGTTGAGTGCCCCAAAAGTTTGGATCGGGCTGGGAGTTAATCACCAGAGTGCCAGTGGTCAGGACGTTGCTTTTTGGTTCAATTCGAATGGTGGTTGCAGCTTCATAGATTGAAGGCTCCCTGTACGCCTGGATGGTAGCCAGCGAAGTGATAACCAGGATAAGGCTCATAATGAGCCATTTGCGCTTGAGAATTACGAACACATAATCGCGCAGACTCGTCTCGACCGGAGAAGAGCCGTACCGGCCATACGGCTTACCCTGAGTAAGTTCGGCCAGTGTGCTGTCCAGATCGCGGCCAGAGCGTGCCGGAACCAGGCGTTCGTCTTGAGTCATATCAAAAACCCTCTACCTTTAAAACTCATCCTTGCAATGAACCATCACGGATTGACCATAATAGCAGACGTACAGCGGCAGGCAAGTCAAACTGAACCGAAACGAGCCTCCTCATGTGCAGCAGGAAAATCCGCCGCGACAAACTCGCCGATCGCCTCCTGCCACGAAGGCAAAGTCTCAAGGCCCACTGCCTTTGAAAGCACACACCGCAATCGTGAGTTGCGCGGGCGAGGAGCCGGCCGTCTCAGGTCGCTCAGGCTGACAGTGTCCAGTCCATTCTCGCTTAGCCCCGCAACCCCCAGCGCGTAACGCGCAAAGCCTTCGAAGCTCGTTCCTTCGCCCGCGTTTACGACGTGATAGATTCCAGGAATATCAATTTGAGCAAGGCTGTAAAGTTGCCGAGCCAGATGCGGTGCGTAAGTTGGAGTGCCGAACGAATCCCGAATCGCTTTCAAGCCTTCACCGCGGCGGGCTCTGGCGATGATCGTGCTCAAGAAGTTCGTTCCACCTGCGCCAAAGATGTATCCGCTGCGGACCACGATGGTGTTGGCCCAGGCGGCCTGTGCCCTCCGCTCTCCTTCGAGTTTGGCGGATGCATAGACACTCCGCGGATTCGGCTGGTCCCGTTGAGTGTAAAAGCCGTCCTTCTCGCCGTCGAACACGTAATCTGTGGAGATCGTTATTAGTTGAGCGCCGACTCTCCGGCAGGCGATCGCCAATAGCTCTGGTCCGCGCGCGTTTACCATCCGGGCGCGTTCAGCATCAACCTCGCAGCCATCAACATCAGTCCAGGCCGCGCAATTAATTAAGGCATCGGGACTTTCACGCTCAACCGCGAGATTCAGGCGGAACTCATCAGCAATGTCGAGACCCTGATGATCAAAAGCAACGACGGTTTCGCCCATGGCCTTACAACGCGCGGCAACCGCGCGCCCAACCATTCCGGACGCACCGGTAACAATTATCTTCAACGCGCTGGGACCTCGATGCCGTATTGTTGGGCATAGAACTCGCGATAGGCGCCACTGCGGGCTCGGGCCACCCAATCACTGTTGGTCCTATACCAATCGATCGTCTTGCGCAAACCAGTTTCCCACGTCTCTCGGGGGCGCCAGCCTAACTCAGTCTCAACCAGCGACGGATCGATCGCATAACGGCGATCGTGTCCGGGCCGATCTCTTACGAAGCGAATCAACGAATGTGGTTTCTCAAGCGCGTCGAGAACGGACTGTGTCACCTCAATGTTTTGCCGTTCGTTTCGCGCGCCAATATTATAGACCGCTCCGGAGCGGCCTTTTTCAAGGGCCAACAAAATCGCCCGGCAGTGGTCGTCGACATAGATCCAATCACGTACATTGAGGCCGTCGCCATAAACCGGAATGGGTTGGTCACTGAGGGCGTTTGCGAGCATTAGAGGCAGGAACTTTTCGGGAAATTGCCGCGGGCCATAGTTGTTGCCGCAACGTGTAATCACAGTGTCGAGACCAAAAGTGTGATGCGCGGCGCGCACCAAATGCTCAGCGGCGGCTTTCGATGCCGCGTATGGGCTGTTTGGTTCGAATGGTGAAGCTTCCGTGAAGAAAGACTTTTCATCTTCCGGCAGGCTTCCCATCACTTCATCGGTCGATACTTGCACGAAGCGACGCACGCCACGTGCGCGCGCGCAATCCAGCAGCACCTGAGTTCCGAGCACATTCGTCCTGATGAATTCATCCGCCGAAGTAATACTGCGATCGACGTGCGACTCAGCCGCGAAATTGATGATTGCTTCAGTGTTCGAGCCAAGCGCCTCCAGCACGGCGGCGAGATCGGCAATATCGCCCTTGACGAAATGATGTCGTCCTTCGTCGAGCCCTTTGATGTTATCGAGATTTCCAGCGTAGGTGAGGGCGTCGAAATTGATCACATCGCACAGGGAAAAGTTATCGAGGAGGTGTCGAATAAAAGCAGAGCCGATAAATCCGGCTCCGCCTGTAACAAAGAATTTGGGCATTCTTTCCAGCACGAGTATTTTGCGAACCAGGTTGTCAGCAAGGAAAGTAATATCACAACTCTCCCGGCTGTCAACTAGGATGGCACCCGGTAGTATCCTAACTCGAGCAAGTGAACGCCGCCGGTTATGTCAGCAACGCGTGAGGTTCAAAACGCCATCGATGGAGTGCGGCATCCTTCACTGCTTTGCAGGACGCGGCGAGAGTGTGGCATCAAAGGCACAATCGACCCTCCTTTTGTGAATAAGTGCCAGTGGGTGGTTTTGAGTGCAAGAACGCCTGCACCGCGCGGAACTCCAGCCTCAGCAAAATCTCTGGAACAGATGATTGGTGCGGACAAGTATGGGCATGGTCCTGGTTTTGAAATTCACTCCGGTCTGTGATGAGGTCCACCCGGCTCATTGCAAAACCTGGAAATCAAACTGAGCCACGAAGGTGATGTGGTAAGAGAACGTTGCAAGCACTGCCAAAGCAAATTGTTTGTTGACATGCGAATCAAAATAGAGTATTAAGCCTTCCTCTTTTCATAGGTTTGGTTGTTTCGAAAGGCATTTGCTCCTTATTCAAGCTCGCTCTTTGTAGGAAACATTCGAAAGTTCCCGACGCCTGCTAGTCATGCGATCCTTCTGCAAAGCTGTTAGTCCGGCGAGAAACCCTAGAACTGATACTGCCGACTATGAATGACAATCGACTCGGGTTTTTGTCTCAATGATTCTGTTTGTTGGATTTGACAGACACACTGGATCCAATCCCGTCGGATAAGGTCCCCGATTACTGCCAAAGTCTTTCGCCAGGGAGAAAAGCTAATGAGAACCGAAAACAATCCGCGATACGTAACTCGCCTTCATTCTCTTGTCGTCATTGGCGTTTTCATCGCTGTGGCCGCGGCTGTCGTTGTACCCTTTTATTCCGTGCGGTCGAGTGCTTCGCTGGCCTTGGACTCAAGGCGTGGCCTAAATGAGCAGTCTGTAATTAAGCCAGACCAGATATTGAGCGCGCCCATCAATCGGGGAATTACCTTTCCCTTGTTAATGCCCCAGGCAACGCCCACTCCTTCAATTGCCACATTTGACGGCACTGGAGGCAACTGTGGGGCTGCGAAGGTCGAATTCAATTTGGGCCAGCAAGTGTGCGCGACAGTGACGGCGACCGGCGGCAGTGCAGCCCGACGACGCATCACCTGGCAAGACCCTGACGGCTTTGTCAGGCAATCCACCGCCATAACCACCGATCCTCAGAGCGATAACTTCACGATTCCTAATACCCCTACCTCCACACTTTCAAATGGCCAGGTCGTAAACAATCTAGGCAACTGGCGAGTGAACCTGGTTGGTAGATCGTTAGTAACCTTTGCAGCATTCGTGGTTAAGGATCCCGCCAATGCCACGGCAGATTTGTCAGTTACCAAGATCGCTCCCAGCAACTCTCAGCAGGTTATGGCCGGCTCGAACGGTAGCTTTGACATCTACACACAAAACGGTGGGCCGGATAATGCGGCGACAGTTACGCTTACAGATCACGTGCCGGCTAACACGACTTTTGTGGCAATGATTCAGACATCACCTCCTCAAACGCCCAACCCCACCGAACCTGCTTTTACTTGTACGACCGTCCCCGACGGTAATGGCAACATAACTTGCAGTATTAACACTTTTGCGACTGGTGCTTCAGCCACCTTCAGCTTCGTCTATACAGTAAACGCGGGAACGCCCGCAGGCACGGTAATAACCAATACCGTCAGCGTCGCGAGCGCCACGACAAACGAATTGAATAATGCAGACAACTCTGCGAGTGCCAGCGCAACGGTCTCCGCCACCACTACCGGGACCTGTACCCTTACCTGCCCTGACGACATAGTCACACCGGCTAACACGACCGATGGGATGGGCAACCCCGGCGCTAATGTTCACTTCACGCCTACCAGCAGTGAAGGTACGTGCGGGGTAGTTACGACTGACCATTGCAACGATTGCTTCTTCCCGCTTGGCACTACCACGGTTACCAGCTCTGCCACTACCGGAGACTCATGCAGCTTTACCGTGACGGTCACGGCGACAGGATCGAACGTCACTATCGCTTGTCCTGCGAGCCTGACTGCCGACGCCGACGGCGATTGCCAGGCCATCGTGGTTGTTGGTACTGCAACTGGTACCGGTGACAACCTAACATTCAGTGCGGTCCGTAGTGACGGCAAGCCCATGTACACTTGCGATGTGAACGGCACCAACTGTACGCGCAATAGTTCCGATGCGCCGTTCTCGGCTGGGGTAACTACTATCACCTGGACGGCATACTCGCACGACGCTCCGGGGCCTTACACGAGTGTGGACGATGAAGCCGGACACCGGACGGGCAGTGCATCATGCACGCAAACGGTAACGGTGAACGACGTCACGCCGCCGGTCATCACCGCGACAGACTCCACGGTCTCAGCGGACGCCAACTGTCAGGCTGCGGTGCCAGACTACAGCAACAGCGTCACGGACAATTGCTCCTGCGCTGGCAATGACAATTCGCAGGATTGCGTCGGCCAGCATCGAATCACTACAACTCAAAGCCTGGCAGCGGGCACTTTGGTGGGACCTGGCTCATACACAATTCATCTGACAGCGAATGACGGCTCCAGCAATAATGGCGGCGCCGGCAACACGACGACGAAGGACGTTGTATTCACGGTCAAGGACACAACAGCGCCCATGATTACTTGCCCGGCTAATATAACTACCAACACCGATCCGGGCATGTGTTCTGCAGCTGTGAATCCGGGAACGGCGACGGCAACGGATAACTGCGACACCAATCCAACCGTGGTCGGTACGCGCAGTGATAACCAGCCATTGAATGCGCTGTATCCGAAAGGCACGACAACGATCACCTGGACCGCGACTGATCACGCGAGTCCAGCCAACCAGTCGAGTTGCCAACAGACCGTCACGGTGCAGGACCACGAGCCGCCGACGATCAGTTGTCCGAGCAACATTACGTTGGAGCCAACCTGTCCGTCGGGTGCGAAAGCCACCTATACGGCGCCAGTCGGCACCGACAACTGTCCGGGTGCAATAACGACGCTGACGGCGGGTGGTGCCAGTGGTTCAGTGTTCCCGATAGGTACGACGACTGTCACTTATACGGTGACCGATGCGTCGGGCAATTCCACGTCATGCAGCTTTACGGTGACAGTGCTGACGCCACAGGCGGTTCTCCAGAACCTGATAAACAGCGTCAACGCTTCCTCGCTTACCGGGACACAGAAGAACGGATTACTAGCGAAGCTGCAGGCTGCCCTCGATGCCCTAAACAGTGGCCATACGAATGTGGCTTGTAATAAGCTGGACGCTTTCATCAACTCGGTCATGACGCTTATTAGCCATGGAGATATCACGGCAGCCCAGGGTAACGCCTGGATTAGCTCGGCCAACCACGTTGAGAATACGATTGGCTGTACGAACGATCCATGTACGTGAGCTACACGCTCGGGAACTGATGGGAGCATTAGAACTCTGAAGCTCCCCTCAGGGGCAAGTCTTTAGGCTTGCTTCGCGATTTCTCAAATGGCTTTTATAAGCTATGATGTTTCTCGTCAACAATAATGGGCTATTCGGCGCAACAGTGGCCGGAACGGATCCGCGTTCTACTGGTGGCCATCCCAAACTTCAACAGAAAAAAGGAGACTCCAAATGAACAAGTTTCGGCTCACTATTAACCTAATCGCAATCGCGATCTTCACGTTCGCCTTTGCGTCCATGGCCCAGGCGCAAGCAACGCGCACCTGGGTATCCGGCGTCGGCGACGACGCCAATCCATGCAGCCGCACGGCTCCATGCAAGACTTTTGCAGGCGCCATTTCAAAAACCGCCAAAGACGGCGAAATAAGCGTGCTTGATCCGGGCGGTTTTGGCTCGGTCACGATTACCAAATCGATTACCCTTAACGGCACGCATGGTTCGGGCTTTGGCTCAATCCTGTCAGCCGGTGCGGCCCAGGGGATTCTCATTAACATCACCGACCCTGCTGACGTGCGAAAAACAGTCCGCCTGGTAACCCTGAACATTAACGGGGCGAGTACCGGCACAGATGGAATCAGAATACTTTCTGCCACATCCGTCAACATCGAAGATTGCGTCCTGGACGGGTTTACCAATAACGGCATTAACGATGTACGCTCGGGCACCGGCAGTTTGAACGTCACCGATACGATCGTAAGAAACACGGTCCAAAGTTGCATCAAGGTTATCCCGACCGGTGGCACCACAACCGTCGTGCTCAACAACGTTCGCACATTTGGCAGCACCAGCAACAGCGGCTACGCGCAGAGTGGCAGCGTTATCAGCACACTTAAAAACTGTGCCTTTACGGGTAACAGTACCAACGGAGTCTTTTCCGACAATGGTCAAATGACAATTGAGAGCTGTGTCATCTCGCACAACGGCACAG
>DATNNY010000333.1:0-2174 GCA_035601635.1 Pyrinomonadaceae bacterium
GTTTTCCAGGCGGGCTTCGGCCTCGTCGTTGTTCTCAGCCTTTAAGGCATTTTCGTAACCTGTATCAAGAATCGCGGCTTTGACCAAATCTGAAACTGGAGACGCCGACTCGACGGTTTGTCTATCGGAGCCCTCCCTGACTGCCCCCACCGCAGCCGGGTTGCCCGTCTGGGGACCCCGGGTCGGGCTACTGCTCCGTGCATCGGCGTCCTCGCTGCCGTTGTCGCTCTCGCCGTCTTCGCCTTCGGTGTCATTCGCACCGGTCATCACGCTCTTAGCTCTTGCCGCTAGTCCCTTGACGATCTTTTGGAAGTTCGCGAGGGCGGCGGCAGCCCGCGGCGAAAGGCGACGCTCGTCCGCGAGCAGATCCGTAATGGCCTCCCAGTGGGAAACTCCGAGTTCGCGCGAGCGAATATCAATCTCGTCGAGTGTCATTTTGCCGATGCCCCGAGTCGGCGTATTGATGACTCGTTGCAAAGCGATCGTGTCGTGCGGATTCATCGCCAGCTTCAGATACGCGATGATGTCGCGGACTTCCATCCGCTCGTAGAAAGAAAATCCGCCCACGATGTTGTATGAGAGTCCTGCTCGGCGCATCGCTTCTTCAAAGACGCGCGATTGCGAGTTGGTGCGATAGAGCACGGCGGCCCGGAGATCACGATCGCTGCGCAGATGTTCCTGAATCTTTCCAGTGACAAAACGCGCCTCGGATTCCGCGTCGAGTGCCTGGTAATAGCGAATCTTTTCGCCTGCGACGTTCTGTGTCCACAGAGCTTTTTCTTTCCGCTGAACGTTATGGCGAATCAAACCACTGGCAACGTCCAGGATGTTTTGCGTCGAACGATAATTCTCTTCCAGCCGAATGACCTTCGCCGACGGGAAGTGCTCTTCAAACTTCAGAATGTTGGTAATGTCCGCGCCGCGCCAGCGATAGATGGACTGATCGGGGTCGCCTACGACGCAAATGTTCTGCTGCTTTTCGGTGAGCAGACGAATCAGTGAGAATTGCAGAGAGTTAGTATCCTGGTACTCGTCTACCAGTAAATAGCGAAACTGGTTGTTGTAGCGTTCGCGCACCTCCGGAACATCGCGCAGCAAACGGACCGCCTTGATCAGCAAATCGTCAAAGTCGAGCGCATTATTCTTTCGCAGACGCTCTTCATATTGTTGAAAGACGGCCGCGATCGAAGCCCGGCGCTCGTCAACAAACTGGGCCCGCGCAGTGAAGGCTTCAGCATCTTCACCACGATTCTTCGCCGCGCTGATCGCCGATTGCACTGAACGTGGCGCCAGTTGCTTATCATCAAAACCCAGATCGCGAATGCAGTTTCTGGTCAGGCGGACGGCGTCGTCCTGATCATAGATTGTGAACGAACGCGTATAGCCAGCCTGCAGAGCTTCGATGTCGCGCCGCAGGATCCGTACGCACAGACTGTGAAAGGTCGAGATCAGCGGGGCGCTGCCGAGTTCCAGGTCTTCCAGAAGCTTGTTGACGCGATTGCGCATCTCTTCGGCGGCCTTGTTCGTAAAAGTCACCGCGAGAATGTTCCGCGGCCAGACGCCACGCTCTGCGATGATGTAAGCAATCCTATGCGCGATCACACGCGTCTTTCCAGAGCCCGCCCCGGCCAGAATCAGCAGCGGCCCGTCGCTCGAACTAACTGCTTCGCGTTGTTGTTCGTTGAGTTGAGAAAGAAAATCCAAGACTTATCCTTTACGCTTGAAATACTGCACCGCGCGCTCATGCTTCTCTGCTGCTGCTCGAGTAGAAAACGTACCGAGGTTTCTGCGCTTACCGGTTTTCGGATCTTTCTTGCGCGAATACAAACGGTATTCACCCGACTTCAACTTTCTAATCATTTTTGACGGTTTCCTTTCAGTGAAAACAATCGACAGCTTACATCAAACGCACACGGGTCAATAATGATAACCACCTCCGATAGTAAGAAACGAAGGTCTCATCCAAGAACTTTTGCAACCAGCAATTCCGAAAACTGTTTTTTCCGCCCACACGGAACCTCTTGAATCCGCCACGATTTGGAGCGACAATGCGCCCTGTCTTAGTTACTTGAGCCCGGCCATCCCGCGGATCAGCTACTCGGCCCCGGCAGCTCCGCGCCTAAATCGTCTTTAACTCGCGGCCATTTTCTTCCGACAATCGGAACTGGAATATG
>DATNNY010000334.1:0-11167 GCA_035601635.1 Pyrinomonadaceae bacterium
AAGGGCGGCCTGGTTCTTTTTTGGTTTCCAGCTTCCGAGACCGAGATCAAAAATTCGAGCCTGAAACAATCACGGACGCTTTCGCTTTACGCTTCGCAATGCGTCGCGATGGAAGTCGCCGACACAAAACTTCCGAATGCCGACAAACTTTTGGGTGATTCAAAGCTGCCGGTGGCGGTGTTGGCAACGCCCGATGGAACGCCCGTCAAAAAGATCGATAACAAAGACGGCAAGCTGAAAGTCGGCGACGTGGAAAAGGTCGTCGAAACCGAGATGAAGCAACGCGAAACTTCGCTCGACCGCCAACTGAAGGATGCAGCCGCCAAAGTTAAGGCTGGCGACAACAATGGCGCGATCGCGGCTTATCGCGCGGTGCTCGATCAGAAATGCCTGTTCCCGAAGAAGGCGAAAGAGGCGGCCAGGGAACTGAAGAAACTTGGCGTCGAAGTTGCCGCGATCCCGGCGGCGCCCATCTTCGAGCGCCGGCAGAGCGCGCTGATTCAGCGCACGATGAAGCTGGGATTGACTGCTGAGAATGCTGGTCGCTACATCGCCGCGGACAAGTTGTACACGCGCGCGCACCTGATGGATCCGGCTGATCCGACTCCGCTCCGCTTCATGGGCGAGAACTATCGCCACAACATCGGTGATTGGAACAAGGCGCGGCTCGCCTTCGAATCTATTCTGAACATGCCGGCCGATTCGTTGTCGCGCTCGGTCGCGTTCCACGGCTTGGGCAAGATGACGATTCACGATGGTGAGTTCAAAAAAGGATTAGAGCTGATGGAACGCGCGGTGGCAGAGTTTCCGCTCGCGCTGGCGTACCGAAACCTGGCCGTCTATTGGAATTCCGAAGGCGATCCGGCCAAGGCGAACGAGTATACAAAACAGGCCCTCGCTCTCGATCCCAAGGATCCATACAACCTGGTATTCGCCGCTGTCTTTCTCGCCGCGAACGGAAAGAAGGAAGAGGCGCTAAAGATTGCTCGCGATAACGTCGAGCTGTTGCCGGCGTCCTACAATCTCGCCGCGATCTATGCTCAGAACGGACAGCGCGAGCGCGCGCTCAGCCTCTTGCGCCGTCACTTCTTCCAATACGAACGCTATCAGGCGGTGCGCGAGAAGGAGATGATGGAAGCCCGCGTCGATGCAGTGTTCGATTCCATTCGCGCCGATCAAGCGTTCATCGCGTTGACGAGCGGCGCGGACGGGAAACTGCCGATTCCAATGAAGGGAATGCCCGCGACCCAAGCAGGCCCGAAGCGGTAATCGGCCGCTTTCATAGGGACCTCGTTTCAGCAAGCTGACTTGTAGTGCAAATCAGGGATGCCAACGGTTTACCGAGAAGCCGTTGAAACGCTATCTTGAGGTTAGAAATTCCGTAAACACCTCGCTGAAGCGAGGTGTCAATGAAACAGTTTCGAGTTCAAGCTTGTGGTTACCATCAGCAACCTATAGTTGAACTTTGAACTCTTGAGCGACGCCAACCATTCTCCAATTTCCTACGACAGAAACTCTGTTTGCTGCTAAGATACGCCTCAGTCTCGCCCAGGGGATTTTTTGCAACCCTGCCTTTCAAGTGACGTGTAACGGTAGGGAATCCTAGTCGTCTTAGTTCAACCAAACTAAATCTGGGCGAAGCCTTCGGCCAGTCAAGTTCTCTGAAACATTTGAGGTGCTTATGTCACATACTCCCATGCGCCGAATCTTCCCGACCTTGATGGTGTGCGGCCTCTTTATTATCGCCTGGAGCCCCGCTGGTTTTTGTCAACTGACCACCGGCTCGATCAAGGGCACGGTCACAGATCAACTCGAAGGTCTGGTCACAAACGCCACCGTGGTCGTCAAAGATGCTCAGGGCAAAGCGCGAACCGCTACGACCAACTCTTCGGGCAATTATGAATTCAAATCACTGCCGCCCGGCAATTACGAGGTCACCGCCGCGGCCGTCGGCTTCACCGTACGCGAAGAGAAGCAGGTTAAAGTTAAGGCGGGCTCGACCGCGACGCTTGATTTGCAACTAAGCATCGAAGCCCTGCAACAGTCGGTCACGATAGATAACAAAGGAATCAGCACTGACTCTGATCGAAACGGCGATGCCATGGTCCTGCGCGGCCGCGAGCTGGAGGCTCTGCCCAACGATCCTGAGGCGCTGGCCTCGGCGCTGCAGGCGATGGCCGGACCAACCCAGGGAGAGAACGCGCCGCAGGTGACTGTCGATGGATTCTCGAACGGGCGAGTCCCCCCAAAGGAAGCGATCAGGGACGTTCGCATCAACCAGAATCCGTACTCTGCTGAGAATGAATATCCGGGCTGGGGCGGAATTGAGATTTACACTCAACCGGGATCTGAGAAGTTTCACGGCGGAGCCAGTTTTAATTTCAACGACGAAAGCCTCAACTCGCGAAACCCTTTTGCGCTGCGGCGGGCGCCGTATCAACAGCGCGGTTTGAACGGAAATCTGACCGGGCCAATAATTCCCAAGCGCGCCTCGTTCGCTTTCTATTTTGGGCGCTATGCCAGCGAAGGCAATTCAGTCATCAACGCCACGATTCTCGATCCGGTCACGCTGAAGCCCGCGCTCTTCAACCAGACTCTGGTCACTCCGCAGACATCGGATTACTTCAGTCTGCGCGGTGACTTGAAGATTAATAAGAAGCACACTCTGGTCGCGAATTTTGATTACGGATGGTTCACCCAGAACCTGCAAGGCGTCGGTGGATTCACGCTGCCGTCGCGGGCGTATCGCGGCGGCCGGCACAACTACACCCTGCAAGTGACTGAGACCGCGATCATAAACGAGAAGACAATCAATGAAACTCGACTGCAGATAAGCCATGTCATCTCTCGCCAAATTGCCAACACTGCCCTGCCCGCGCTCAACGTAGCGGAATCTTTTTTTGGGGGCGGCGCCCAGGTAGGTACTGCGTCTAACCAGCAGGACCGCGTAGAGCTGCAAAACTTCACCTCGTGGTCCACGGGTAAACATTTTGCCAAGATCGGAGGACGGATCAGGAACGTGCGGATTAGAAGTATTTCGCCAAACAATTTCGGCGGTAGTTATACCTTCGCCGGCGGCACGGGCCCGAGCCTCGATGCAAACGATCAGCTTATTCCGGGCGGCGCACCGATTGAGATCAGCAGCCTCGAGCGCTATCGGCGCACCCTCGTATTCCAGAGACAGAACCTGAGCGCGGCGCAGATTAGAAGTTTGGGAGGTGGCGCTACACAGTTTTCGATCGCCGGTGGTAATCCCGAAGCTGGCGTCAATCAAACCGATATCAGTTTTTATGCGCAGGATGATTGGAAGGTGCGGCCGAACTTCACCATCTCCCCCGGATTCCGTTACGAGAACCAGAACAACATCAGCAGCAACTCGAACTTTGCACCGCGCATCGGCTTTGCCTGGTCTCCTGCGTCCGGCAGCAAGAAAAAAAGCCCTCCGGTCGCTGACAATAAAAGCGCGACGGCAGCAAAATCAGCCACGCCTGCAAAGCCTGTCGGACCCCGCGAGCCAAAGTCCGTCGTTCGTGGCGGAGTCGGGATCTTTTACAATCGCATATCGGAGGACCTGATCCTCCAGGCGCGCAGATTCAACGGTCTTAATCAGCAGCAGTTTGTCGTCACGGATCCGGCGGTGCTCGATTTGTTTCCCAACATCCCGCAGATCGCGCAACTTAATGCATTCGCGCAGCCGCAGACGCGACGTTTGATCAGTTCAGACCTGGCCCCAAGCTATTCGTTGCGCGCCTCGGTAAGCCTGGAACATCAACTACCGCACAAACTCCGTCTCAATATTAATTATTCCCACAACCAAACCCGGCGGATCATGCGTTCGGTAAATATCAACGCCCCGCTGGCGGGAACCTACGATCCGGCGGTGCCTACTAGCGGTGCGCGGCCGCTCGGTAACTCCGCCGGAAACATTCTCGAATACCTGTCGTCCGGGCGATCGATAAATGATTCGATAAGTGTGGGAGTAAACGGGACCATCCACAAGATTAGTTTTTGGACTAATTATTCGCTGAACAAGACTCGAAGCAGCGACAACGGGACCAGTGGTTCGTCATTTGATCCTTATGACTTCAGCCGGGAATGGGGCAGAGCTTCGTACGACATCCGACATTGGTTCTACGCCAGTGCTAACTATCAGACCCGTTCGGGGTTCAGTGTGAATTCTTTTGTCATTGCTAATTCGGGCGCGCCTTTTAATATCACTACCGGGCACGATACCAATGGCGACACCTTCTTTACCGAACGCCCGGCCTTTGCCACGGACTTGAACAAGCCCGGTGTGATAGTGACGCCCATGGGCGCCTTTGATCCGAATCCGGTTGCCGGTCAGCGAATCATCCCCAGGAACTTCGGCCAGGGACCAGCTTTCTTCTCAGTCAATTTCGGAATAGCCAAGGTCTTTAAGTTTGGCCGGCCGATTCAACCCAAGACACCAGCAACTCCCGCCAGTGGCAATAGCAGCGTGGTCAGTGCGACCGGCAGCCAAAAGCCGCCCACCAAACCGGAAATTCAAAGACCATATGCGCTTTCGTTTTCGATCTATGCCAACAACGCTCTGAACCACACTAACCGCGGAACACCGGTGGGAAATATGGCCTCGCCTTATTTTCTAAAGTCGAACGGGACGTCGGGCATGTTTTTCTTTGGCCCCGGCGGTGGCGGTGGCTCTGTTGGAAATCGGCAGATCAGCCTGCGCGTGAGACTTAGTTTCTGATGCCTCAAAAAATGGATTTCAGAGTAATCCAGTCGAATCATCACCGCCATAAGACCACGATTATCATTGCACCAGGACCGCTTTGGCTGCGCGATAGTTTCCATCATTAGGCGCCGGCTTGAGGCCGAGAATTCTGGTCATGATGTTATAGACCTGAATATTTTCAAACGGCTCGACTAACTTTCCTTTCCTGAACGCGGCGCCATGCCCAATAAAGATCGCTCGCATCGAAGCAAGTTGATTGTCATAGCCGTGTCCGCCCCTGTCAGTCTTAGTCTCACCTTTCGCCTCCAATTCTGAGAACTCCTGACTGTTAGTCAGAATCCAACCCTCTGCAGGCAGCACCAACAATGGAGCAATCCGCGGGCTCCGCGAGTAATGAAAGCGCGCGGGCATTTCCGCTTTTCGATAGACACGCGCCTGCGCCGGGAGCTTCCGCTTCAAACTCCGATAGATCTCGTCTTCCTTTCCCGGCTTTGGAAAAATACTGACGATCTCGCGGGTCCAGAAAATTCTTGACGCCAGCTTAATGTCGAACAACCGGTCCAGCAAAATAGCGTTACTCCACCTGACCGGCGCCATCCCGTGATCGGAGACTATGATCAAATTTATTTGGCTGAAGATCCCGCGCGACTTGAGTCCTGCAATCAGCCTTCCAATTTCACCATCGACTTTGAGCACAGCTTTCTTCGTCTCACGCGAAACAGGTCCAAAGGCGTGACCGGCATCATCAGGGTCGCTGAAGTAGAGAGCCAGAAAAGTAGGTCTTTGATCTCGCGCCAAATCCAACCACGAAAGGATCGTGTTCACGCGCACGTCGTTCGAGGTGCCCTCGTCGTACTTTCTCCAGAACGACGGGCGCGTGCCGGCAATTTCACCTTCCGTGCCCGGATAAAAAACCGAAGCGGATCTTTGTCCCTGCTTCTCGGCCGTAACCCAGATTGGTTCGCCCAACCACCAACGGCTGTTCTCAACTTCCTTTCGATCTGACAGTGTGAACACGGCTTTGAAAACAGGATCGTAGATATTGTTCTCGACGATCCCGTGATTCTGTGGATAGAGACCGGTGGCGATGGTGTAATGATTCGGAAAGGTCTTACTGGGAAACGAAGGAATCATCCATCTCGCCCGCACCCCGTCGTTTGCCAAAGCGTTCAAGTTCGCGGGCCGGTATAGATTCAAATAGTCGTATCGAAAGCCGTCGAGTGAAATCAGGATCACCGTCGGCTGCAGATCTCTGATCGGTTTCGCTTGAGGCCAAACCGAAGGGCCCAAGGTCAGCAGACAGGTTAAGACTAAAACCTGTCGCAGAAGTATTCTGATGTTTCTCCGCATTCGTGATTAGGTTCTAAGATAGTACCGGAAATGAGCCGAATCGTTCTACTTGACTATTTGCCCTACATTGCAGTACAAATAACCCACACTTCAAAGAAAGGGGGTGGCCGTGAATGAAAAAGCCCAGCAGCTACATTGGAGAATTTGAAGAGTTGGTCCTATTGGCAATTCTTAGCCAGGGCGATAACGCATACGGAGTGACGATCCGCCAAGCCCTGGAGGAAGCGACGACTCGCTCCATCACAATTGGTTCCCTTTACACGACGCTCTCAAGATTGGAGGAGAAAGGACTAGTTCAATCCTGGGTTGGAGAACCGACGGCTGAGCGGGGAGGACGCGCGAAGAGGCACTATAAGATTAAGGGTTCGGCTCAATCACTTCTCAAGGAAGTTCAAGCGGCGCGTCAGCGACTCGTGAACCTAGAAACGGTAGGAGGGGTTGGATGATGGACACCGAGAAGCGAGACTTGCACCCTAGCTGGAGGAAGCGGCCTCTATACGCCACATATGATGAGTTGTTTAGCCGAAAGACTGACAAATCCCAGCTCACGCTCTGGTTTGAAGGCGATATAGATCAAGAATTTTCCGGACTTGTTAACATCTCCTCGGAAGACATCGCAGATGCTGAACTGTTCTTGAAAGAAGCTATTTCGCTAATGGATCAAATTCCTGAGGTAGCATCAGAGAACAAGCGGTCTTCTTCTAGACCACCCTTCAATGCTGAGTATGTTCTCTATCTACTTCTTAAGAAAGAGGAGCGAGAAATCCTGATTGGTGATTTATTTGAAAGTTATGGCCAGATCGAGACGCGCTTCAATAAGCGCCGAGCCGACATTTGGTTCTACAAGCAAGTCGCCTGCTTAGTACTTCCTCTCCTTCGTCGAGCATTGTTAAGAATTGGGGCTTTGGTTTGGCTGGGCCGGATGTTGCGGCGATTGATTTCATAGGGTAGGGTTTTGCGTTGGAGGTTAAGTATGCTGGAAATTCAGTACGTATCAGATGAAAGTGGCCAACCGACGGCGGTTATTGTGCCGATCGAATTGTGGCGTGAGATCGAGTCGGAGAAAGAGACCGCTTATCTGCTGAAGAGCGAGAACATGAAGCGACGGCTTCTGGAAGCCAAAGAACGCACGACCGGAATTCCATTCGAGGAAGCCCTTGAGAAGCTTGGAATTTGATATTGCCGCCCTGGAAGATCTGGCGTGGTGGATTCAGCAAGATCGCAACAAGGCGCTGCGCGTTGTCAATTTGATAAAAGAGGTGCAACGAGAACCGTTCACAGGGATTGGCAAGCCAGAGCCACTCAAGCATGAATACAAGGGTTGCTGGTCACGTCGAATAGATCGAGAACACCGCCTCGTCTACCAAATCACCGAAAACAAAATCAGAATTCTCGCCTGCAGATACCATTATTAAGCCAGTCCGTCGATAGTCAACCCGGCAGTTTCCCGGTCTTCAGCATCGAAGAGGGACACAACTTCTCGACCACGCACTCTTCGCACAAAGGCCGGCGTGCTTTGCAGACCCTGCGGCCGTGAAAGATCAGCAGATGGGAAAAGATGATCCAGTCTGTTTGCGGCACCAACTCGACTAACTCGTGTTCGATTTTGCCGGGGTCTTTCTGCCTGGTCAGACCGAGCCGTTGAGACAGACGGCTGACATGCGTGTCCACAACTATTCCTGCAGCGATGCCGAAAGCAACGCCGAGCACGACGTTGGCTGTCTTGCGCGCGACGCCGGGCAACTTCAACAATTCTTCCATCGTTTGCGGCACCCGGCCGCCAAATTCTTCCGAGAGCATCTTGCACGCGCCTTGAATGGATTTTGTCTTGTTGCGAAAAAAGCCGGTGGTGCGAATGTCCTGTTGTAACTCAGTCGCCGGGACCTTCAGATAGTCTTCGGGCTTGCGGTATTTGCGAAAGAGATCCGCGGTGACGATGTTGACGCGTTCGTCTGTACACTGCGCCGACAGGATCGTGGCGACGAGAAGTTCAAAGGCGTTTGAGTGATTCAACGCGCAGTGCGCATCGGGATGCGCGCGCTTGAGCAGTTTGATGATCTGTTCAGTGCGAGCTTTGCGCTGTGCCTTGGTTTCTCTCATCCCAAAATGGAGCGCGGGCATCCTTGCCCGCACAGCGCGCTGGGCGCGCTCGATCTAAAACCGAGCCCTCCCTAACGGTCGGGCTACTGCCCCGGTGCTTACGGCCTCAGTCTCCCCGTCAGCATCAAGGCCAGCATTTTCCAATCGCCGATAAACGACCAGAGCGGATGGGTGAACGTGGCCGGCCGATTCTTTTCAATGAAAAAGTGCGCCGCCCATGCAAAGGCGTAGCCGGGTGTCAGCGCCAGCGGGAACAGCCACCACTTGCCGATTCCGACGAGGAGGATCACAAAACCCACAGCCGTCAGCGTGCCGAGACAATGCAGCACGCGCGTAGCCAGCCTGCTGTGTTCCCCCAGATAGTACGGCCAGAAGTCCGAAAACGATTTGAACTTTTGATTGGTCATGCGAAGTTTCGCGGCCCATTCTAGCAGAACTCTTTGGCGCCTTTGGTATTGCCTTTGCGCCAGTTCGTGAAACTGCGTCACGAGTCTCAAAAGCAAGACAAAAGCCGCACCGAAGAAGGCGGCAGCAGGCCCGGTTCAACTTGACCACCGCTCAGCGCACAGGCAAGATCAATCGCAATGTTTTATCGATCATTAGCTCGCCGGCACCAAATTCCCGCTGGGATTTTCCTTCTGGTTGCGGCCTGTCTTTGGGCGTCTTTCTCCCCTTCGCGATTGCGAACTCACGCGCAGGCACAATCTTATCAAAAGGAATTGAGCGCCGGTGGAAAGACTCTTCTGACGATCAAGAATCGCACTGGCCGCGTTTCCGTAGTCGCCTCTGATGACGAGAAGAGTAAAGCAAGTTTGCAGGCCAGTTCTCTCGGCGCCCCGGTCGCACCTGCCGACGTCAACATCTCTGGCAGCGAGATCACAGTACGCGAACGGCGGGATCGGATCGATCTTACTGTTCATGTGCCGAAACGGTCACGGGTAAGAGTGGAAACTGAAACGGGTATGGTCGACGTGATCGGAGACTTTGAAGTCGCCGACGTGCTCACGAATACCGGCACGATTCATGCGGACGTCCCGCTTGACGCGCTCAAATTCAAATTCCTTTGGGAATCCAGCCATCCGCGATTTCTCAGCGACGTTGAATTGCCGAAAATCAAAGAAGGCCGCGCCGGCGCGTTTACAATTTCCGGCACGCTGGGACCAGACGCCAAGCGAAAGAAACACAAGAAAAAGGAAGCCCCCAGTACCGACGACACCGCCGATCCTGCCGACAACGCAACGAAAGTTACGACCGGTAAGCCTGACCCTGATGCTGAGAAGCCACCGGAAAAACAGGCTCTGGTGCAGTTGAACTTCACCACCCAGCGCGGCGTGATTTTACTCAACGTCGATCCGTCTATGGCGCCAAACGACCTGCGCGAACGGCCTTTAACTGAAGCCGCGCGCGCGATAGTTCGCAGCGGTGATGGTCCGCTGACGGACGCCATTCGCAAAGTCAGCCCGCGCATGTTCGGAGATTTTGCCAGGACTCTACCACCACCACGCAGCGAGCCGTCGCTGGTCAAGCTGCCGCCTCCAGGCGAGGTTGCGACTTCCGTCGCCCCGCAACTTATGCGAGTTAACGCGAGCGTGACCGACCGCAGCGGCCGCGCGATTCCGGGTTTGCGTACTTCCGACTTTTCCGTTTACGAAGACGGCAGCGAACGCAGGATTGTCGATGTCACGCCGACGACCGAGCCCTTTAATCTGGTGCTCCTGCTCGACGTTTCCGGCAGCGTGGAAGAGCGAATCGATTTTATTCGTAAGGCGGCGCGCGATTTTCTGAACACAGCCAGCCCGCAGGATCGAATCTCGATCATCAGCTTTCACGACGACATCAAAGTCATTTCGGGCTTCTCCACTGACCGTCGCTTGCTTTCAAAGAAGCTGGATGAACTCGACGCTGGCGGCGCTACTGCGCTCTGGGACGCGCTCGGCTACACCCTGGTTTATACGCTAAAGCCCCTGCGCGGCGAGCGCACGGCCGTGGTAATTCTCTCGGACGGGGATGACAACAAATCGTTCATTCCTTTTCCCGCAATTCTGGAAGCTACGATCGAATCCGGGGCTCTAATCTATCCGCTGTACGTGCCTTCGGGATTGATTCCTGAAGGAAGTGTCCCTCGGCCTTCGATCACCGTCGATCCGATGCGCACGCGTTATCTGACGATTACCACGCGCGCCGAGGAAGAGGGACAAAAGCTGGCCACCGTTTCCGGCGGAGTCTTTTACCCGATCAAGCGGCTCGCAGACTTGCAGAAAGCCTACGATGACGTGGTCGCACAAATGCGCACCGCTTACACAATCACCTACGCTTCAGGCACTGACAGCAAGGGCCACCGCCGCATCCGCGTGCGCGCCAACCGCGACGGGGCTTCAGTCAGACTGAGTCCGGTAGTTGCGGCGACGCCTTGACTGATGGCGCGAGTTTCTCGCTAGTGCAAGCCGAACCTTCACAGATTTCTGATAACGATCTTTTACACGCGGTGGCGGGCGGGGACGAACTTGCCCTCGCAGCCTGTTATGATCGTTACCGCCTCATCCTGTTTGGCCTGATCATTCGTATATTGCATGACCGCGAAGAAGCGGAAGATGTTTTACAGGAAGTCTTTTTGCAGGTTTGGCGGCGAGCCGGCGATTTTGACGAAGCGCGGGGACGAGCTTTTACCTGGCTGGTAACCATCGCCCGCAGCCGCGCGCTGGATCGTCTGCGCTCGGCCGGATCGCGAACAAGGTTAGGCGAAGAAGCAGCGCAAATGCCACGCGATGAGGTCGGAGACGCCGAGCTGGACGCTGTGAAATCCGAAGCGAGGACCATCGTTAGAGGTGCCTTGGCCGAACTCCCCGAGGAACAAAGAAGGGCGCTCTTCCTGGCTTACTTTGAAGGTTTGACCCAAACTGAAATTGCCGCGCGGCTCGGCGATCCTTTGGGCACGGTCAAGACGCGAATGCGTTCGGGAATGATGAAATTGCGGGAATTGTTGGGACAGTCACGCGACTCAGT
>DATNNY010000335.1:0-6499 GCA_035601635.1 Pyrinomonadaceae bacterium
GTACATCAGTTTGGTCTCAGGGTTGGCGTTTATACCATTGGTGACGTAGTCATTCGTTCGAGTGGTTACGATCCCGTTAAGGAGATTGCGATATTCGCTCCCTGCGCCTGTGACCTTAATCATCACAGAAAAAGTTGAGGAGCATAAGATGGCGCAGCGCAAGCGGAGGAGAAAGCGATTGGCAGTGGCTGATCTACCAGAACACTTACAGCACGTTAACCTGAATGCCGCCGGTATTGACATAGGCTCGGACCGGCATGTGGCGGCGGTGCCGGCGGGGCGCGACGAAGTTTCCGTGCGGGAGTTTGGAGCCTTCACCACGGATCTCAACGCCCTGGCTGATTGGCTCACGAAGTGCGGGATTACCAGCGTGGCGATGGAATCAACCGGGGTGTATTGGATCCCGCTGTTCGAACTGCTGGAGCGGCGCGGCTTTGAAGTGAAGTTGGTTGATGCGCGGCAGGTCAAGAATGTCTCCGGTCGCAAGTCAGATGTGCTTGACTGTCAATGGCTGCAACAACTTCATACTTACGGCCTGTTGGCGGGAGCGTTTCGGCCCCCTGATCAGGTCTGTGTGCTGCGCGGCTATATGCGCCAACGAGAAATGTTGGTGCAAGCTTCCTCGATGCACATTCAACACATGCAGAAAGCGCTGCAGCAGATGAATCTACTGCTCCATAATGTCGTCTCAGACATTACTGGGGTCACCGGGATGAAGATCATCAAGGCGATCATTACCGGCGAGCGTGATCCCAAGGTCTTGGCCCGCCATCGCGACCAGCGTTGTCACAGTTCGGCCGCCACCATTGCCAAGTCGCTGCTGGGAAATTATCGCGAAGAACATCTCTTTGCTCTTACTCAAGCAGTCTCTCTCTACGAAACCTATCAGGCGAAGATCGTTGAGTGTGAAACCGCCATTGCCTGTTATTTGAAACAACAACCAAATCGCACTGATGAAGAGCCGCCGCCCACAGACAAGTCGGTCCGCAACCGAGATCGTCAGCGCGGTGGAGTTGATGTGCGCAGCCAGCT
The DNA here is from genome assembly GCA_035601635.1 of Pyrinomonadaceae bacterium. Classification (GTDB taxonomy): domain Bacteria; phylum Acidobacteriota; class Blastocatellia; order Pyrinomonadales; family Pyrinomonadaceae; genus UBA11740. The sequence continues at coordinate 1,033 of DATNNY010000335.1, forward strand.
TTATAAAATGACCGGTGTTGACCTTTTCAACCTTCCCGGCTTGGCTGCCGATACGCTGCTTACTCTCGCCGGCGAAGTGGGCTTTGATATGACACCGTGGCCCAGCGAAAAGCATTTCACTTCCTGGCTTGCTTTGTGCCCAGGAACCAGGAAATCAAATGGTAAAGTCCTGAGTCGCAAAACCAAACGCAGTGCTAATCGCGCCGCGGCGGCTTTCCGCATCGCGGCCGCCAGCTTAACTCGTAGTAAGACCGCTCTCGGCGCCTTTTATCGCCGCATCAGAGTCAGAGTCGGTCCTGCTGAAGCTATTACTGCCACGGCCCGCAAGCTTGCCGTGCTTTACTACTCGCTACTCAAACACGGTTCCGCCTACGTCGAAATTGGTCAAACAGTCTATGAAGAGAAATATCAACAACGTCGTCTCAATAGTATTCAAAAACAAGCACTTGCCATGGGTTATCAGTTGATCCCAATGGCATGAGTTTCTAAGGAGGTGGCAGAGCCACCGAATTCCTTCTGAAGGAATCGAATGAATGCTCGCGTAATAATCAGGGTTGTGGTCCACATCAGCCGCTTTGGTCTGGCGGCGCTTTTTCTCTTTACCGCGGGCGCAAAGCTGGCGATCCTCAAAACCTTCGCCAGCAATGTCGCCGAACTTCTCAGCTCAGCCGCGATTAATTACGAGCGTTGGCGTTGGCCGGTCACAATTGGCGTCATCGCCGCGGAAGTATTGACCACTGGCCTGCTGATCGTCCCCCGCACGGTGCGGCTCGGCGCGTTTCTGGCGGCGGTGCTGTTGGTCGGCTTCAGCGCCTTTGCGCTCTACTATGTTTATGTCTTACACGGAGAGCCGTTGGAGTGCGGATGCTTCGGGGGAATCATCGGGAGCCAGTTGGGTTTGAAGACAGCTCTGAGAAACCTGGTCTTGCTGGTTCCGGCGGTGATTGTCTTCTTTGGCTCAGGGAAGCAAGACAGACCAAAAAAAGGCTCAAAAAGCGCAGAAGGCGTTTCAGCTTAGGCCGAGGGCCGACCGTTCTTAGTCTTGTGGTTCTTGTGCCTTCTTGTGGCCAATGCTTTTGTAGCTTCAACGCCGCTTCATTCGGGCGATCTCGTATTTTGTATTCGAGATTCGCTCTTCGGCATCCGGGTGATCTGAAAAAAGCGAACCAAGCAAGCTCGAGTTCTGTTCCTCAATGTGCTGTAGCTTTTGAAACATCGTCACCATAGCCTGTGGATCAAAGCCCGCTTTCGGCAACGTGCGCACTCCCAGAAAATCCGCTTCGCGCTCTTCGTCACGAGTGTGAAACGTCAACAAACCCGCGCCCACCATTTGTCCGAGGGTTACCCCCAAATCTCGCGCCAGGTCGCCGGCGACTCCGGTAAGTTCGCCGAGTGACTTGGCAATGTCGTTGTAATCCTGTGACTGCTTGAGCGTCTTCAAGCTGTGACGCGCGACCACGTGGCCGACTTCATGCGCAAGTACTGAAGCAAGTTCGTTGTCATTGGCCAACTTTAGCAGCGCGGTGGTGATGTAAACGTGTCCCCCGGGAAGGGAGAAGCCGTTAATCTCGCGACTCTGGATGACGTGAAACCTGTAGAGCATGTTCGGACGGAGACTGGCTCTGGCGCAACGTTGGCCGATGCGCTCCACTCGATCGAGTCCGACGTCCGTCAAGTTATATTTCTTGGTGACCTCGCGATGAAGTTGAGTGCCCAGCTTCATCTCGTCACGCTCATTCAGTAAGCCGGCATTTGAATAGCGAGCGTTGCGAAAGTCGGAATACGGATCGTCATATTGGGCGAATGTGATTCCGGTTCGCTCGTGAGTCGCCGGTATGCGCGCAACATTGTGCGAGCGTATAAGTGTCAGACTTCGCGTACTTGTTGCGCAAAGCACTGCCATGGCAATTAGGAAACTGAAGCGGAGGTTTGATGTTTTCATTGATTCGTTGTTCCGAGATCCTTTCGGATCGGAATAATAAGCGAGTAAGGAGCCGGTGGGAAGTACGGAGCGGGTCTGCTTCAGTTTGCCTGGGGCCGCCCGTCGATGAGGGTCTCGACACTCCATACGATCTGGAATCGCGCGGCGCAAACCCGGTCGCTACCGCTTCCGGTACTGACCTCACTCTTGTGAAGGCCCCATACCACTGTGTGATTGCCCTGATAGACATGTTCGGTCGATTCCGATATTTTGCTTTCGCTAAAAGTCTAAAGCCATGTCATCTCTTTCATTCTGGGGCGCCGCGGGCACAGTAACCGGCTCAAAATACCTGATCGAAGCCGGACACGCGCAGGTGCTGGTGGACTGCGGCTTGTTCCAGGGCGTGCGTGAATTGCGCGAACGCAACTGGCAAGAGCCGCCCTTCAACGCCGCGTTGGTTAATGCGGTAATCATCACTCATGCGCATATCGATCACACTGGCTACCTGCCACGATTTGTTCGTCATGGTTTTCGCGGGCCGGTTTATTGTTCGCGCGGGACGGCTGACTTGCTGAAAATTCTCTTGCCCGACTCCGCGCGCTTGCAGGAAGAAGAGGCCGACTATCGCAATCGCCACAAGATTACCAAGCATCTGCCCGCGCTGCCGCTCTACACCGAGCAGGATGCCAGAGAGGCGCTCAAGCTGCTGCAGGTGGTTAAGAATACCGGTGAATCCTTCCAGGTCGTAAAAGGAATTCAAGCGCAGTTTCGCTTTGCCGGTCACATTCTGGGTTCAGCTCACGTGCTGGTCCAGGTCGACGGCGCCGGAGAGGATCGCCAGGGCCGGAGCATACTTTTTTCGGGTGACCTGGGTAAGTACGATCAGCCGATCATTCGCGATCCGGTCGCGCCGCCTCAGTGCGATTACCTTCTGGTTGAATCAACTTACGGCAATCGTCTCCATGACATTGAGAGACCGAAGGACGCGCTCGAACGGATTATCAAAGGGGCGGCGGAGCATAACAGCGCGATCCTGATCCCCGCCTTTGCCGTCGGTCGAGCGCAGGAGATTGTCTACTTGATTCGCGAGTTGGAGGAAGAGAAACGAATTCCCATTTTGCCCGTGGCGGTGGATTCTCCGATGGCCGCAGCCGCGACCCAGGCCTATGCGCGTCCCACCGAAGAGCACGACCAGGAATACGAAGACGCTCTAAAAATTACTCCCACACCGCTGCGAACCCATTCGATGGTCGCCGCCTCGAGTCGCGAAGATTCGAAGCGTCTAAACAAAGCCCAAGGCGCGCGAATAATTATTGCCGCGTCCGGAATGATGAATGGCGGCCGCATCCTTCATCATGCGCTGCGTCTGCTGCAGGAGGAAAACGCTGTCGTAGTTTTTGTCGGTTATCAGGCCGGGGGGACCCTGGGCCGGCGAGTCGCCGACGGCGAAAAGCAAGTGAAGGTCTTAGGCCAATGGATCTCAGTGCGCTGCCGGATCGAAAAGATCGGCGGCTTCTCAGCCCATGCGGATTGGAAAGAAGTGGTGCGTTGGCTCGAGGACATGCCGGCGCCGCCGCGTAAGGTGTTCGTCACTCACGGCGAGCCCGATGCAGCGGATGCAATGGCGGGTCACCTGCGCGATCGATTCGGATGGCAGGTTGAGGTGCCGCAGTATGGCGAGAAGGTTGATTTGGTGTAAGCCAGACGGAGCGCGGACATCGTGTCCGCCAGCGCGCGAAGCGCGCTCAACACTTTGCTGATAAGAATCTTTCTTAGAACGTTCGCGCTGCGCGCTCAGGCGGACAGGATGTCCGCGCTCCGCGGATAAGATTTCGTCGAATAGGTGTCTTTGTGGCTTCCTCCCCCTATTGCTATACTGCGCGCTCATTCATAACTTATCTTATTGGGAGCACTCTTTGAGCATTCTCGTTGATAAATCTACGCGCCTCGTCGTCCAGGGGATCACCGGCAAAGAAGGTACTTTCCATACCAGGCAGATGGTTGAGTATGGCACCAACGTCGTCGGCGGAGTGACGCCCGGCAAGGGCAGCACGAGGCACGAAGGCATACCGGTTTTTAATACGGTCGTCGATGCAGTTGAGAAAGCCGGCGCGAATGCCTCAGTGATTTACGTACCGCCGGCGTTTGCGGCCGATGCGATCATGGAGGCTGCCGATGCGGGCATTCCCGTCGTTGTTTGCATCACTGAGGGCATTCCGTCGTTAGACATGGTGAAGGTCAAGGAATACCTGGCGAGCAGATCAACCCGTCTGATTGGGCCGAACTGTCCGGGGATCATCTCCCCAGGCAAGTGCAAGATTGGCATCATGCCCGGCCACATTCATCGCGAAGGACGCGTCGGAGTGGTCTCGCGCTCAGGCACTCTGACCTATGAAGCCGTGGGCCAGTTGACCCATTTGGGTTTGGGTCAGTCGAGTGCGATTGGGATTGGTGGGGATCCGATTGTCGGCACGACTCATGTTGATGCTCTGAAGTTGTTTCAGGAAGACAGTGAGACAGATGGCATCGTAATGATTGGCGAGATTGGCGGGACGGCGGAAGAGGAAGCGGCGGCTTTCGCTAAGGATAATGTGACCAAGCCAATCGTCGCCTTCATCGCCGGCCAGACCGCGCCGCCCGGAAGACGGATGGGACACGCCGGCGCCATCATTGCTGGAGGGAAAGGGACGGCAGGCGAGAAGATGGCCGCGCTAAGACAGGCAGGAATTCATGTAGTTCAATCACCCGCTGACATCGGCTCGGCCATGAAAGAAGCGTTGGCGTGAGCTTGTCGTTGACGACCGAGTACTGCATCGAGTCAGCATCAGACCATCAATGAAGACCTGTCCCTCTTGTGGTAAGACCTACGAAGACCAATCGATGGTATTTTGTCTCGACGACGGAGCGAGACTGGAGCCAGTAGGGGCCGCATTCGATTCCAATGCCACATGGAATCTGCCACCGCCCGGCCCAACGGTGGCCAGTCCGCGTCCCACTAGTCCAACAGCGCAGTCGACCCTTACGTCTCGACCAGGACAGTTTCAAAGACAGGTCAGCACTGATGACACAAGGACCGAGTCGCGAAGAGGCGCGCTGCCGTGGGTATTTGCGATCGTCCTGGTGCTCGGCGCTTCCGGTGTTCTGATGGCATGGCTCATGACGCGCGGAGGCGACTCCGACGTGAGTGGTAAGTACCCGGCGCCGACGCCAGTACTCAGTATCGTCCCTTCTCCTTCGCCGATGGCAACGCTCGAAACAAAAAGTTCCGCTACGCCTAATGAAAGACCGTCGGCGGCACCCGTGCGCGCGCCCGTGCCGCCGCCTGAATCCACGCCGGTAATAGAGCGTCCGAAAGCGATGTTCACTACGCTTAATAACACCAGCCTTAACGGAACCCGAATTACTTACTACCAGCGGGCGAGCTTCGCGCTTTGCAAGGCGGACTGCGCCGGCAATGCGAACTGCAAGGGCCTGGCATGGATCCGGCCCGGCGCGTACAATTCCAGCGACCCGGGAATGTGTTATTTGTTGTCCGCTGTCACCCAA
>DATNNY010000336.1:0-3665 GCA_035601635.1 Pyrinomonadaceae bacterium
GCAAGAGAGTGAAGAGCGCTTCCGAAGCGCTTTCGATTACGCGGCCATTGGTATGGCCCTGGTGTCGCCGGAAGGTCGCTGGTTACAAGTCAACCGTTCCCTCTGCCAGTTGGTTGGCTATTCGGAAGAGGAATTGCTGACGGCTGACATTCAGTCGCTAACACATCGCGAAGATCTGGGCGACCTTCTCGCGCACCAGTCAAGACTGCTGAAAGGCCAGATTCCTGGTTACCAAACCGAGAAGCGATACATCCATAAGTCAGGTCATGAGGTCTGGACGCTGCTGAGTGTGTCCCCGGTTCGTGATCCCGAAACCCAATCGCTTCGCACCATCTTTCAGATCCAGGACATTACCGATCGCAAGCGCGCTGAGGCTCAACTGGTCCACGACGCTTTCCACGATGGTCTGACCGGGCTACCTAACCGGGCCCTCTTTATCGATCACCTGAGACTCGCCGTGGCGCGGAGCGGGCGTAAGGAATATCCGCTGTTCTCAGTTCTTTTCCTTGATCTCGATCGCTTTAAGGTGGTGAATGACAGTCTGGGTCATTTGGTCGGCGATCAGTTGCTGATGACGATGGCCAGTAGACTAGCGACCTGTTTGCGGCCTGGAGATACAATCGCCCGCCTGGGAGGGGACGAATTCACGATCTTGTTGGAGGATCTCAAGAGCATTAACGAAGTGACCCATATCGCCAAGCGCATTCAGCGAGAACTTGCCAAGCCGTTTGAACTGGAAGGCGGCCGGCAGGTTTTCACTTCGGCGAGTATCGGCATCGCCCCCAGCACGATGGGGTATGAGCGGCCGGAAGACATTTTGCGCGATGCCGATACCGCGATGTATTACGCCAAGTCGCTCGGCGGAGGCAGTCACCAGGTATTCGACAAGAGCATGCACACTCGGGCTGTGAAGCTGATGGAAATGCAAAACGATCTGAGACGGGCGATAGAGAAAGAAGAATTAATTGTTGAATACCAGCCGATCGTCTCGCTCGACACTTTTGCCATTACCGGGTTCGAGGCCCTTATCCGCTGGCAACATGAAGAGCTTGGCCTGATCAATCCAAGCCAATTTATTCCCCTCGCCGAAGAGACGGGACTGATTATCCCCATCGGCGAATGGGTTCTACGCAAGTCCTGCGCGCAGATACGCGAGTGGCAAGATCGATACTCAACGGAGACCCCATTGACGATGAGTGTCAATCTATCGTGCAAGCAATTCGCCCAGCCGGATCTGATTGAACAAATCGAAAAGATATTGCAGGAAACCAAACTCGACCCGAGCTCTTTGAGACTGGAAATAACGGAAAGCGTCATGGTTGAGAACGAAGAGGCCGCGAGCGGAATGCTGAGACGGCTCCGAATGCTCGGGGTCGGATTGAGTATCGATGACTTCGGCACCGGCTATTCGTCATTGAGTTCACTTCACCGGTTCCCCATCTCTACTCTGAAGATTGACGCATCGTTCGTTCGTCGCATGAGCGGCCAAAACGAGAATACAGAAATCGTCCGCACAATCATGTCACTGGCGGAGAACCTCGGTATGGACGTCACTGCGGAGGGTGTGGAAACCCTGGAACAGGTGACCAAACTGAGAACGTTCGGATGCCAGAAAGGCCAGGGTTTCTTCTTCTCGCGTCCCGTCTCAGCGATCAATGCGGAGGTCCTCCTGAGAGAGACGGTCGCCCTGGGCCCCCTCTCGCAGCGCTATGACAACGTGGAATCGATCGAGAGCAGATTAGTCGCCTAACGACTGAGCTGTTCAAATTTCTTCCTTCTTCAGTTCGCCAAATCAGCAAAAGCACGACGTATCTCCGGGATTCGCAGGAGACTCTCGGCTCACAGATTCGCACGACGCCCCATCATTCAGTCCGCTGCAAGAACATCCTGGCCGTCGCGCTGCCGGCGCGTTAACTTCGTCCTGAGGATTTTCGCGCTCGCGACAGCGATGGCAATGCCTGTTCAGATCCTTTAAGACTGCCGCTCTTTTGCTCGCGCGATCGTCCAGTGACATTCACGCGTGTCTCAACGGGCGGCAAAATAGCGTTGCTGGTCAAAATTACTTTCTGCGGCGCCCGAGGGGCGGGAATTTTCCATGAATAGCAGCTACAGAAAACTCCGAAGGCCGCCAACAAAATCACAAACAGCGCGGCCAACCCATGCGAGCCAAACCTACTCCTTGAGTTCACTTCCGCGTCATGAATAATCGCCGTCTCTTCTATTTCCACCACGGTCGCACCAACTTCAGAGGGCCTGACCCGATACTCAATATCTTTCTCTTCGGTGCGTCCGATTTGACGCAGTGCCGCACGAAACTCGACCGCGGTCGCGTAACGCTCATTCGGATTCTGGGCCATCGCGATAGTTAGAATCGCGGCCAACTCTTCTCCAACGGCTTCATTGATTTCGTTGGCGGGTCTTAGCGGATTCGGGCGCGCACTCACCAGCGCGGTGGCGCGGGCCAGCGCATCGGGCGGTTTCACTCCCGTTAGCAAATGATAGAGTGTCGCGCCTAAAGCATAGATGTCGCTCTGCGGGCTCGTACCCAAGTCCTGGATTTGCTCGAGTGGCGCGTAACGCGGCGTATAACCGAACACGCTGGTGCAGGAGAGAGCGCCCGAAGGGTCTGCCGCTTGGGTCTTGGCCAGCCCAAAGTCGAGCAAAACAATTTGGCCGCCGCGGGTAACTTTCAGATTGTGAGGCTTAATGTCGCGATGAATGATCTGTCGTTCGTGCGTGTGCAGATAGATAAGCGCGTCGAGCAACTGATCGGCCCAGGCTACGACAGAGTTACGCGGCATTGGCCCCGGCTGTTGCGCAATTATTTCGGCCAGGTCAGAGCCTTCAACAAATTGCATCACGAAAAACGCGCGGTGGCCTTCAGTAAAGTAATCACTGACTCGCGGCAGCGCTGGATGATTGAGCCAGGCCATCAGCCGGGCTTCCCGCTCAAATTGTTTCCACTGTTCCTCGTCGTTCGTGAGGGTTTGCTTGAGCGCTACCGTATGGCCGAGGCGAAGATCGATCGCTTCATAAACGGCCCCCATGCCGCCTTTTCCCAGGGTTTGAACTACGCGATAGCGGCTCTGCAAGATTGTTTCGGGCGCCAGCAATGTCTTGCCGGCGGTGGATTTATTTTCGTCACAAGTGGACATGTTTTTCTCAATCCTATCGAGGAAACGCCACCAACTTGGGGCAGAAAGAACTTAGGTGTTAGCGCAGGCTGGGTCTTGCCGGCGCTTTAGTTCATCTCGTTTCGGCGTCAGGTTTTAATCTGATCGAGGTTAGGCGAAAGCAGTCTTGACCAAGCGCCTAATAAAAGTCTTGAGGAATGGCGAAGGTCCCGGGTCTTTAGGTCTGGAGGCGTGAGCGGATAAAGCCTTTTGAGAAGTTCACGCCACCAAGTTTCAATTGAACCCGCCGCGAAAAAGGAGAAACGCGACCCTGTCGTGATTGAGTTAGCAAGCGTTGTGCCGTCAGCGTCATCTGAAGAATGCTTATCGAGATCGAGCGTTCGCCGAGCACCGCGTTGAGACCTGCTTCATCGTTCGCACTTCCTTGAGCACCATTTTGCTGAACAAACATTGACCGATGGCCGGAGTGTCCTGCTGAGCCTCGACAATTCCCAGGTAGAAGTCTGTGCTGCGCGCAACGCAGCTGATGAC
>DATNNY010000337.1:0-4093 GCA_035601635.1 Pyrinomonadaceae bacterium
TGCTGCCGAATCCCAGTCGCAGATTTTGGAGGCGGGAGACTTCGTGGTCGATCTGGAAGCACACACCGCGAGTCAGCAAGGCAAAGGGCTGCGACTGACGCCGAAAGAATTCGATCTGCTCGTGCATTTCATCCGCAATGCAGGAAAAGTTCTTACCCATCGCTCGCTGCTGGGCGCAGTTTGGGGTGGCGACTATACCGAACAGACTGAGTACCTGCGCGTCCTCATCGGACAGCTGCGAAAAAAGATCGAAGTTGATCCTGCGACACCTGGATACATTCTTACCGAACCGTGGATAGGCTATCGGTTTAATCCCGGCGAGTGAAGTGGCACAGACTTCAGGAATCTCCGATCAAGTTCGGTCGGTTAGTGAATTAGCATTGAGCAACGCCAGTTCCATACCGCGAAGCGGTAGCGCCCTCCAGCCCAACGTTGCCGCTCGGCGGCTACGTTGGGTATAGGCATAGGGAGTTGGGCGCAACCCCTTAGGGGTTGAGGCGGATTGAAATTCGTTACCCAGGGTAGCCGCGGCGGCAACCCTGGGCTGGAGGTCGGAACCGCTTCGCGGTATTTGATCAGAGGCTCCTTCAGTCTGTGATCCTTCGTCGTCCATTGGTTTTCACACGCAATCACAGACTGAAGGAAGTTCTGAACAAGTCATGACGCACCCTTTTCAAAACCCGCGCAGCGGGTGGAAGCATAGAGCCTGGGGTGGAGCGAAGCGGAACCCCAGGTTAACGAAACGTAATCAAGCCGAGCGCGCGAAGCGTGCGACAGCGCAAGCGCGGCGATTTACTGTGATGAAAGGCGATCGCCCACTTCATGGGCTTTCCCCGCACACTCCAACTGTCCCTGGGGTTCCGCAGCGCTCCACCCCAGGCTTTATGCTATCGCCGCGCTTCGCGGGCTCAAGACAAAACTTCGTCAACTTATTCAGAGGTGCTTGAAGTCTGTGCCACTTCTTTATGAATTCTTTATAAACCTCTTACTCCATCCTTACGAGTTCCCTTCTAAGCTGATTCCGGCGGCCCTGTTGGCTGGTGGAATTTCATGTGTGCACAAAGTCAAAGCCCCAGACCGGATAGCTTCGCGGCAAATACTCGCCCGATCGAAGTGTTAACCGAGAACGGGTTCTCAATTCTGCGGTGGTGGGAGATCCACCGAGTGCCGCCGCCGCTGTCCGGCAGCTACCACTTCATAGTTCGTAATTTCCAGGGCCTGGAGCGGGAGATCATTGTGGAGATCGCCGATCCCGTAGTCGTGCAGGTAGAAGTGTCCACGAGGGAGCGCATTCGGCTGGGCAGCTCTTTCTGGATCTGTTGTGCTGAGAAGCATCTGGCGAATTACGTTTGGCAAAAGGATGACTATCCTCCAGACGACAAGCTCTGCGTCAGCCAATTGGAGCCAGAAGATCTGATTACAGCCATTCGCTGGCGAATCGCCTGAAAGATTGTCAGCGGGGATCGAAGGAGATCATTTTGGGAGGACAAGCACGTTGGCGACAACGCTAAAGCGTCTGCTCGTAGGCAGGGCCAAGAAGACTGAGCAAGCCATTCATGAGCGGCTAACGAAAAAGACCGGGTTGGCCGTTTTTGCTTCCGACGCGCTCTCCTCGACGGCGTACGCTTCCGAAGAAATCCTCCTGGTTCTCGCGGTGGCCTACGCCTACGGTCAGACTAATGCTTTTAACTACGTAGTGCCGATCACCCTGGTCATCGCCGTCGTCTTGACGATTGTGGCGATCAGTTACCGGCAGACCATTCATGCGTATCCATCGGGCGGAGGCGCCTACATTGTCGCCAAGGAGAACCTGGGAACGACTGCGGGCCTGGTCGCGGCCGCAGCGCTGCTGGTTGATTACGTGCTCACCGTCTCAGTCTCGATCGCCGCGGGAGTAGCCGCGATCACGTCAGCCGCACAAGGAACAAAGTGGGCGTGGCTTGATCACCACAGGGTCTTTTTGTGCCTCATTCTCATCACCTTTATTGCGCTGGCAAACCTGCGCGGCGTGCGTGAGTCGGGATCAATTTTTGCCGCTCCTACCTATGCCTTCGTGATCAGCTTTCTGTTCATGGTTGGTTACGGCATTCTTCATTACGTTCTTAATCCCCATATCGCCATACCCATCGCCACCGAAAGTTTGAAGCTTGCCGAGGGTTATCACCTGCAACCTCTGACTCTGTTCCTGCTGCTCGGCGCGTTTTCGAATGGCTGCGTAGCTCTGACCGGTATCGAAGCAATCTCAAACGGCATTCCCGCTTTCAAGCAACCTGAAGCGCGCAATGCCTCGACGACGCTAACCTGGATGGCTGTGCTCCTGACGACGATGTTTATTGGGACGAGTTTGATGGCTTATTTTTATCACGTGCGCCCGCATGAGAACGAGACCGTCATCTCGCAGTTCGCGCGCATCATCTTCACCGGTCCAATGGGATGGTTCTATTACGTGATCCAGGGTACTACCGCGCTCATCTTGATCCTCGCGGCGAATACTTCATTCGCCGACTTCCCCCGGCTTGCCAGTCTCTTGGCGCGTGACCGCTTCATGCCCAGACAATTTGCCACGCGTGGCGACAAACTGGTTTTTTCCAACGGCATCATCATTCTTGCGGTCTTCTCTGGCGTGCTGGTCACGGCCTTCGGCGGAGACACCAGCCGGCTAATTCCGCTCTATGCCGTGGGCGTGTTTCTTTCGTTCACGCTCTCACAGACAGGCATGGTGCGACACTGGTTAAAGGCCGGCCGCGCCGTTAAGGCCGCCCGCGAAGCTTCAGCAGCTGATGAAGGCGATGTTTCAGCGAGGGATCAGGCGTTGGCTGCGGCTCGCGGGCCGGCAGAGCCTCCCCACGGGTCAAATGAGGTCGACCTGGCAAACGAACAAAAGGGCGCAGCTCACTGGAAGAAATCAATAGTCGTCAACGGCCTCGGCGCCATCGCCACTTTCATTGTTTTGGTTGTCCTGGTTATTACCAAGTTCGTTCATGGCGCGTGGATCGTAGTCTTGCTCATTCCCTTCCTGGTGACAGTGTTCCGCGGCGTGCACCGTCACTATCTGGACGTTGCGAAGCAACTGACAACTGAGGGACTGGTGGGGTTGCGGCCGATCAGACACGAAGTGATTGTCCCGATTTCGGGTATCCACCGGGGTGTCCTAAAGGCTCTTGAATACGCCAAAGCAATCGCGCCGGAACATGTGACGGCCGTTTACATCAACCTCGATCACGAAGCGACGCAGAAACTGCGCGCGAAGTGGAGCGAATGGGTAGAAGGGGTCGAGTTGGTAGTAATTGCGTCCCCGTACCGCTCCCTGGTGGGTCCACTGATCCGTTATGTTGACCGGCGAATGAAACAGCACAAAGATCAGATGGTCACTGTGGTTCTGCCAGAGTTCGTACCGGCGAAGTGGTGGCAGCATCTACTGCACAACCAGAGCTCTCTGATGCTGAAAGGCGCTCTGCTCTTCAAACCCGACGTGATTGTCACCAGCGTGCCCTACCATTTGAAGAGCGGAAATAAGAAGCCGAAACGCAGACCTGACGAACCAGATTGAGGCGATCTTCAGCTGAGACGACAGAAAAGCGATCCACGAACTCACACGAAATAACTCGAATCAAACACCTCTGCTTCGTGCCGTTTCGTGTGGTTTAGTGGATCGCGTTGCTGCCGCATCATCGCCAACTGCCTTTATCGAACATAGCGGAAGCCCTTTTCGGCAGCGCTAATCTTCCGGGACAGTCTTTGCATCGAGACTGCGAATGATTCGCTGGCGGAAACGCCGAGCATCGGCTTTGATAGTTTCTTCGTTCAAAGTCAACAGCCGGCGGTCGCGCATGATGACGCGGCCTTCGACGATTACGGTGCGCACGTCGGCGGCTTTGGTGGCGTAAACCAAATCCGAATAGATGTTATAGGAAGGCATCTGGTTGAGATCGTCACTGTCGACGATAACGATATCGGCGCGCTTTCCTTTTTCAATCGATCCGATCTCCTTTTCCAGGTGCAGCGCCCGCGCGCCACGCAACGTGGCCATCTCAAAAGCTTCTTCCGCAGTAAGGACCTTCGGATCTTTGCTCATCACCTTGTGAAGTTTCGC
>DATNNY010000338.1:0-2936 GCA_035601635.1 Pyrinomonadaceae bacterium
ACTTGCTTTTTACGGCCAGGTTTCCTCAAAATCAGACGCAGTCGCAAGGTTGTCCACTAAGCTTCGTTCGAGCATAGTAAGTCTACGCCATTGTCCCGCGAGGAAGACGGAGGATCTAAATGTTTCACCGGACCCGAAAACAATTCGGCCTTGTTAGTTTTTTGCCGATCCTGCTTTCATTTTCATTCTTGATTTGTTCAGGCCTGGCGCGCGCTCAGGAAACCGGGGGCGACCTGAGCGGCGGCGCCGGAATTTTTCGTCCCAAGAATCCGGAAGCGAAACGCACCGGCAATTCGTCGAGGCCAGTGGCCAGACCGACCCGACCCAACCCCGCAGAGATCGAAGAAAAGTTTGAAGACGCGCTTTCCGACGGCAACGATGCACGCGATGCGCGTAAGTTTGCCGCGGCGGAGGCGTCCTATCGCTCCGCTCTCAAATTGAAGCCGCGCGACCCGCGCGCGCATTATGGTCTGGGCAACGTGTTTGCCGATCAGCAACGTTGGGAAGACGCCGAAAAAATCTACCGCCAGGCAATCGACTTCGCGCCGAACAATCCGGAAGCATTGATAGCCCTCAGCTTTGTACTCGTGCAGCCGCGAACCGGCTCTTCGAACGCCATGCGCTTCAGTGACGCTGAGTCCTTCGCCAGACGGGCCACTAGACTCCAGCCCAACAGCGCCGTTGCTTTTGACCGCCTGGGCGCGGCGTTAATCTCTCGTGGCATATTTACCAGTGACACCGAGGGAACTTTTCGCCGGGCGATGGAGTTGGATCCAAACTTCGTCGTAGCGCAAGTGCATCTGGCGCGTGTGCTGCGACACATGAATCGCAATAGCGAAGCCGACCCGCTCTACAAGTCGGCAATCGATCAAGCGAAGGACGCGCCCACCCTCGTCTTGATTGCCGATGCGATGCAGTCAGAGACGCGATGGAACGATTCTGATCCTGTCCTGCGGCGCGCACTGCAGTTGGATCCCCGAAATCCGGGCGCCCTTTTTCTGATGGGCCGGCTACTCTCGGTTAACCGCAAATACGCTGAAGCCGAACCCGTTCTCAAGAGTGCCATCGAAGTGAATCCCAAATTCTTTCCGGTCCGTAACATTCTTGGCCGTTCATATTTGGCGCTGGAGCGTTATGATGATGCCTTCCGGACTTACGAGGAAGCCGTGCCGTTGGCCTCCGAAGCGGATCGCAGACAGCTCGCCGGATTGTTTGGCTTTGGCGGAGTTGGTGACGGCTATATGACTGCCGGGCGCCCGCGAGATGCGCTGCGCGCTTACGAGCGGGCATCGCAACTCGATCCGGGCAATGCTGAATTACCCAACAAGATCGCCGCGGCGCGCGCCAAGCTCTAGCCGTAAAACTTAATCGAGAAAAACTCAAATGAAACGCTGCCCGAAATGTAGTCGCACTTATACGACTAACACGCAAAAGTTCTGCACCCATGATGGCGTAGTCCTCGAAAACGCCGAGGTGGGCTCCGAGACTGTTCGAATAGAACCTGGAGAGCTTAACGATCAGGACGCGCCGACAAAGGCGATCTCGCGCGAGCTGGTCCCCAGTGACTTTGATCCGATGAAGACGGTAATGGCGCGGCCAGAGGGAACCGTCGGCGGCGGATCGCGCAACACTCAGGATCTTTCGTCGCCCTCGGCGACTTTATATCCACCGCCAGCAAAGCCGCCGCCACCGCAAAGTTCTGCGCCGGCTCCTCCACCCCAATCGTCGCCGTCGGCACCCACAATGGCCCTGGGGTCAGGCCCGATTGCTGCTTCAGCGCCACTACCGCAACCGCCGCCACCACCGCAGTCCGCATCCCTCCCGCAACAGCCATTAGCCGCGCCGCCGGCCAGGAAAAAATCCAGGCTGCCGCTGGTGCTGGGAATACTCGTGGTACTGCTGGTGTTGGGAGGCGGTGTGCTGGGCGCAGCGTACTTCTTCGTGCTTCGGCCGATGCTGGCGCGCAGAACAGTGATAATCGAGCCGTCGCCCTCGCCGGCGCAGACATCAACTCCGACGATTGAAGCGACGCCCAACGATGTCGCCCAGCAGGAGGCGAATGTCCCGGCGGAGCCACCTGCCTATTCTGCTCCTGCCGATGCCGTTGAATTTGTGAACTCAAAACAGAGGCTTGACGGGAAGCTGGCCGAACATTACGTCGACTTTTCGTTTTACTATCCGAACAGATGGCTTAAGGACCCAAGCGCCGGCGTGCCAGGCGCCGCCAACTTTGCGAAAGTCGAGCGCCGGCTGCCGCCGGACTTTACCCAGGAGAATTTTGCGGTGGGCTGGTACTCGTCCGCGGGTTCCGCCGAAGCTGATCGCTCGGTGTTTCCCACTCTGGCGGCGAAGCTAAGTGCGCAGTTTGAGAAAAGTTTTCCGGGCTACACGAAAATATCCGAAAGTGAAACCAAGGTGGGTGTCTACGACGGCTACGAGTTTCGTTTCGAAGGCATGTCACGCAACACGAGCAAGGGCGATTTGAAGCTTTGGGGCCGCTTGATCTTTCTGCCGCCGGCTAACGGCGGCAAGAATGGGATCACGCTATTGATGCTGGCCACCTCACTGGCGCCTGAGCTAAAGAGTGTCGACGACGTGGGGGTCAAGGGTGAACTACCGATGATGCTCGCGTCGTTTCGTTTCGGAAGGAAGTAGCAATGCAGAGCCCGCGCAGGGTTGCGGGCAGTAGCCCGACCGCGAGGGAGGGCTCACATAAGGCAGGCTAAGAGCCCTCCCTGACGGTCGGGCTACTGCCCCGATCCCTTAATCACACAACTATGAAAATTGTTCTGGCGGAAGATCGCAGCGGTCAATTGCACGGCGAACACTCGTTCACTCACGACGTCATCCGCGTCGGGCGCGATCCGGCTATGTGTCATTACTTCTTTCCTCAGGAACAGTGGCCGATGGTCTCGCGCAAGCACGCTGAGTTTCAA
>DATNNY010000339.1:0-6471 GCA_035601635.1 Pyrinomonadaceae bacterium
AGAATCTCAAGCAGGCCCTCTTCGCCGGGACCGACGACGATGCACGTCACTTTGCTTGTGCCGATGTCCAGACCGATCGTGTGATTTGTGCGTTTTGCCATTTAGCTTTCTCTGATCCGCTATCGCAAACGAATGCGAGACGTGTTCGCGGACTCGCGTTCCCCAACGGTCCGTGCTGCTTTTTGACGTTGCTCACCAGTTACGGAGCTACGGTTTGCATTAGCCACTGCGTTCGGCTTTTGAGTACTGGATGCCGCTGACGCGGCGTCGCTGGGTTTCGATTCATCGCCAGTCTCAGTCGCAGTCGAAACTTTACTGCCGGAACTGGTGCCAATGACGATTCGTCCACTTTGCAAATCAAGATAAGTGATAGACGAGCCTCGCGGGGTCTGCTTGTACTGATCCAAAGTATCCAGCGCCAGCTTGAGACGCGCACCGAGTTCCTCTCCTCCGAGTCTCACCTCGATCTGCGAATCATCCCCTGTGAGTTGTGCGCGCACACCGCGCAGATCGATCAGGTCAACTTCGCTCACTCGTTGCGACAGGCCCAACGCATTCCAGTCGCGCGCGACTTCCAGATATTTCTTCACGCGCTCGGTGTTTCCCTCGCGCGCGTCTTCGGTACCATCCTCGTTCCAGCCACGAATGAAGAACGATGGGACGTTGTCGGCCGGTTGCACTTCGCCCAGCGCGACTCCCTCTTCGTCCACCCAAAAGAAATGTCCGGAAGACGTTCGAATTACTGCGGCGGGCAAGCGTTCGGTGATGCGGACGCGCAAGCGATCCGGCAGGACCCGGCTAACTACCGCGCGCCGTACGCCGGGTAAGCGTTCCAATTCAGCGCTAATCGCGGAGAGATCGGCGCGCCAAACTCCGGTGTGCGCCACTGCCCGTCGTGTGAGACCTTCGATCTCTTCGGCGGACGTGCGGGATGCTCCTGTCACATCGACTCCGCGTATCTGGAACAATGAAGCCGATGCTGCCACTCGGTACCCAACGATCAGAAAGACTACCGCAAGAATCACCAAAATAAACTTCAACACCGATGGCACATAGGCAAACAGCACCCGGGGCGAAAAACCCTTCGCTCTATCGGTGTTCGTACCGCCCCGCCGCGCCGGACGCTGCACGAAGCCTTTGGATTGGACCGCGGCGCCTCTTGAACTGCGCGCGCCGCGTGATGCGATGACTTGTTCTTTCATATTGTTAAGTGACACAGACTTCAGTCTGTGATTTCCTCCCATTGCCTGGACGGACTGAAGGGACCTCTGAATAAGTTGATGAAGTTTTTTCTCGAGCCCGCGAAGCGCGGGTTTTGAAAAAGGTGCTTCATAGCTTCCTGGAATCTTGTGCTACTTACTACTCCACAACTCGACTTCATACTCCAGATCGATTCCGTGTTCTTGCTTAACGCGTTCCCGAATCTCCTCAGCCAGGGCCAAAGCGTCGGCCGCTTTGGCATCGTCGCCCTCGGTAACGATAAAGTTCGCGTGCTTCGGGGAAACCACTGCACCGCCGCGCCGCGTGCCCTTCATCCCCAGGCCATCAATCATCTTGCCAGTGCCGATCGGGCTGGCCGGCGCATTTTTAAAGAAGCACCCGGCAGACCGTGCGCCATGCGGCTGCGTCGACATCCGCTGACTCTTGGCTGCCTCCATGCGGGCGGCAATCTCTTGCGGATCTCCCTTACGCAGCAGGAGAGTCGCGCCCAGCAGCAACTCGCCGTCGCGAAAAGATGTGTGGCGATAATTCCAACTAACCTCGCTACCGGGAACCTCGACTACACGGCCGCCGCGTGCTACTCGCACTGTTTCAACTACGGTCCCAATTTCCTGGCCGTAGGCTCCCGCGTTCATCCACAACGCCCCTCCCACAGTGCCCGGTATCCCATTCAATCCTTCGATCCCGGAAAGACCTCGGCGCGCCGATTCAATACAGAGACGAGGCAGTGAATACCCAGCGCTCACGGAAACTCGATCAGCGGCGAAGACCGGATCGGCTTTCAATTCTTTCAGACTCAGAATCGCGTAATGATGGGCGCCGTCATCGGCGAGCACATTGCTGCCGGAGCCGAGCGGCCGCCAGCCAACGCTGCGTTTTTCCAACTCCTGGACGAGTGCCGCCGCCTGCTCTTCACTATCGGGTGACAGCACCCAGTCGACGGCACCGCCCACTCGCAAACTCGTCAACTCGGCAAATCGACGCCCGCGTTCGGCGCGCACCTTCAGGCTCGCCGCGACTTCCTCAATCGCTTCATCACGCATTGCTAAATCGTTTATTGCCTCTGCCACTCCAACACCATTCGTATTCCCGTTAACCACCTCATCAACCTGAGCATGGCCGGCCTGGTTCAGTAAATATCCACTCTACCGTTTCCGCGGCTTCGACGTTGTTGAATCGCCTAAGTCTTACCCCGGCCCAGCCTCGCCTCGTAACAGAGCCAGCAATTGATCGCCCGCTCGATGTACTGAGCCCGCGCCCAGAGTGATCACCAGATCTCCTGCACGCACCGCCTCGCGCAGCACCTTGGCCGCGCCTTCGACCGCGCCGACATACTCAGCATTCTTATGACCGTAACTCTTGATCCGTTCGGTCAGCACCTCGGCGTTAATCCCTTCGATCGGCGTTTCACTCGCCGCGTAAATATCGGTCACCAGCAGCACGTCGGCATTGTTGAAAGCGCTGGCGAATTCGCCCATCAAATCAGCCGTGCGTGAGTACCGATGTGGCTGGAACAAAACCACGATGCGCCGGTTAGGCGCGCCAATCCGTGCCGCACTCAAGGTCGCTTTGACTTCCGTCGGGTGATGGCCGTAATCGTCAATCACCGTGACGCCTGCTTCTTCGCCTTTGAATTGAAAGCGGCGATCGGCGCCGGCGAATTCTCCGAGCGCATGCGCTATCGTGTCGAAAGGCACCTCTAATTCAAGTGCGACCGCAATGGCCGCCAGTGAGTTGTAAACGTTGTGCTTGCCCGGCACCCGTAGCATTACGCGGCCAAGCATGTCGACGCCCCTCAATACCGAGAACTTCGACCCGAACGCCTGGTCATAACTAATGTCGTGCGCTGAGATATCCGCCTGGGCGCTCAAACCATAAGTGACGCGGCGGCGCTCGATCTTCGGAATGACTGCCTGCACGTGCGGATCGTCGAGACAAAGAATCGCGGCGCCGTAGAACGGGACTTTGTTTACGAAATCCGCGAAGCACTTACGCACGTCGTCCATGTCGTGGTAGTAGTCCATGTGTTCGCGATCGATGTTCGTCACCACTGCAATCGTCGGACTTAGCATCAGAAAAGAGCGATCGCTCTCGTCGGCCTCGACCACCATTAGCTCGCTCTTCCCCAGACGGGCATTCGCGCGATAGCTGCGAACAATACCGCCGATAACGAAAGTCGGATCAAGCCCCGCGATTCCGAGGACCGTTGCGACCATCGAAGTCGTGGTCGTCTTGCCGTGCGAGCCGGCCACCGCGACCGTGTGCGGTTTCATGCGCATCAGCTCCGCCAGCATCTCAGCCCGGGGTATCACTGGAATCGAGCGCCGACGCGCTTCAAAAATCTCGGGGTTATCGTCGTGCACAGCCGTCGATCGGACTACAACGTGCGCGTCGCCGACGTTCTCTGCGGCATGTCCCTCAGCCACCTCCATGCCCAGATCTTCGAGGTGCGCGGTTACCTCGGACTTCTTTTGGTCCGAGCCTGAAACACGGAAACCCAGGTTCGCCAGAACTTCGGCGATGCCAGACATACCGATGCCGCCGATGCCGATGAAATGAACGTGCTGAAAACGCCTGAACATATTTGGAGCGCCGACATCCCGTCGGCGAGCGCGGGCATCCCTGCCCGCATAGCGCGCGAAGCGCGCTCAAGCCCTCCCTAAGGTCGGGCTACTGACCGCTCGCTATGGCAAACGGCCTTTCACCAACTCTTCCATCAAATCGACCGTCGCTTTCGCCGCATCGCGCCGCGCCAGTTTGCGACTCGCTATTTCCATTCGGTCAATTTCCTCGGGCCTTGCCAACAAAGAATTAATTTCGTCGGCGAGTCGCCGGCCGCTCAACTCCTGCTGCAAGATCATTCGCGCGGCGCCCGCGGCTTGCAGCGCTTCCGCGTTCTTGCGCTGATGATCATCGGCGGCCAGCGGAAACGGCACCATGATGGCCGCTTTGCCTGCCGCCACTAACTCCGCGCTGGTGGTGGCGCCGGCGCGACTAATAATCAAATCGGCTTTGCCGAACTCGACTACCATGTCATCAATGTAAGGCCGAACATCGACGTTGTCTTGCCAACCGGCTGCTTCATAACCACGACGCACCTTCTCCAGATCACTTTCCCCGGTCTGATGCGTCACGTGCAAAGACGCCTTCTGTGACCCGAGCCCGGGCAATGCGGCAATCATCGCTTCATTAATTGCGCGCGCGCCCTGCGAACCACCAAACACCAGCAACGAAAGATGCGCTCCGTCACGTTGCCTCGGCGGGATTTCAAAGAACTCGCTGCGAACCGGATTACCCGTCAGAACTCCCTTGCCGCGAAAGTAAGGTAGAGCCTCTGCAAACGAAACCGCGGCCTTGTCGACCCAGCGCGCCAGCACTCGATTAGTCCAACCCGGCAAGGCGTTTGAATCCATTACCAGTGTGGGCCGGCGCATCAACGACGCGGCCAACAATACCGGCCCGGAAACGTAACCACCCGCTCCGGCTACAATGTCGGGATCAAAGTCATCAATCAGCCGGCGCGCCGCAAAAATGCCTTTCGGCAGCAACAGCAGGCCGCGAACCCTGGCCATCAAGCTGACGTTTTTTAGCCCGGCGCTTTCAATGATCGAGAGTTCAAAGCCTGCCCTCGGTACCAGCCTGACTTCCAGTCCACGCGCGGTGCCCACAAACTTCACGGCTGACGAAGGATCGCGGCGCGTGATCTCTTTGGCCACCGCGATGCCCGGATAGATGTGCCCGCCGGTGCCGCCGGCCGCGATTAGCACACGCATCGATCAACCGTAACGCGCCCGTGCGACTGCTGCCGCTCGCTGGCGCGGGGCCCGCCGCTTTTTCGGCTGCTTCGCTTCCTGCCATTCGTCTTCATAATCGTCTGCGGCAAACGTCGCCCGCTTACCGAGAGCGGCGTACTGAGAAATGTTCAGCAGGATGCCGACTCCGATAAGCGTCGGCAGGAGAGAAGATCCTCCGTAAGAAATAAATGGTAACGGAATTCCTTTGGTCGGAACCAGAGCCAGGACGACGCTCATGTTCAGAAGCGCCTGGGCGACAATCCCCACCACGATCCCAATCCCCAGCAACATGCCAAAGCGATCCGGCGCGCGCAACGCGGCTCGCATTCCCCGCCACAAAAAAACGGCAAACATCAGGATTACGACCAGGGCCCCGATCAGGCCCAACTCCTCCCCGATTACCGCAAAAATAAAATCCGAATGTGCGAAAGGCAGAAACAAAAGCTTTTGTCGTCCCTGCGCAAAGCCCAGTCCATGTGGTCCGCCGGAACCAACGGCGATCAGGGACTGCACGACCTGATACCCGCCGCCCTGCTTGTCGGCCCAGGGGTCGATGAACGTGGCCATGCGCCGCCAGCGAAATGGTGTGAAGATCACCATCTTTGCCACAAACAAAAGGCCCGGCACCGCGGCGTAAACGACATGACGCGGCCGGACGCCGGCTGCAAAACAGATCGTCATGGCAATGATTGCCAGCATCAGCGCCGTGCCCAAATCCGGCTCCCTGACGACCAGCCCAGCCAAAACGCCGAGAGGGATCATGCAGGGCAAAAAAGTTTTCCAAAACGAACCTTCTTCGCCCGCACGTCTTTCGAGGAAGTATGCCAGGAACATAGCCAGCGCCAGCTTGGCGATCT
This sequence comes from Pyrinomonadaceae bacterium, assembly GCA_035601635.1. GTDB lineage: Bacteria > Acidobacteriota > Blastocatellia > Pyrinomonadales > Pyrinomonadaceae > UBA11740. The sequence goes on from DATNNY010000339.1 coordinate 5,873, forward strand.
CGGACGGCTGGGCAGACATCCCGCCGAATTTGATCCAACGGCGCGCGCCGTTAACCGGTGAAAAGGCGAACACCGACAAAAGGAGAAAGATGGTGAGCAGCAATCCACCGTAGACGATCCATCGTTGATTAAGACGCTGATAGTCAAAGCGCATGACGATGAACAAGGCCCCGATGCCCAGCATCGTCCAGATCCCCTGCTTGATCACATAATGAAACTGGCTGTGATTCTCTGATTGCGCGATTACAGCCGACGCGCTGTAGACCATGACTACGCCGAACAGCGCCAGCCCGACCGTCGCCGAGAATAACCACTTATCGATTTGCAGTTTTTGCGGCATCTGTAAGATTTTTGATTTCAAATTTTTGATTTGGGATTGTTTCGAACGGCTCGGATATCAATCCAAAATCGCAAATCTAAAATCGCAAATTCCTGACTTCTTCCTTGAACACTCTTCCCCGATGCTCAAAACTCTCGAACATGTCAAAGCTGGCGCAAGCCGGAGCCAGTAGCACCACATCGCCCGGGCTCGCCACTGCGAAGGCCCGTTCAACCGCGTCGTGCATGTCCGCCGCATGCTCGAAAGGGGCCGCGTCTTT
>DATNNY010000340.1:0-8034 GCA_035601635.1 Pyrinomonadaceae bacterium
CAAGTCCCAGAGACTAATGACGCCTTCCTGACGCGCCAATTTCTGCATCAGCAAAGTTCCATCAGCAGTGTATTCGTGAACGTTGGCATCCAGCTTTCTGAGCCACTCATAACCTTTTTCCGGCGAGTTCGTGTCCTTGTAAAACCTCCAGATCATTGCACCAAAGATCGCCCGCATTGAATCCGAAGGGTTCGGATTACGAATCAAGACTTTGTCTTTCCATTTCGGATCCAGTACGTCGTCCCAATCTTTTGGCGCGTCCTCAGCACGCACGGCTTCGCTGTTGTAAACGATTACTTCCGGAGTTTCGTAGGTGCCGTACCAGCGATCCTGCGGGTCGTGGGCGAAGTCCGGAACCTTCTCGGCCCACGAAGGGCGATAAGGCGCCAGCAGATTTTCATCAGCGGCTGTCTGAAATGTGGTGTGGGCCGCGCCCCACCAGAGATCCGCTTGCGGACGATTGCGCTCGGCGCGCAGCCGCTCGAGCACTTCGCGCGATCCCATATCAAGAAACTGGACGTCAACTTCCGGATGGACCTGTTTGTAGCGCGTTACAAAATCGCGCAGCATGTCCTGGCCATGCGGCGTATAAATGAGGAGCCTGGGTTGAGTATTCGCGGAATGACAGCTTGGGGAGAGAACTAGCGCCAGAGCAAAGATTGTCAGTGCAGTGAGTTTTATCGTCAAGGTTCGTCTGCTGAACATCACTTACCAGCGAGGCTCTCTGCATAATACGCTCTTTGCCGACTCGATCAAGATGCGGGTTCGAGCCGACATCGATCAGCTGGATGATTCCGGCGGCGCTCGTCTGCCGACAGTTTCATGTAGGAGTTGCGTGAGTTCGGACAGGCGCAGTGGTTTTTGAATGAAACGGACGGACGGGTTTGCCAGAAGCTCTTTGAGGTCGGGATCAATTACGCTGCCCGAGATGATAACGGGAAGATCGGGAAGTATGTGATGCACCCATTGAGTGACCGCGCGCCCGTTGAGCTTTGGCAGACGCAGTTCGATAACTATGGTCGCAATGCGTTCCGCATGACTCTCATAGACACGAACAGCCTGCACACCGTCTTCCGCAAAGAGCAGATCGTAGTTTGGTTTTAGTTTGTGCCTCAGAACGTTGCGAACTTTCCGCTCGTGATAGGCCAGCAGGATTGTTTTCTTATCAAACACCTGGTCACCTCTTTTCGCTTTAGAAAACCAGCGCGTGGTTGATTGATTATGACAACGGGATCTGCATAGCTTTGAGCAGAGCTCTGCCCGTTATCGCTAAGAATCGCATCAGCGCCTCCGTCCAAACGATCCAGTCCGTCATCTCAACTCCTTCGGGTTGTGATCACACTAATTGCTAATTGAGCCCAGATTGCCTTCAGCGGCATGTGAGCGAAACTGATCGACAACTACGGCCCTCTGCTCAGCTGTGAGAACCCGGTAGAAGCTCATCTTTGCGCGTGCCTTCATCGAGATAATTTGGCTCAGGAGGGCCGCTTGTTTCTCGGAAACCTCTCTAATCGCTGATTCCTGCAGCCGGCCCTCGAAGGCCGCTTCCGAAAGCCGGTCATCTAATTCGTCAAGCTGCTGAAACAGCGGCTCGGCCTGAAGCATTGTGGCGGTGGCGATGTTGGTAATCCGAAACTTTTGGCTGGCCGTCAGATTCAGCCGTTGAGTGATCGGCGAGAAGATTTCATCGATAATTTCGTTGTCCTGCTCGTCAGCCATGTTGGCCGCCTGGCGAGGGCTTCCCGGCTTAACGTTGATCGTGGCCTGCGCGATGGCAAGCCCGGCACTGGCGGCGATGATTATCAGCGCCAGGAAGAGTAATTTGGGTGCCTTCATCATTGGTCTCCTTTGGAGTTGCATGGTCAATTTGAGGTAGCGCAGCCTGCCAGCCTGCGCGGTCTGCGCTACCCAGGCCGACACGACGGATTACTTAATGACGATTCCGGTCGAAAATCGAAAACCGTTTAGAGTGCGACTCGGAAAAGTCACTGAGTTGAAGGTGCGGTCGCGAAGGAAGATCGGATTGTAGTCGAACTGCGCGATGCGCCAGGAGAAGCGGCCGTTCAACTTGTAGTCAACTCCGCCGCCGAGATTCATCGTGAAACTGGTGTTGTGGTCAGTAAAGTTGATAGCGCCGCCCGTAAATGTTTCCGTCAGATTTCGCCGCGCTACGCCCGCGAGCACGTGGGCGAACGGCGTGAACTTGCTGCTGCTCGGAAATCGCAACTGCGGCCCACCGGTTATGTTGTAGAGTGAAAATTTCGACTGGCTGGCAGTACTGCCAAATGTGTCGCTGCGAGTGTTGAAGTTGGCAGAGAAGTCAGCCACTACGCCCAGGCGCTTGGTGAAATAATCCGCTGCCGACAAATTGAGTCCGTTAGTTTTGAAGCGATTATCAAGACTGGTCGTCGTCGCGGTAAAGTCACTGCTGCTAATTCCCGTATTGACGCTTTCAAATGAATAGCCGGCAAAGAACTCCGGCTTCTTCTCGTTTTGCGCGAACACTGGCGCATAGCTGATCAGCAATAGGATTAGGAACAAAAGTAGGAGAGCAAAATTTTTCATAAGAACCTCCGTCTTATCCTGGCGCAGAACGCAGCGACTCAGTCTTAGAGCTTTTCGAAGTCACTGCCCTGAAGTGCCGGCGCCACAGCACCGGCACTTCTCGAAGGAACTTCGGGTGTTTATCAAATATGAATCCCGAATTGGTTAGTAAGACGCTGCGGCTGCGCTATGCGACGCAAAGAGTGGGTTAATCAAATGTGAAGTTTTGTCAAGGCGAAATCGGGGAAGTGAAATAAGAAAACCGGCCCGACGGAAGGAGCGCCCCCACAGCTCGCGCTCCTTTCAGTCGATGCCGGCGTCGCGCAAGTGGATCACCTGCGCCGCAGATCAACTGCGCTACTATTGTTCGTCACCCCGCGGCGGTGGTGGGCCGTGACGCTCAAACTGTTGGCGCTTGGCGGCAAGTTGGGCCTTCTGCTCAGCCGTCAACACACTCGCAATTTGCGACATCATCTTCGCGTGCGAAACCTCGAGTTCCACCTGGACCCTGGCCCGTGCCTCGGCCGCCGCGCGCACTGCGGCTTCGTCGAAGGTCCCGCTCACCGGATCGGGTTCGCTTTCGTGCAAGACATGCAGCTGATCGAAAAGCGCTTTGTTGCTCTCTTCAAAACTGTCGGTAATCTTCTTGATCTGTGCCTTCTGATCGTCGGTTAGATTGAGATCGCGCAGTGGTCCCAAACCCTCTCGCGGCCCCGGCCCACCGCGAAAGCCGCCGTCACGCGGGCCTTGATGTCTTCCCAAGTGCCCGTGTGAAAACGCCACCGCGGCGACTATCAACAAGAGCGAGCCGGCAACCGCAAAAACCACACTCTTCTTCTTCCAGTTGAGTTTCATTTCTTTCTCCTTTGAACTATTTCCTTCGTCAACAACCGCTCGTAATACGGCTTTCTGTGGTTACGCATCTTAGACGTCAATAGATGCGCCAGGACGTGAAGAGTTCGTCAAGCGATTGCAAACTATTGCAAAGTTGCAGGCTTCTGGGAATGGTGAGCTTTACAAAAAGGAGATCGCAATTAAGATGGTCTGGTGAAAACGCCGGGGCCAGAATCAGAAGCGAGACAGGCTATGCAGCAAATACTCGTAGTCGACGATGACATTGAACTCTGCGAGTTGGTCGCGGAGTACCTGGAACCGGAAGGCTACAAAGTCGAGGCTGTACATCAGGGGCCCGAAGGCGTGACCCGATCGCTGTCCGGCGATCACGCGCTGGTGGTGTTGGATTACATGTTACCGGGATTGAATGGGTTTGAGGTTCTGCGCCAGATTCGCGCCCATTCATCTTTGCCGGTCGTGATGTTGACGGCCCGCGGCGATGATGTAAACCGGATCGTTGGTCTGCAGATGGGCGCCGACGATTACCTGCCCAAGCCGTTCAATCCGATGGAATTGGTGGCGCGGATCAATGCAGTCCTGCGGCGCACTCAAGCTGAGCCCGATCAACAGCCGGTGCTCGAAGTCGTCATCGTTGGCGACATCGAAATGGACAAGCGTACGCGCGCTGTGCGTCGTGAGGGCCAACCGATCGAGCTTACGGCGGTTGAATACTCGCTCCTGGAAAGACTTTTGCAGGCGCCCGGTCGCATTTTGGAGCGAGAAGAACTGGTCAAGGACGTACTGCATCGCGAGCTTTCACCGTTCGATAGAAGCATCGATACGCACGTCAGTAACCTCCGCAAGAAGTTGGGACACACGGTCAACGGCGTAGAGCGCATCAAGACGGTGCGCAGCGTCGGCTACATTTACGCTTCGCCCGAGCCAAAGGTTGATTAGTTTTTATGCGCTAAGTTCACTCAAAACGCAGTCGCCGCTCGGTCGAGTGAGGTCAGTACCGGGAGCGGTAGCGACCGGGTTAGTGCTGGGCAAACTCGACTGTCCCTTGAATTGAGACCCGGTCGCTACCGCTCCCGGTACTGACTGCATCATCGTCATGGCTGCAAGTTAAGACGCTACCCGAAGATTGAAAAGTTTCATGCGCAGTCTCTTTCTAAAAATATTCATATGGTTCGGATTAGTGATGGTGGTGGTCAACATTGCTTCGTTCGTGACCGGTATCGTCACTGAGCGACGTTCGCAATTCCCCCGTCAAGGTCTGATGGCCCAGATGTTCGGTGTCTATGCGGAATCAGCGGCGGAAGTTTTTGAAAGAGACGGCAAGACGGCGTTGGCTTCATATCTGGAACGGGTTGAGCATGCGTCGAACATCAACGCCGTGCTCTTCGACAATCTTGGGAATGAAGTCTCAGGTCGAGCGGTTCCCGAAGGTGTTTTGAACGCGATCAGCCGCGTTACGGAAGACTCCCCTTACGTATTCTATTTTCTGCCGCAGCAGCCGCGTCCGATTGCTGCTCACCTGATCCGCGGACGGCAAGGTGCTACTTATGTTCTGGCAGGCGTGCTGCCAAAGCCGGATTTTCCTGGCCCGCCTCCACGGCTCGGAGAACCTGGATCGCTTGCCTTTGGTCTGCGGATGATCGCGCGAAGTTTCTTGCCGGTCCTCCTGGTCGGCGGGTTGTTCTGCTTCTGGCTTGCCAGCTACCTGTCGACTCCGATTGTCCAACTGCGCGGCGCAACGCATGAGTTGTCGGCCGGTAATCTTGAAGCGCGGGTGGATAAAAAACTGCTAAAGCGGCGCGACGAAATTGGGAATCTGGGTCGTGACTTCAATGTGATGGCCGGACGCATCGAATCCCTGGTCGGGGCGCAGCGAAGACTCTTGGGAGATATCTCTCACGAACTGCGTTCACCGTTGGCGCGTCAGGGAGTCGCGCTGGGGCTGGCCCGCCGTTCAGCTGGGCCCTTGGCCACCTCGGCTTTGGATCGGATCGCCAAAGAGGCTGAACGGCTTAACGAAATGATCGGACAACTACTCGCGCTGTCGCGCGTTGAGACAGGGACCGATCAGTTGGACAACTCAGACATCGATCTGACGGCGTTAGTTAAAGGCGTTGCCGAAGACGCAGACTTTGAAGCGCGCGGGCGAAATCGATCAGTTGCGGTTATCGTAAGCGAGTCGCTGGCCATGACTGGCGTGTTTGAGCTGGTCAGAAGCGCGATCGAGAACGTCGTCCGCAACGCCGTGCGTTACACAGCGGAGGGCACCCAGGTTGAGATTTCGTTGATTCGCGAATCCGTGAACCCAGATCGATTTGCGGTGATTAGTGTGCGCGATCACGGCCAGGGAGTACCGGACGAATCCATTCAGGAAATTTTTCGGCCCTTCTATCGGGTCGAAGACGATCGCGATCGCCAGACTGGCGGAACGGGCCTGGGCCTGTCCATCGCTGCGCGCGCAGTGCATCTGCACCACGGAACGATCAAAGCCGCGAACGCGAAAGACGGAGGTTTGATAGTTGAGATCAGATTGCCGATCACGTCCGCGTCTTAACTCCCTCTCCTTCTGGGAGAGGGTTGGGGAGAGGGCCTGGACCGCTATATCACAAAACGTCCTCCGTGTTGTGTATCTCTCTCCCTGCGCGTTAACGCATTGCCTTTGCCATTTTTCCGTCATTGACAGTTTTCGTTGAACTGCTAGACTTCGTGATAGGACGCATACAAGCTGAATATTATTATGATTGCAAGCTTTCGATGCGCGGAAACCGAAAAGCTTTTTACCGATCAACCATCGAAGAGGTTTCGCGGAATTAGTCGGGCGGCTCGGCGAAAGCTAGAAATGATTCATTCAGCGCACACGCTACAAGACTTGCGAAACCCGCCGGGGAATCATCTGGAATTGCTGAAAGGGGACCGTGCCGGTCAGCATAGCATTCGCATTAACGATCAGTTTCGCATTTGTTTCCGTTGGGTTGAAGGAAATGCTGAAGATGTAGAGATAGTTGACTACCATTGAGGTGAAACATGGCGCGTAAGCTTACACCGATCACACCGGGCGAAATCCTGTTGATGGAGTTCGTTAAGCCTCTCGGAATCAGCCAGAGCAGGTTAGCTCGAGATCTCTGTGTGCCCGTTCGGCGAGTTAACGATATCGTTCAAGGGAAGCGCGCGATCACGCCCGATACCGCGTTGCGACTCGCAGTTTATTTCAATATGACCCCGGAGTTCTGGATGAACCTTCAGAGTCACTACGACCTGAAACTCGCTAAACAGACCCTGCTAACGAAAATTGAACGCAGTGTACGGCCAGTGAAGAAAGCCGCTTGATCAAATTGATGGACACAACTCCTGGACTTCCAGATTGGATTCGAGGCTTCCCAAAGAACAAATCTCTGCCACGCACTTTCAAGAACATATACGAAGTGCTCCCGAACGAGACGAAACTTTACGGTACGGAGTCTCTTGTTGACGAGAATTGTGTACCCGAACCGACTTGGAAGTATGGCTATTGGAAAACAGCCGAACTTTTCCTTCTTGCACAAGATGCGTCCAACTTGGAGCCCATTGAGCAACGACGTGATGGCGATCCCCAACGCGGTCTCAGGCCGCATCCCGATCCATTTTGCGCCTGGGATTGGCGATTCGATAAGAATGGGTCGCCGCAACGTGATGGTAATGAAACGAATCGAAATCTTCACTGGCTCGCTCGCCAGATTGATTGTAGAAAACTGTACGGAAGTGCATTCGTTGGTTTACTCAAGTATGGTGCCCGCGGAGACTCACCACCTAGAGGACAACCGGTGAGAGAATACATGAAGAAAGTTTTAGAATGGGTAATTGATCCAGAGCAAACTCCCAATCTTCGGGCCATTGCATGTCTCGGCGTTCAAGCTCGTGACTTGGTGTGCGATGTGCTTCTTGATACCGTCCAATCAGCGCAACTTAAGGAAGCGGTCGGCTCTTCCGTTCGTGTTGATGATTTATACATTGTTCACCTGATGCATCCTGGGCGCCGCAATCAATACAAGGGCGGTTGTGGCCCGCGAGCATGGTCAAATTGGCAGAAGCTGGCACGTGACTGCGACTTTCCATCTTGCCTGCGCCGTGGAAGTGGCAGGGACCTTAATTCGACCCAACAAACTAATCTTCTTCCGCCACCCTAATCCTGCCTTCATCCTTCGCCTGCTGGATAATCTTCTGAGCAATCTGGCTCGGCACCGGATCGTAGTGTGAAAACTGCATGTGGAAACTGCCACGCGCCGCGGTGATCGAGTTTAGTGTCGACTGATAGTTGAGCATCTCGGCCATCGGCACTTGCGCCTTTACCACCTGTTGCTTGCCGCGCGTGTCCATGCCCTGCACGCGGCCGCGCCGCGAGTTGAGGTCGCCCATGATGTCGCCGCTGCATTCCTGGGGCGCGTCGATCTCGACGTCCATGATCGGTTCCAGCAGCGCCGGCTTAACCTTTTCCATGGCGTTGCGAAAAGCTTTGCGGCCCGCGGCGCGAAAACTGTGCTCGTCAGAATCGACGTTGTGATACGAACCGTCAATCAGCTGCACTTTGAAATCGACCAGCGGATAACCGGCGATGGCGCCGTGCGAGGCAGCTTCGATGATTCCTTTTTCAATTGCCGGCCG
>DATNNY010000341.1:0-2204 GCA_035601635.1 Pyrinomonadaceae bacterium
TTTCCCGACGCGATCGTTGTGCCTTGTGTTAAACTCATTGCTCGCTTTGGAGCTCATCCGAGTTTTCGTAAGATTGAAGAGTTACGAATAGCTTGAACTCGCCACGCGATCACTGGTCTGGAACCGCCGTCTGTACGTCTCGTTTTCTGCGAGGTCCAGATCGACAATCGTCCGCTGGCCTGCCTTGATGACAAAGCGAACGCGGACTTCTCCGTCTCTCGCCGACCGAGCAACGACCGTGTAAGACCCAACGGGAAGCGCCACCTCCCAGGGGATTATTTCATCAGTGCGCGAAATGTTATTTTCAATCCTCTTGAAAAGCCTCCCGTCAATGGAATAGATAGCGTAGGAACCGTGTGCGTAGTAAGCGCCATCGTTGAATTCATCACTCACCGAATAAACCTTGAGATATCCTTGTGGTAACTTAGTTCGATAATCCAAATTCCCTGGTCTTACCGGGCCGGGAGATAGCACATTCCTATCTTTCGCTTGCCCGTACGTTGAACTGCCAAAGTAGAAGGTCAGCGATACGATCAATGACGTGATTTTCAAAAAGAGCGAACAGAGTGTTGAGTTCATAGAGTTGGGTTGTGGTTGATCGTTTATTTGACGATGATCTTTCCTGTCATCCGAGGATGGATTGAACAGAAGTAAGAGTAAGTTCCTGCTGTCGCGAAGGTATTGGAGAAGTGCTGACCCGTCTTCAACACAGGCGACTTTTTGAACCGATCGTCAGCGCTCGTCACCACGTGCGGCGCGTTGTCGTGGTTGGTCCAGGTCACCGTTCCCCCGGCCGGCACCGTGAATGTCTTGGGTGAGAAGCTGAAGTTATCGATGACAACCTCAGTCTTTGGAGCTTTGGGAGGAGCCGACCCTCTTGTTTCGGAGTCTTTGCCTTGCGTCGCATTCAGAAACGCCAGGGCACCGAACATCACAAACGCCAGAGCGCCCATATTCACATGCCTTACAAGCGGACTCAGTACAGTCGCCCACCTGGTAGCGGGCAACGGATAGTGAGCTGGGAAAGCTGACATAATGTGGGCCTTTCTAATTGTTGATTTCAGTAATCGGCGATTGGTTTAATTGATTTCATCTATCCATACCGTTTTGCGCCGGTGATATTCCCGGCCCTTTAGGTGATGTGCGCCGGACGACCGCGGCCTCCTAACAGAGGTGAGAGTTTGGCGACGAAGGAAGCGTGAACAGCGCGTCGGGCCCAGAGAAAGGGGCTGAACGCTTCTCCTTACTGATGCGAGCCGCTAAGCATTCCTTGAGCTTGGCGCGCGCGCGGGCGAGACGCGACATGACCGTACCCGGCGGGATTTGCCCGATGTCCGCTATCTCCTTGTAGGAGAGATCTTCCTGGTGTCGCAGCGTCAGGATCTCACGAAATTCCACGGGCAATTCATCCATTGCTTGCCGGATTAGTTCCGTGTCTTCACTATGCTCCAGAATTGTCGCCGGACTCAAAGACTCGTCGCCGGACGCGTGTATTTCTTCATCAAAAGTTGTAGTGAGATCAGCTCCACGGTTCTTTTTGAGCAACGTGTAGGAGGTGTTTCGGACAATCGTCAGCAACCAGGCCCGGCCATTGGAACCACGGAATCCACTGAACGACTTGAACGCACGCAAATACGCCTCCTGGACAACATCGCACGCGTCCTCTTCGTTGCGGAGCAGCCATTTGGCCAAATTGTGCGCTGCATCAAGATGAGGCAGCATCAGCGCTTCAAAAGACATTAAGTCCTCCTTTCAGCGTGGCTTTCTTCGCGCTTCTGGACTACGACGAACTTCACAATCTTCGGGTGCGATCCGAAATCTTTGATCAAATCAGTTGTTTTCATAATTTTCCTTTTCAGGTTGTGACATCTGTCCGGCGCGTCTGTTTTTTTCGTGCCGGCATGAATGTGCTTCTATCTCCTAAAGCGGAAATCCCGCTTAGAACCCACCACGGCTGCGCGAGATATTCTAAAGAAGCCGTCAGGCTGTAAAAATCCCTCGACCGTGTTAAAATTTACAGCGTCGAGCAGCCTGTATGACGACGCCTTCTCCATCGCAACAAGAAGTCACCCAACTGCTGGGCGACTGGAGCGGCGGAGACGAGGGAGCGCTCGAAAAGCTGATTCCGCTTGTGCAGCCCGAATTGCACCGGCTGGCGCATTATTATATGAGCCGGGAACGCGCCGGCCACACGCTGCAAACGA
>DATNNY010000342.1:0-18828 GCA_035601635.1 Pyrinomonadaceae bacterium
TTTGGTGGCGGCAATACGATCCACGAACTCACACGAAACAACCTACACCCGGAGTTCGGCTTCGATCTCTTCAACCACACCAATTTTGGCCAGCCTGGGCGTGTGGCTCAAGTAGGCAGCACAACGTTCGGCGTGATAACGAACACGCGTTTTGCGACAGGTGACTCAGGCTCATCCAGGCAGATGCAGTTCATTCTGAAGTTCAAATTCTGAGAAGCTGGAAAAACAGAAGAACGGCGCACAGGCATCCAGGCCGGTGTGCCGTTCTTTTTGAGACTCGGCTCGTTCGAGTTCAGGGCTGAGTGAGTTTTCTTTTGCCCTCGAGCGCGTCGCGATAAGCACCCCCCGTGACCTCGCCGATCTTGATTGCCGCCTCGAATTCTTTCATGGCTTCGTCTTTGTTATCGAGGAACGCCAGGATGCGGCCCATTGCTTCATGCGCGCGTGACAGCAGTACTTTGTCGGTGTCGGGCGCCGCCGCAGCTACGGCCATACGATAGTTGCCCACCGCCCGATTCAGTCGCTGGGCTTGCAACTCATCATCGGTGGTATCGCGGGCCCACAAACTGGCCGTCTGGGCCATGGTAAAGAAAAGGCGCGGCTCGCGCGGATACTCCAGCACCAGCATCTTCAGACGCGCTTCCGCCGCTTCATAGTTGCGAGTTTGCAGCAGCTTTTCCACTTCACTCAGACTCTTGACCAGCGCCGAGTTGGTCGAGGCATTCACAGCTTCACGCGCCTCAGCTTCAGGATCGATCAACCACAACGAGTAACGCGGATGCGCTTTGCGGGCGGCCAGCGCGCGACCGCGAACGGTGTTGACCTCCGTCAGCCGCTTGCCTTCGCGCGCGGGATCAATTCCGGCGATCATTTCCGCAAAGAAATTCGCGATATCAAAACCCGAGCCCTGGAAGTCGCGCAGTCGATCGGCAAAAAAGAAGCCCAGCACCGCGCCGTTTTCATACTCTTCCGCCAATCGGGCGATTGTTTCGTCAGCAATCGCGGAGCGGCGGGCTTCCGATTGCCGGGCCACGGTCTGACGCGTAGGCTCGTCTTTCGCTTGTTGCAGACGCGCGCGCTGAATATTTGTGACCGCGGCCAATCTGTTTGATTCTTCGTAACGCGCATCGGCGGCCGCCACCAGCGATCGGGAAATCACTACAAACACGTCGGGTGACACCGTGGCTCCTTCTTTGGCGCGCGCATCGATCAGAAGCTTTATCTGATCTCGTTGCGCTGAAATTTCCTTGTTGAACTTCAACACCAGTGGATCCAGTACGAATTGCAGATAGCCGCGACGGATTTCAGAGGAAGTCGGATCGGTGCCTTCCGGAACGATCGCGTAATAATCGTCGGCAATCACGCGAAAGTTAATTGTCCCCGATGCGGCCAGCAAGTCCGGCACTATATAAAAACGCCGGTCGTGCACTCGAGTCGAATAAGTAACAGTCGAGCTCTTCTTCTTTTCCGGACTCTTGATACGTACGCGCTCATTCGTGGTTGTAATCGGACGGGTGTGCAGATAAGAGAGGATCGAACGCACCATTTCGGCAGCGGGCTGTCGCAGGCGATCGCCTTCCGTCTGATAGGCGCGCATATATGAAGACAAACGCTCGTCGATTCCCGACCTTTTGTAGAATTCGCGCACCAGCGGCGCAAAGTCGAGCACCGCCAGAACGCCGCCCGGCAAGTCATCGGAACGATCCGGAGCGTCGAGGAACGGCGGCGCGCCCAGAGCGTAGGCCAACGAAACATAACGCGCCGACTGATCGGCAGGCGTGGACGGCTCCGGCAGTTTATTGTGATCGAAGAAAGCTTTGAGGCGTTCTCGCAAACCAGCGTCGAGGTTGGCTTGGTCCTTTCGCACCAGTTTGCGAAAGGCGGATGGCTCTCTGCCCGGAAGCGTAGGATCAAAACCAGCAGCATCCAACGCGGCCATTACGATAATTAAACGCGCATCCGGCTGCAGACTGACACCATATTCGGACAGTTCAAACGGCGCTGCGGTTTGAGATTGGGCCGAAGGTGTCTGCGGCTTTGATGCAGAGGGGGCCGGGGGCTTGGCGGGTTGCGCCAGGACACTCCCGGAAAAGACCAAAATAATAAGTGCTAAACAAGCTCTTCTAATCATTGGATTGCTGATTCACGGACAGCTGTGCGGCGACGAATCGGTCCCTAATGTTAACGGATGAGTGCCGGACCGACAAATGCTCAAACGAAAGATTGGTCCCTATTGCGAGAGATTGCCGGGGCGGTTTTTGCCGGTCTTGGGTGCCGGTGCAACTTCCGAGAAATTGAATTCAAGGGGCGCCGGCCTGCCAAAGATGTCAATCTTCACGTTGACCAGATCTCTGTGCTGGTCGACTGAGGTAATCGTTCCGGTAAAATTCTGGAACGGTCCCGCTTTGATTTGCACCTTGCCACCGGGTGAAAATTCCTCTTCTCGACTCATTATGTTTTCGTCCTTTCGTATCTGCCTTAGCTTCGCGCCGCATGTTTCAGATGTCCAGGCCCGGAGGTCGGATGCCAGCGGGCTTATATTCATCACACATCGGGAATCCAGAAAGTTTGGCCGTCGGCCTCGATACTCTTCAACCCGCGACCTGGCAGTTCCGCTTCTGCCAGGCCCAGAAAAGTGAAGTGCGGCAAATCGCTTAGGACCGTCTGGAACCATCCGTGTTGCGCGAGAATCTCGCGGACTCTTCGTTCCGGAAACTCATTGGCGTCGAAGGCCAACATCGCGATGTGCTGTGAAGTTCCGGGCGCAGCGATCGAATAGAGCACGGACTTTGACAAGTCTTTGCTGAAAAAGATCCCTTCCCGCTCGAGTTCAAGAACTTCCGGCACTTGTTCATGAGCGGACAGACCACGCAGCCTTTCAGCCTGTTGCTCGCTTAACCTGCCGGCACGCGTCCAGTGATCCAGCGCCGGCAAAAAACGCGAGTTCCACAGGCGCACCGTGTCGCCATAACTTCGGCGCGCAGCTTCGGCTCCATCGCGCGGAGAAATCTCCAGACCTTCAGCCCGGGCAACCGCTAAGGCGGCTAACATTGCGGACATCGCGGCCGGCTGCAACTCAATAACGGCATCCCCGATCGTGGCCCGCGCCAGACCCACCTCTTGCTGAAACCGTTCCACTGAATCGTCGCTGGTGAACACGCAGAGTGGCGGAGGCGAGACCCTAGCAGTGCCAACAAACATTGCTCCGTAATCGTGAAGCACGCGGCGCGCGACCGGATCATCAGGCGGGGAGATGTCTTCGATGCTGGTTCCGCGCAGCCGGAGCGCGCGCTCGAGCGTTAGATAAAATGGCGAAGAATTCATGGTCGCAATCGTTCCAGACTCGAATCATAGTTGGCATTAGGCCCAACCATCAATGCGGGATGGTGATAACCTGGTTTGAGGGATTGCCTTGCCAAGCAGAGGCGAATCGTTCTTCCCGAAGGGTAAGAAAGCACGAAGTCAAATTAGTACTGGATCCGATCGCGGCCCATGAACGATGAGCGACACGGAAAAAGAGAATCCGCGAACAGCAAGAACAAATCGTCTCGCCACTCGCGGAAATCTGTTAATTGCTGATGCGGTCCTTATTTTTTCTTCAAAGTAACCTGTACCGGATCACCCAGATTATCTGCCGGCACGTCCAACTCCTGCTGGCGAAAACCTTTGGCTTTGACCTTCAGCTTGAGAGTACCCATGTGAATTGGCGGCAGCGTAATGACACCGTTCTCGTCTGTCTCGCCCCAGCTCTCGCAGAAAAAGCCGTCCGTGCGGGTGGATTCTAGTTTGACGTAGGCGTTTCTGATAGGATTGCCTTTCTCGTCAAACACGCGAACATCGGCGCGACCGATGCCATTCGGAACTTTTGGTGCGACCCCATGGCTGGGTTGAGTGTCATTGTTTCGCGCCGGTTCCTGGCAAAGCGCAATCGAAAACGATGCGACAATAATAAAAAGCACTGAGAAAACTTTCGACATGATTCTTAACTCCTAAGTTGAAATAGTGGTGACGTCGCAAACTGCGACCTCGAGGATGATTGACTCAGATTCACAATCGATGGGCTCTTGACTAACGGGGCGGTGACTTAGCTGACCAGGGAGAGAGTTCCCACGGCCAAACGAGCTGCGGTGATTATACGCTATTAGACGGAAAATTTGGAAGATGTTTGTAGCGCATGTTGTTAGCCTGTCCCGGGGAAGCCGGCAATCAGATCCGGAAGTTATCAACTTGCGCTACAGTTTCAAAGGGAGACTTTCATGTTGATTCAAATTCTCTTGCTGCTCTTGATCGCCGGTGTTTGCGGCGCACTGGGCCAGGCCATTACCGGATATTCACACGGCGGATGTCTGGTTTCGATTGCGCTGGGGTTTATCGGCGCACTGTTGGGCTCCTGGATCGCCGGCTATTTCCATCTTCCGGAACTCTTTATCATTCCTGTGGGTGGAATGCGTTTTCCGGTGATTTGGTCGGTTATCGGCGCGGCATTATTTGTGGCTCTGATAAATTTGATCAGCCGACCACGAGTTTGACCTCTTAGAGTCTCAGGGCAAGCCTTCGCGCGGTTCCCGGTGCCGATCGAACCACCACGCCCAGGGCATGAGCAAAGCAGTGCTGAGGGTGACGAGTGCGAGTTTCCTGACGCTTGCGGGCGGTGCTGGACCGAACGACGCTCCGGCATACGCGAGCAGTAAGAACCCGACGAATCCCCAGAACGCGTAGACGCCGATCTTATCTTTGGCCTTCGTTTGTTGTAGATAAATCCAGGTTCCGGCCGCGAATAAAACTGCCTCGACCGCCATCGCGGCCCAGCGATGATTCCACAGCCCAAGTCCTACCAAACGTGTACCGCCTGCATATAACGGAAGATCCGGCCGGTGGACCACGAAGTCCATCACCCAGTGACTGATCACGCCTCCCCAGATCACGATCGCGCCGGTGGCGTAACGCGTAACGCCATAATAGAGCGCGGCGAACAGCGTGGCCCAACCGGCGACCGCCACCAGTCCATGTGAAATTGGATAAGAATCGAAAACAAGGCGCAGGAATGGATTGGGGTTAGGGTCGACGGAGACGTGTTCCCATCCCAGCAGCAGAAAAATCGGCCAGAGAAGATCGAGCAGGATCGGCGCCGCTATCAACGCACCGAGTGATGCGCGGGGCGCTAGTTTTTTTGCCGCTAATCCGACTGCATAGTGACCTATGAACATTTCGTTGAGCCGTCATGCTAACACTTAATCACTGGCCGTCATCACTTTTTCGCTCTTTGGTTTGAAAAAATCTGCCCATCTCGCTAAAGTACCCGGTACCAGCTTAACAACTGAGAACAGTTTTTCCGAAAGCGTTAGAGACGGGACTTGTTCCGTCTGTTGGCAACGATGCGCGGACAAGTACGTCCGCCAGCGAGCACTTTTATCAACGGCGAATGCCACAGATTTTCCGTCACAGCACGAACTATCTGGCGCGGGCCACGATTTACGGCGCCGTCTTCATTCTGTTCGCAGCCCTCTGGGTCGCGGCAGAGATCACTCGCTCAGGTTGGAACACCGGCCAGTGGATCGAGCGCCAGCAGCCAATCCAATTCAGTCATAAGCATCACGTAGGCGACGATGGTATCGATTGCCGCTATTGCCACACGTCGGTCGAGACTGCCGCTTCGGCCGGAATTCCGGCGACGGCCGTGTGCATGAATTGCCACAAACAGATCTGGGCGGACAGCTCTTATCTGGAACCGGTGCGCGCAAGTTTCAAGACGGGCAAGCCTTTGGAATGGATTCGCGTTCACGATTTGCCGGACTTCGCATATTTCAATCACGCAATTCACGTTAACAAAGGCGTCGGCTGTTCGACCTGTCATGGCCGGATCGATCAGATGCCGGTAGTGTCGCAAGCTAGTTCGCTGCAGATGGAGTGGTGTCTCGAATGTCATCGCGCCCCGGAGAATTTCGTCCGACCGAAAGAAAAGATTTTCGACATGGAATGGCGGGCGCGAAATGGCACGAAGCAGGAGATCGCCGAAGGCATGAATCTGAAGAAGCAGTATCACATTCAGGAACCGAACGTCTTAACCAGCTGTTCGACCTGTCATCGGTAAGGAGCGTAAGGAGCGCCCGCATCTTGCGGGCGGTTCGCGGGCATCCTGCCCGCACAG
Organism: Pyrinomonadaceae bacterium; assembly: GCA_035601635.1. Classification (GTDB taxonomy): domain Bacteria; phylum Acidobacteriota; class Blastocatellia; order Pyrinomonadales; family Pyrinomonadaceae; genus UBA11740. Next base: position 6,149 of record DATNNY010000342.1, read on the forward strand.
CGCAGCCTCGCTGGTACAGAACCGGGAGCGGTAGCAACCGGGTCATAGACTCAAGTGGGTTTAGAACTACCCGCTTGCTACCGCAAGCAGTTCCGTATTGAGTTGATTGATGGATAACGATCGTCACATAAATTTTAAGCTTCTGCGCGACCGCATAATGAAGTCAGAACCGCCTGCGGTAGCGGGCGGCTTAACCTCGAGCGATCAACCGCCTGCGGTAGCGGGTGGCTTAACCTCGAGCGATCAACCGCCTGCGGTAGCGGGCAACTTAACCTCGAGCGATCAACCGCCTGCGGTAGCGGGCGGCTTAACCTCGAGCGATCAACCGCCCGCTACCGCAGGCGGTTCTGACAAGACGTACTGGCGCAGTCTTGAAGAACTCGCCGACTCGCCCCTCTTCGAAGAATTTATCCAGCGCGAGTTCCCGCAACAAGCCGAAGAATGGAACGATCCCGTCGAGCGCCGCACGTTTTTGAAATTGATGGGCGCATCGCTGGCTTTGGCGGGTTTGAGTGGCTGTGTGATTCAACCGCCCGAGAAGATCGTTCCTTACGTTAAGCAGCCTGAAGAAGAAGTGCCGGGCAAAGGTCTGTACTTCGCCACGGCGTTTTCGTTAGGCGGCGTCGCGACACCGCTGTTGGCGCGCAGTAACGAAGGCCGGCCAACCAAGCTCGAAGGCAATCCTGATCATCCGAACAATCGCAACAGCGATCCGAACGACAAAGGATCGAGCGCCACGGACATCTTTTCGCAGGCGTCTATTCTGACGCTTTACGATCCCGATCGTTCCCAGACTCCAATGTATCGCGGCGAGACGAGGGCCTGGACAACTTTCGTAGCTGAAATTCGCGGCCTGATCGAGAAAGAGGGTGACGGACTGAAAGCGAAAAAGGGCGCGGGCCTGCGCTTCCTGACGGAAACGATCACCTCGCCTAGCCTCGCCGCGCAAATGAAATCGGTCCTCACGGATTTTCCTGAAGCAAAGTGGCATCAGTACGAACCCGCGAACCGCGACAACGCCCGTGCCGGCGCGGTAATGGCTTTCGGACAACCGGTTAATACGATTTATGACTTCAGCAAAGCGGATCGGATTCTTTCGTTAGGATCTGATTTTCTTGCCTGTCTGCCTGGCTCGCTGCGTTACGCGCGTGACTACGCTGCAAAGCGTCGCATCACTGGCGACAAAGCGGAGATGAACAGGCTTTACGTTGTCGAGAGCACGCCGACGACGACGGGTGCGAATGCGGACCATCGGTTTTCGGTGAAGCCGAGCGAGATGGGGGGAGTCGCACGTGCGTTTGCCGGATTTTTCCTGACGCCAGATCGGAATGCTTCGGTGGTGGCACCATTGCTCGGCCATGAAGGCCCGTTTTCCGGTAATGCAAAAGATCTTCAATTTAACGATAAGTACCTGAGACCTGAGATTGCCGAGCTATTTAGAAAGCTTAGCAAGTACGCGCCGCATGGCTGGGCTGTATCCGAAGATGTCGAACGATACCGCGGCGCTTCAATCATCATCGTCGGTGATGATCAGCCACCACTCGTCCACGCACTCGCGCACGCGATGAATGACGCTCTGGGCAATGTAGGCAAGACGGTCTTCTACACCGATCCACTTGAAGCCAACTCAGTCGATCAAACCCAATCGTTGCGCGAACTCGTCAATGACATCGATGCAGGCAGAGTCGAGACGCTGATCATGATCGGTGGCAATCCGGCTTACAACACTCCCGTCGATCTCAGGCTGGACTTGAATCGGCTGAACAAGGTTAAGCTGCGCGCGCATCTCAGTCTCTACAACAACGAAACTTCCGACATTTGTCATTGGCACATCCCGGCAACGCATTACCTGGAATCGTGGGGTGACGCGCGTTCCTACGACGGCACGGTCTCGATCGTGCAGCCTCTGATTGCGCCGCTTTATGAAGGCCGGACGGCGTATGAAATGCTGGCGCTGTTTTCGGAGAATTATGATCGGAAGCCTTACGATGTTGTGAAGGAGTACTGGCGCGGACAGGCGGGGACCGGAGGCCACGGGTCTGGAGTCAGTACCGGGAGCGGTAGCGACCGGGTGCAAGGCGCAGGCATGATGCCTGCGAACCGCCCGCAGGATGCGGGCGCTCCTGATGCGGGCGCTCCTGATTTTGAATCGTGGTGGCGGAAGTGTTTGCATGATGGCTTTGTCCCGAACACAGCTCTGCCGGCCAAAACCGTTTCGTTGAAATCCGACTGGGCGAATCAACTCCCGCAAAAGGCGGACGGGACGTCCGCGCTCGCAGGCTACGAACTGATCTTCCGCACCGACCCAACCGTTTACGACGGTCGCTTTGCAAACAACGGCTGGCTGCAGGAATTGCCGAAGCCACTCACGAAACTCACCTGGGACAACGTCGCGCTGATCAGTGAGAAGACTGCAAAGGATCTCGGTATATCGCGGCAGAATTACGAGAAAGATAAGAAAGGCCGTGAAGCTTACGTCGATCAGATCGAACTCAAGCTCAATGGTCGCGCGATTAGCAAGCCACTGCCCGCCTGGATCATGCCCGGCCAGCCCGACGATGTGATCACGATCCATCTCGGCTATGGGCGCGCGCGCGCGGGCCGCGTCGGCGACGCGCAGGGTTTCAACGCTTACGAGATTCGCACGTCCGACTCGCCCTGGTTCGCCGCAGGCGCCCAAGCAACTAGGGCCGCCGGACAATATGAGCTGGCGGCGACACAGATTCACTTTTCCATGGAAGGCCGCGACCTGCTGCGTGAAGGTTCGCTCGCAGAGTATCTGAAAGAGAAAGACCACCTGCGCGAAGAGCGCGAGAAGCAGCAGAAAGAACTGCACGACCTCTCGCTTTACAAAGACTTCGATTATAAAGACCAGGGAAACGGCTACGCGTGGGGCATGTCGATCGACTTGAATAGTTGTGTCGGATGCAATGCGTGCATGATCGCCTGCCAGTCGGAAAACAACATTCCCATCGTGGGCAAGGACCAGGTCCTGCGCAGTCGCGAGATGCACTGGATTCGCGTCGATAGTTATTTCAAAGGCGACCCCAGCAAACCCGGCGGGCCTTTCTTTCAACCTGTTCCCTGCATGCATTGCGAGAACGCGCCCTGCGAACCGGTCTGTCCGGTGCATGCGACGGTGCACAGCTCTGAAGGTTTGAACGACATGGTCTATAACCGCTGTGTCGGGACCAAGTATTGTTCCAACAACTGCCCATACAAAGTGCGCCGCTTTAACTTTTATCTTTATCAGGATTGGGAGACGCCGACTTATCAGTTGATGCGCAATCCGGATGTGTCGGTGCGCAGCCGCGGCGTCATGGAGAAGTGCACTTACTGCGTGCAGCGAATTCAATCGGCAAAGATTCAATCAGAGATCGAAGGCCGACAGGTTCACGACGGCGAGATCGTTACCGCCTGCCAGTCAGTCTGTCCGACTGAGGCGATCGTCTTTGGCAACATCAACGATCCGAACAGCAAAGTTTCAAAGTTGAAAGCGATGGATCGGGATTATTCATTGCTGGGTGAACTGAACACGCGGCCGCGCACGACTTATCTGTCGGCGTTGAGGAATCCGAATCCCGAAATCAACGAATAGGACGAATAGGTCCTATAGGTCATATGAATCAGCAGGACAAGCGCCACATATCAATCCACGCGACCCATCCGGTCGTGGGATCAGAGCTGACCTTTGGCTCGGTCACCGACAAGATCAGCGCGATCGTTTTGAAGCGCAAGACGCCGCTCTGGTGGTTCGTTGGCTTTGCCATCTCGTTCGCGCTTTTCCAACTGATGCTGCTCACGATCACGAACATGCTCTTCAATGGCATCGGTTTGTGGGGCGTGAATATTCCCGTCGGTTGGGGTCTGGATATTCTGAACTTTGTTTGGTGGATCGGCATCGGTCACGCGGGAACTTTGATTTCGGCAATCCTGCTTTTGCTGAGACAGAAGTGGCGCACTTCGATCAACCGGTTCGCGGAAGCCATGACGCTGTTCGCGGTCGCGCAGGCCGGCGTCTTCCCGCTCATGCACCTGGGGCGACCGTGGCTCGGTTACTGGCTGTTTCCTTACCCGAATACCATGGGCATCTGGCCGCAGTTTCGCAGCCCCTTGATGTGGGACGTGTTCGCGGTGTCGACATACGCGACCGTGTCCGCCCTGTTTTGGTTTGTCGGTTTGATTCCTGACTTTGCGACCCTGCGCGATCGGGCCAGCAGCAAACCGTTTCGACTGATCTACGGCATGCTGGCGATGGGCTGGCGCGGTTCCGCTCGTCACTGGCATCGCTACGAGACGGCTTACCTGTTGCTGGCCGGGCTGGCTACGCCCCTCGTGCTTTCGGTGCATACGATCGTCAGCTTCGATTTTGCGGTAGGAATTATTCCCGGCTGGCACGCGACGATTTTTCCGCCCTACTTTGTGGCCGGCGCGATCTACGCAGGCTTTGCCATGGTGCTGTTGTTGACGATACCGCTGCGCAAAGTTTTCGGGCTCGAGAGTTTCATCACGATGCGCCACATGCACAACATGGCGAAGGTCATGCTGGCGACGGGTCTGATCGTTGTTTACGGCTACATGATCGAAGCGTTCTTTGGCTGGTACAGCGGCAATCAATACGAGCGGTTCATGATTTGGAACCGCATGCACGGACCATATGCGCCGTATTACTGGGCCCTGATCATGTGCAACGGCCTGACGCCGCAGCTGCTCTGGATCAAGAAGATCCGTTCGAAGCTGTTGGTCCTGTGGTTAATCTCTCTGGTCGTCAGCATCGGCATGTGGCTCGAGCGGTTCGTGATCGTAGTCACCAGTCTGCACCGTGATTTCCTGCCCTCGTCCTGGGGATTCTATAAGCCGACCCAGTGGGATTGGGCAATGTTCATCGGCACGATTGGTTTCTTCTTTGCGTTGCTGTTTCTGTTTATTCGCTTTCTGCCGATGATTTCGATTTTCGAGATGAGAACCATTTTGCCGGAAGCGGAGGTTGATGAGGGATAGGGTCCTATAGGTCGCATAGGTCCTATTAAGAAATGCCGCAATCGAAACACAGACTCTATGGCGTAATGGCGCAGTTCGATAATCCGAGCGCGCTGGTGGCGGCCGCGCGCGAAACTTACGCGGCCGGCTATCGCCAGATCAACGGCTATTCACCATTTCCGATCGAGGAACTTTCAGAAGCGATTGGATTCAAGCGCACCATCCTGCCTTTGATCGTGCTGGCGGGCGGGATCATCGGCGGCCTGGGCGGGTTTTTCATGCAGTACTGGATGGAAGTGATCAACTATCCGATCAATGTCGGCGGCAAGCCTTTCAACAGTTGGCCGGCCTTTATTCCGATCACGTTTGAATGCACCGTTCTGTGCGCGGCCTTCGCGGCCGTGTTCGGCATGCTGGCGCTGAACAAACTGCCGCAACCTTATCATCCGGTTTTCAATGCGCCGAATTTTGCCCTGGCAACGCGCGACAGTTTTTTTCTGGTGATCGAATCAAAGGATCCAAAATTCGATCACGACGAGGCAATGCGGTTTTTGAAGAGTCTGGAAGCGCGGGAAGTGAATGATGTCGAGCTCTGAAAAACAGAAGGCAGTAGGCAGAAGGCAGAAGGCAGACAGCTCGTCGGTCTTAATCAGAGCCGCGCAATTTCAAAGAGTATTTTCCTGCCTTCTGCTTTCTGCCTTCTGCCTTCTCGCGTTTGGATGCCGCCGCGATATGCAGGATCAACCCAAGGCGATCCCCTATCGCGAGAGTAACTTTTTCAGAGACGGGAACGCTTCTCGCCAGTTGGTTCCTGGCACGGTGCCGCGCGGTTACTTGCGAGCCGATCGCGAGTTCTATCTTGGGAAGAAAGCCAACTCGGGCCAACAGGCGGCGCCCGTCACGACTCGGCCTGCGGGGGGCCAGGCGACTGCGCCTCCGATAGCATTGCCGGCGCAAAGTGCGTCGGCGACTGCATCGGCAAGCCCCGCGGCGTTGTATCCGGACGACGTCGAGACTTTCCCCATTTCGATCGACAAAGCTGCAATTGATCGCGGCCAGCAGCGCTACGATATTTATTGTTCAGTCTGTCATGGCGCGACCGGAAATGGCGACGGCATGATCGCGCGGCGAGGCTTTAACAAACCCTCGCCCGCTTCGTTTCAACAGGATCGTCTGCGACAGGCGCCAGTCGGGCACTTCTTTGACGCGACGACCAATGGTTGGGGGGCCATGCCTTCCTATGCATCGCAGATTCCGGTTGAAGATCGCTGGAAGATCATCGCATACATTCGCGCTTTGCAATTGAGCCAGATGCCGGCGCAGGCGCAGGGAAATCAACCGCCGGGAGCTATGCCGAAACGTTAGGAAGTTGAGCGCGCTAAGGCGCGCTGGCGGACAAGGATATCCGAGCTCAGATAAGTAATGCAGACTGGATACATACCACCACCCGAATTGAAACGAGTCAGCACCCTGGCGCTCGCTGTCGGCGCTCTGTTCTTAGCTCTCTTCGTCTTCGGTTTACTGATCGATCGGGCACAGTTCTTTCATGCCTATCTGGTCGGATTCATCTTTTGGATCGGAATCACGATCGGGAGCATGGCGCTTTTGATGTTGCAGCATCTGACCGGCGGCGCATGGGGCCTGATAATCCGCCGCGTGCTGGAAGCGGCCACCCGCACGTTGCCGTTGATGTTGATCCTATTTCTGCCCATTCTGTTGAGATTGAATCTGATCTACCCCTGGACGAATAAGGCCGAGATGGATCAGGTTCCGGCGCTGCGAGAGAAGGCCGCACACTATTTGAATCCGGCGTTCTTCACGGCGCGCGCGCTGGTCTATTTCGCGATCTGGCTGCTGATGATGTGGCTGCTGAATGCGTGGTCGCTGGAACACGATCGGACCGCGAACGGGCGGGTCCTAAAACGTTTGCAGATGATGAGCGGCCCGGGATTGGGCTTGCTGATAATAACGATCACGTTTGCAGCGATCGACTGGGTGATGTCGCTGGATCCCGCCTGGTCGTCAACAATCTTTGGACTGATCTTCGTCGCCTCGTGGAGTTTGAGCGCGCTGGCCTTCGGGATTCTCGTAATGTCCTGGCTGGCCCGCTGCGAGCCCATGAACGCGGTCGTGCGGACTTCGCATTTCCATGATTGGGGCAACTTGCTGATGGCCCTGGTAATGCTGTGGATGTACTTTGCCTTCTCGCAGTATTTGATCATCTGGTCCGGAAATCTTCCGGAGGAAACGGTCTGGTATGTCGCGCGCAAGCATGGCGGATGGGGCGTAATCGCGCTGGGAATTGTCATCCTGCAATTTGCGTTTCCTTTTCTGACGCTCTTGTCGCGCGCCGCGAAGAAGAGTCCGCAGAGGCTCGGCATGCTGGCGCTGTTGATTCTGATCATGCGAGTGGTCGACGTCATCTGGCTGATCGAGCCGAGCTTCAATCGCGAGCGGTTTCATTTGAGTTGGATGGATCTGGCGGCGCCCGTCGCTATCGGCGGACTATGGATCGCAACGTTTGCCTGGCAGTTGCAGAAGCGTTCGCTGGTCCCGGTTAACGATCCGCAACTTGAGCAGGCGCTGACAGCGCACGCCGGGCATTGATTCATGAATGGTTATGAGTGGGAATTTTAACGCAAATGGCGCAGAGGAGCGCAGAGAATTTTCTCCGCGGGCCCTGCGTGTGCCTCTGCGTGCCTCTGCGGCTAATCCAGATTCGCCGATAAGCACGCGGCCAAAACCTTGATGCGATTCTGAAAGATGAGCAATTCGAAACATACAACTCACGTGACCGAAACACCCGATGTTTCTTACATCAAGAACGTCGATGTCACGCATGAGATCAGCGACGTTTACGTTCCGGGTATCGTGAAGTTTCTGATGGCCCTCTCGGTGCTCACGATTGCCACTTTCATTTTGGTCTGGGGTCTGTTCCGGTCTTTCGAGAGCAAATCAACTGAAACGCCTTTATCGCCGATGGCTCTGACTGAAAAAGATCGTTTGCCGCCCGAGCCGCGTTTGCAGGGCGCGCCCGGATTCGCTGCTGATATCGAAAACCAAACGGCCACAAAGAAAGAAGAATCGGCCAACGCCATTACAGCCGGCGCCGCCCAGCCGAAAGACGGGCTCTATGAGATCAATATCCTGCGCCGGCATTGGAACGATGTGCTGACCAACGGTCCGGTTGATCAGAACGGCCGGCATTACGGTATGCCGATCGAAAAAGCGAAGGAAGAAATTTTGAAGCAGGGATTGCCGGTGCGAAAGCAATAGAGTCATGCCAAAGAATTATCGAAATACATTGAAGTTGGCAAACGCCTTCGTCGTGCTTTGCCTGCTGCTCGCTGCTCACTGCTCACTGCTCATTACCCACGCCCAGCCGGGAGCGCCGCAACCAAACTCGCCGCTTTATGGCGCGGCTCCGGCTATTGGCCAAGCCTCGAACGGATTGCCAAAAGTGTTGAAGAGCGTCGGCATCGATCAGAGATTGAATGAGCAAATTCCGCTCGATGCGGTTTTCAAAGATGAGCAGGGCCGCGAAGTTCGTCTCGGGCAACTCTTCCACGGCAAGCCCGTCGTGCTCTCGCTCGTTTATTACCAATGTCCGATGCTCTGTAATCAGGTCTTGAATGGAATGATGGGCGCCTTCCGGCAAGTGTCTTTCAACATCGGCGATCAGTTCGAGGTGATCACGGTGAGCTTTGATCCGCGCGAAACACCGGACCTGGCCGCGGCCAAAAAGAGCACTTATATAAAGGCATACAATCGCCCCGGCGCCGCAGCGAGCTGGCATTTTTTGACCGGCGATGAAGGAAACATCAAGCGGCTGACGGAAGCGGCCGGCTTTCGCTATCTCTGGGACGAGCAAACCAAACAGTTCGCGCATGCCAGCGGCATCATGGTGCTAACTCCCGAAGGAAAACTCGCGCGTTACTTTTACGGCATCGACTATCCACCACGCGATTTGCGGCTGGGACTGGTTGAAGCTTCGCAAAATAAGATCGGCAGTCCAGTCGATGCGCTGATGCTTTACTGCTATCACTACGATCCGGCGACCGGAAAATACGGCGCGATTGTAATGAATATCGTGCGCCTGGCCGGCGCTGTGACGTTGTTTTTGATTGTCGGGATGATCCTGGTTTTGCGAAAGCGCGGAGGCCCCGCTGCGCTTTGACGAGGGAGACATGAGCCCCTCTGGGCTGGCTCTGTGGCTCTCTGTGCCTCTGTGGTGAATGTTATGCGCGGTAAAAATCACCACAGAGACACCGAGGACCGCAGAGGATCACAGAGTTTAAGATTTGAAATTTGAGATCTCAGATTCAAGATCAATGATTTGATCGCCATGCAATCCTGGTTTCCACTTATTCCAGAAAGCGCGTCGACCTATTCGGGCGATGTCGATGCGCTGTATTTCTATATCTCGGGCGTGACGGTCTTTTTCACGCTGCTGATTTCTTTCGTCATCATTTTCTTTGTCGTGAAATACCGGCGCCGCAATCCCTTCGAAATTCCGCGCCCCATCGAAGGCTCGATGAAGCTGGAAACGCTCTGGTCGGTAATTCCGCTGCTGATTGCGATGAGTATCTTTTTTTGGGGAGCGAAAATTTATTTTAACCAGTACCGACCGCCTCAAAACGCGATCGAAGTCTACGTTGTCGGCAAACAATGGATGTGGAAGTTTCAGCATGCCACCGGTCAGCGTGAGATCAACGAACTGCACGTACCCGTCGGCCGCAAGATCAAATTGATCATGGCTACGGAGGATGTAATTCATGACGTCTTTGTTCCGGCATTTCGGATTAAAGCCGACGTCGTGCCCGGCCGCTACACCACCGAATGGTTCGAAGCGACGAAGCCCGGGCGTTACCATTTCTTCTGCGCCGAGTACTGCGGCATGAATCATTCGGGCATGGGCGGGTTCGTAGTGGTAATGGAACCGACCCAATATGAAAACTGGTTGAGCGGCAATGCTAATCAAATGTCACCCGCGGCCGCCGGACAACAGATGTTCGAGTCGCTGGGTTGCGCTTCATGTCACGGCGCCAACGCCGAAGGCGGACGCGGACCGGCGCTCCTGGGCGTGTACGGCAGCAATGTCGTGCTGAATACGAATCAGAGTGTGCGCGCCGACGAAGCCTACCTGCGCGAATCGATCCTGACTCCGCAGGCCAAAATCGTCAACGGCTTTGGACCGATCATGCCGTCGTTTCAGGGTCAGCTAAGCGAAGAGCAGCTTTTGCAGCTGGTTGCTTATATAAAGTCTCTGTCGACGCCCAGGACTGAGACGCCGACGACGAAACCGCCGCCGGTGGTAAAGAAATAGGGCCGATAGATCCTATAGGACCTATTAAGATTTTCAAGATGGAAGAATTCACGATACCAAAGCCGCCACGCACCAACTATCTCAATGCCGAATACGGCTTGAAGTCGTGGCTGTTGACTAAAGATCACAAGCGCATCGCACTGCTCTATCTGGGGGCGATCAGCTTCTTCTTTTTTATCGGCAGTCTTTATGCGATGGCAATCCGGCTGGAGTTGTTGACCCCGCAGGGCGACCTCGTGCAGTCGAGCACCTACAACAAGATGTTCACTCAGCACGGGATCATCATGGTGTTCTTCTTTCTGATTCCGTCGATTCCGGCAACTCTGGGAAATTTCCTGATACCGATGATGATTGGCGCCAAGGATCTGGCTTTTCCGCGCATCAATCTGCTCAGTTGGTACATTTACATAATCGGCGGCATCGTTACCATCTATGCGCTACTCGCCGGGGGCGTCGATACCGGGTGGACCTTCTATGTTCCGTATAGCACCACGTTTTCGAACTCGTATGTGATCGCGACTGGCCTGGGGATTTTTATCAATGGCTTCTCGTCAATTCTAACGGGCCTGAATTTCATCGTTACGATTCACACGATGCGCGCGCCGGGCATGACCTGGTTCCGTCTGCCGCTGTTCGTCTGGGCGCACTACGCGACCAGCTTAATCATGATCCTGGGCACCCCAGTGATCGCGATTACGATCCTGCTGGTGGCGCTCGAACGGCTGGCACATATCGGCATCTTCGATCCGGCGGCCGGAGGTGATCCGATCTTGTTCCAGCATCTGTTTTGGTTCTACTCGCATCCGGCCGTCTACATCATGGTGCTTCCGGGCATGGGTGTAATCAGCGAGTTGATCGCCAACTTCTCGCGCAAGAATATTTTTGGTTACAAGTTTGTGGCCTTCTCGAGCCTGGCTATTGCCGTGTTCGGGTTCCTGGTTTGGGGCCATCACCTGTTTGTGGCCAGCCAGTCAGTTTACGCGGGAATGATCTTTTCGTTTTTGAGCTTTGCCGTCGCGATTCCGTCGGCCATCAAAGTTTTCAACTGGACGGCCACGCTTTACAAGGGCTCGATCTCTTACGACACGCCGATGCTCTACGCGCTCGGCTTCATCGGTTTGTTTACGATCGGCGGCATGACGGGTTTGTTTCTGGCAGCGCTGGCGGTGGACGTGCACTTAAGCGATACGTACTTCGTGGTCGCGCATTTTCACTACATCATGGTGGGCGGGACCTTGCTGGCGTATCTCGGCGGATTGCATTACTGGTGGCCCAAAATCAGCGGGCGCATGTATCCCGAAGGGTGGGGGAGATTCTCGGCCTTGATAGTTTTTGTCGGGTTCAATCTGACGTTTTTGCCGCAGTTTCTGCTTGGTTACCTGGGCATGCCGCGGCGTTATCACACCTATCCGGCGGATCTGGTTTCGTGGCAGGTGCTGCATGTTTTGTCGACAGCCGGCGCGTCGATTCTGGGAGTGGGATTATTGATTCCGCTGTTCTATCTCGTCTGGTCGATGCGCTACGGGCCGATAGCGAAAGCCAATCCGTGGAACCTGCCGGGGCTGGAATGGCAGACTGCTTCGCCGCCGCCGACTGAGAATTTTTTAACCACGCCGATCGTGACGCATGAAGCATACGAGTTCGCCGGACCAGAACATAAATCGGTAGTGGGTAAGTTTGAGCGACAGCGCACGGAGGTATAGGTCGCTATCCGGGCGCAAACGAGCAAGGTAATTACGGATGAATAACCACGAAGACACAAAGGCCACAAAGACAAGCAATCAGCAAAGTTGCTTTGTGTCTCTGTGACTTTGTGGTTGGGTTTTTAAGGAACACATGCCTGAAGGACTAGCTACAACACACGAAGCGCATCACCGCGCGCTGCAGCACCACTTCGAAAACATGGAGCAGCAGCGGGAGGCGGGCACGCTGGGCATGTGGGTTTTTCTCGTCACTGAAATCATGTTCTTTGGCGCGTTGTTCCTGGCCTATACGATTTATCGTTATCAGTACCCAGCCGCATTCGCCTCGGCCAGCAATCATCTGGACATAAGACTGGGCGCAATCAATACCGCCGTCCTGATCGTCAGTAGCTTTACGATGGCGATGGCCGTCTATAGCACACAGGTCGGCAAGCAACGCAGTATGATCATCTGTCTGATCCTGACAATGATTCTGGGCGCGACGTTCCTGGCGATCAAAGCGATCGAGTACCACGACAAGTATCGCGACAATCTGATTCCCGGCCAACTGATCCCCGGCCATCCGTTCAAGCCCGCAGTTGCCAGGCCGGGCGACACGGATGAACACAAGTTGCATTTGGTTGAAGGAGCCACGGTCCACAACGTCGAGTTGTTCTACTGGATCTATTTCG
>DATNNY010000343.1:0-4815 GCA_035601635.1 Pyrinomonadaceae bacterium
AGTCAGCAAGCGACGATTAGCGATGGTTGCGGCGCGGCTTCCGAAGAAAGGAATCACCGCGGGCGAGACAACTGTGATTCCTTCTTCAGTAGTGCGGGCCAGCTTGGCATAGCTCTTTAGCTTGCGCGCGATGCGCGGCACCAGGTCCTTGCTCCTGACCGAAGCCATGCCCATCGAAATCGAGTTGACGAAGATCACTTTGTTTCCGGCGAGTGCGAAGCGACGCATCAGATGGTTCTTGGAATGCGGATGGTGATACCACCAATCCTCCCCGCCAAAACAGATGATCGATCGATCCTTCAGCATCGTTAGGTGGGTGATAGTACAATACGAAGCGACTTCGTTCTATGTGCACCCTGCGTTTCCCAAGCCCGCGGAGCGGGTGGAAGCATAAAGCCTGGGGTGGAGCGAAGCGAAACCCCAGGTTGACGAACCGGGAGAAACCGAGCGCGCGTAGCGTGCGATAGCCCAAGACCTAACGACCCAATCGATGAAATGGCTGTCGCCCACTTCGCGGGCTCGGCTCTTTGTACTCCGACGATCCTGGGATTCCGCTGCGCTTCATCCCAGGCTTTATGCTATCGCCGCGCTTCGCCGGCTTGGCAGAGTCTTAACTAAGTTGTTCAGACTCTTCTAAAATCTTCTCCCTCTCCCTTTGGGAGGGGGGGCTGGGGAGAGGGGCTATCCGCGTCAAAACCCTCCCCTAACCCGTCCAATGCGAGGGGAAGAAGCTAGTCTGTTTTCAACTAACTTGATCAGAGATTCCAATCATCTGTGTTTCTCAGTTAATCACAGACTGAAGTCTGTGCCACTATCATGCAGCCCATGATCTATCTTGCTTTAACTCACGATTGGGAATTACGCGGCGATGGCTCGGGCGATATCGAGCAAATTCAATTCGCGCCGCTCCGCCGGTTGCTGCAAATCTATGCCAAGTTCGGGGCCCGCACGACAATTCTTCCCGACCTGATGCAGCAGATAAGATTCAGACGCCTCGAAGCAAAGCACCCTGAACTAAGGCCGCTGGCTGATTCCTGGGACGAGCATGTGCGCGACGCTTTTCGTAAAGGCCACGACATTCAGTTGCACCTGCACCCTCAATGGCTGAATGCGGACTATGAAAACGGACGTTGGCATCCGCGCGGAGACTGGTCAATTCTGAACTACGAAGGCGATGCTGCGTACACAATGCTCGCCGGTGGCAAGCAGTATCTGGAAGATCTGCTGCAGCCAATCGATTCGGGTTACCGTTGCCTCGCTTTTCGCGCGGGCGCTCTGGCCGCCGCGCCGTCCGATCATCTGTTTGAGTCCCTGGCGGCTCTCGGAATCGAAATCGACGTGAGTATCGCCGGTGGCGTTTTCGTCGACAGTGAAGACCTGCAGCTTGATTATCGCAATTGCGAAGAACCGTTTCTTCCTTTTTATCCGGTGATGAAAGATGCGCGCAAAGTTTCAGACAAGCGGGAAGACATTGTGTGCGTGCCGCTCAACCACTTCTACGGATCGCGGCGAGCAGTCACGCGACAGAACATATCGCTGGCGCGGCAGCAGATCAATCGCCCGCCAAACAGTGAGGCGCGGAGTCAGCGTTCAAAATCTAATCGGCCGTCCCGGATTAGTTTAGCGGTTGAGAAGCTGATCATTCCGGCTGTCAAACGTAAGCATTTCGTTTCCGACACCGGCCGTCTGAATTACCCGCTGATGCGCGAGATGCTGGCGTCAATTCGGGCGCGCGTCCGCGCGTCGGGCCTGACACAACTCCCGGTCGTATTGACGAACCACCCGAAAGACATTCGCGATATGCCGTCCATTGAACGCCTGGTTGGTGAAGTATCAGAAGCCGACGACATCAGGTTCATTACGTTGAGTGAAATCGCGGCAAAGATTCACAGCGGCGAGTTTCAAGTTAGGACTCAAGGTATGGACGACTAAGATGCCATGGCAATCCATCGACGCGTAGCGTCGGCATGAATTTAGCCCGGCGTTTCAACGCCGGGAAATATAGGTCGTAGAGCGCGTCGTCCCGTCAGCCACGATTGAGAGAAGCACTCAACCGTCGCTACGCGACGGGAGTTGGTGCTCGACTGATCCCGGCCTTGAAAGGCCGGGCTAAATTCAAAGCGTCGCGCTGCGACGCAGAAAAAAGCGCGCAAGTCGGCTCCTCGTTGCTCGAAGCGCAGCACGCCGAGAATGGCAACCCTGTTCGCGCTGGCGCGCTCAGGCGGACAGGGATGTCCGCGCTCCGCTTACTTGCATTAACTTCGCACTGATCGTGGATAGGCGATAATGTTCCGCTCGGCCAGCTCCATCATCTCAGCGAACAGTTTCGGCGCGTCCGCGCGAAAGAACCGCATCCCGCGCACCATTAGATCGCGGCAGGCTTCCGCGGAAACGCATTTCTGAAACCATACCGGCATGTTCGGATGCACCACGCGACTCATGTCGTGGGCGTAAGTACTTACTATCACCCGCTCTCCCTGATAATTAATACACGGCGCATCGAAAATCTCGTCGTGGTATACGCGCACCGGAAATTTCTCTTTTAAAGAATCGTCCACGCAATAACCAAACGAGATGTAGTTCGTCGTCGCCCCCAGGCCGACGATTTTTCCGCGCCCCGTGATCAATTTGTAGTACGGACTACAGGTATCGTACGGGTAGGGAGACAAGTGATGGGTGGCCGTGATTTCTTTGGCCGCCGGCCCGATCGCGCAGACGGATTTGGTCGGGTGCAAGCTGCGCACAGCGGCGCTTTGCCGGCGCGCAAACTCCGTTAGAATCCCCGTATATGAAGGCGTCCGGCGTACATCAAAGATTTTGCCTTGCCGCAAATATTCATAAGAAGAAATTCTATGATTCGGATAAGTTGGAAATAAGACCGTCCCCGAAGTACCAATCACTTCCCGAATCAGAAACAGAATTCGATAGAAGGGAAACGCCAGGTTCAATCCGTCCATCCCGCTATGAACGTAAACCAGATCGCCCTCAGTCAAACCAAGATCATTGGCCAGAATCGCACTGAAGTCTGCTTCCGTCAGCGGCGGTAGAGCGGCCACACGGCGGCATTCGCGCGCCCACTTCGCGCGCCGCAAAGACGTCACGGCCCGGTCCGGCAGAATCGTTCTGGCGATTCGTTGCAGGTCCATCTCAGACGATCTCGATCACGGTTGCACCCCATGAATAGCCGACGCCAAAACCTACCAGCGCCACCCGGTCACCGTGCTTAATGCGGCCTTGCTCGAGAGCGCTCTCAAGCGCGATGGGAATGGTCGAAGAGACAGTGTTCCCGCATTGCTCCATGTCGATCCAGAATTTCTCGGCCGGAATTTTCATCTTGGCGCGCAGCCGTTCGAGCATGAACTTGTTAGCTTGATGTGGCACGATGAAATCGATTTGGTCGAGGCTTAGTCCGCATTTGTCCAACAGCCGGCCCAAAGCTTCCGGCACTGTCTTCATGGCGAATCCGAACACATCGGCGCCATCCATAAAAAGGTTCTCCTCTGAACGCCAGTTTCCGGCCGAGTCTTCTTTCTCAATTGCCGTCTCGGCGGTGGGCCGGCAACGGAAGCCACCTGCCTTAACGATAATCTGACTGGCTCCTCGTCCGTCAGTTCCCAAAACGAAGGGCCCAATTAGTTCTCGATCGGACGGCATTGCGCCCATCAGCGTTGCCGCCGCGCCATCGCCGAAGAGGGTAAGCAGCGAACGATCCCGTCGATTAATAAATTTGGTATAGGTATCAGCGGTGATGAGCAGAACATTTCCCGCTGTACCTGCTTCGACCAAACTCTTTGCCAGCGCCAGACCGTAGATATATCCGGAGCAGCCCTGATTGATGTCGATGGCGCCGCAATCAGTTCTTAGTCCCAAGCGATCCTGCATCACGCAAGCGGTCGCGGGAGTGAAGTAATCCGGACTCTGCGTGCAAAAGATCAGGAAATCAATTTCTTCCCGCGCATGAGCACCGCCGGCAAACAAGCGTTCGGCGGCCGCGACACCAAGATCCGACGCACATTCATTTGGACCAGTCACGCCGCGCACGGCCACACCGGTCTTTGAGAGAATTTGACTGGCATGCCAGTCGCCGAATTCTTCAGCCAGTTGCTGGTTACTCAGTTTTCCCGCGGGCAAGAAAGATCTGATCGCCTTGATTGCTGCTCTGTTCTGCATGATGATTCAGTCGCGATTCATTATAGCCGGATCGCTTGTTAGTGGGTAAAAGTGTGTTGCTAATCTCCCGCATCACGATCCGACTACTGGCAACACACAATTGACCCAGCACCGGATCGCTCTTCGTATTTCATAACTGAGCACCGCTAAGTTAGAATCGCCGGCGAGGAGAAAATAATGGCTACCGACGAAAGAGTCAGCAAAGCAGTTTTCAACGCCGTTGATGAGCTCAACACGCAGTTGCCGGCAGGTGTCAGCCTCGAAAAGTCTCTGGATGCGCCGTTGTACGGCGCCGGAGGCAAACTCGAATCACTCGACTTTGTAACTCTGATCATGGAAGTCGAGGAAAAGATCAACGCTGAGTTCGGCACCGACATTACCATCGCCGACGAAAATCTTTTGTCGAAAGCGAAGAGCCCGTTTTCCACACTGCGTACTTTGATTGAATACCTGGAAGAGTTGCTCAAACAGCAGGGCAGTGCAGCGGGTTAACTTTCCCGATCACTTAATTTTCCAAAGCCACGCCAACTATTCTTATTGTGCCAGCCGATGATTACATCCTGCGCGCCCACGTCATCCCACCACGATTCAAACTCTGCGCGTGAAATATAGAATGTCGTCGGCGCCACCAGGTGATCGAAGACT